>CAYRFV010000012.1:3556-37858 GCA_964423545.1 uncultured Anaerolineales bacterium | reverse complement strand
CGAAGTGGACGGCGCGCCCGGTCTTGCTCACGGCGTCAGCGACGATCCGGCTGAGCTCTGGACAGAACGGGTCTGCCACGGAGACGTGCACCACAATGCCGCCGGTGCCCACGGACGGATCATCGAAGAAGCTCAGCCCGCGCAGCCGCGTGCGATCGAAGACCTGGTCTGGCACCACAATGTCGCCGGGCCGGTACTCCGGCTGCAGGCTGCCGCAGGCACTGATGGAGATCAGATACTCCACGCCGAGCATCTTGAAACCGTAGATGTTCGCGCGGCTATTGAGCTGGGTGGGGCTGATGCGATGGCCCCTTCCATGGCGCGGCAGGAACGCCACCCCCACGCCATCGACCTTGCCCACGATGTAGGCGTCCGATGGGGCGCCGAAGGGAGTATCGAGCCTGACCTCCCGGACATCCGTCAGTTGCGCCATATCGTAGACGCCGCTGCCGCCGATGACGCCGATGCGCACCTTCTCTTCTTTCATCAAGGTTTCTCTCCGTTTTCATCCCATGCGCCGTCGCCGATGCCGCGGCCCGCGCCGTCTACCACGGCAGCCCCGGACAGGTGTCGACCTTCGCATCGACGCCAAGCCTCTTGACCATGCGTACGCGATTCCATTCTTCACCCAGGATCCCATCATGGATCGCCCAGGCGCGTCCGCGAACGCTGTCGGCCAGTTCCGGCCGGCGGAACGGTGAAGTGCTGTCCAGCCGGCTGCGCAGGTCTCCGCCATCCGCCGAGAAGCCGGCATGGATCCGCTCCATGAGGGCCCTGCCCTGAAGGTAGCTGAAACCGGCGCGCTCGAACATGACTGCCGAATGGTAATAGAGCGGCTGTGCAATGTATTCGCGCTGGCCCAGGCAGAACATGAACGTTTCCATGCGCGTCACCGCCTGCGAGAAGCCGTGCAGCCCGGGCAAGATCTGCCCCGGCGCCAGGCCGTGCGCCAGCGCGTCGGCTTCGGCCTGGAAGTTGCGCAGCGTCGCGCCGCGCAGCGTCGACTGTCCGTCCGGCATCCTATCCACGTCGAAGCGCTGCGCCAGTGGATCCTGGATCGCCAACCAGACGACCTCGATCTGGTTGAATGGGGTGTCGCGCAACTCGAACTCCATCATGGCATCGGCGGCGTCCCCGCGATGATAAAGCTCGATCCGCACTCCGGACTGGGAGGCGTCGAACGCCAGCCGCGCGATCGGGCGCTCCTCGGCGTCGGCCAGGTCGATCGGATCGATGCCGAACTCGACCAGGCGGTCGATCGGCAGGAGAATCCGGAAAAGCTGCTGCCGCCGGTCAGCGTCCCAGGAAGTAATCACCTCGTGCAGCGAGATGGGGAGGATGCGCTCGAACGCGCAGGTCCAGGCCTTCGACTGCCGCGCCGAAACGTCGCCCGACGGCGAATCTTCGCCCCACGTGTGGCGGCCGGGACTGAACTTGCTCATAGGAATCCGAAGTCGGGTTCCACCCCCGCCTCATCCAGTACGTCGGAAACGACCTCGGCGACGTGCGCGTGCGCCGCGCCGTTGCTGGCGAGCAAGCCGAAGCGCCGGATGATGTCCGGCTGGTTGTAGGGCAGCGGCCGGTTCCAGCAGTCGGTCATGACACCACCGGCCTCGCGCAAGATGATCTCGGGCGCGCAGGTGTCCCACTCCTTCGTGCCGGGGTTCGGGTGCACGTACCAATCGGCCTTGCGCCTCCCGATCAGGCCGATCTTCAGTCCGACGCTTCCCACGCTGCGCACATGTTGCGCACCGGCCCGCGCGATGATCGGCTCGACCAGCGGCACCCGGTGCGATCGACTGACGACGAGACGGAGGCTCCTGGGATCGGCCGCCTGCGAGACGCGCAGGGGGATGCGCTCGCCGAACTCCTCCACGAAGGCGCCGGCGCCGGCCGTTGCGCCGTAGAGGACATCGTCGATCGGTTGGTAGACGACCCCCACCACGGGACGATGATCCGACACCAGTCCCACCATGATGCAGAATTCGCCGTTGCGCGCAATGAACTCCATCGTCCCGTCGAGCGGATCGATGATCCAGACCCGGCGCCTGTCGAGGCGAGTCAGATCATCCTTCGATTCCTCTGCGAGGATGCCGTCCGCAGGATAGGTCTGGCTGATCTGTTTGACAAGATGCGCGTTCGAGGCCCGGTCGGCTTCGGTCACCGGCTCCGTGGGATCCTTCCACCGGACGTTCGGCGATACCTGGTAGAAGGTGCGCACGATCGCGCCGGCTTCGCGCGCGAACCTGACGGCTGCAGCTAACTCCTGCACAAAGCCGAACTCTGCGGTCGGAGCGCACGATGGGGGGAGCGTGGTCAAAAGCGCCTCGTCGTGTTCTGACTCGAATCAGATCGTCAAGACGTTACAGTCAAGAGGGCTGCCTTGCGAGCAGCCCTCTTGGAAGTTGTGGAGTGGAGATGCCGGGAGTCGAACCCGGGTCCGAAACAAACGACCGCAAGCGTCTACAAGCTTAGTCGCTGATTTGACATTCACCGGACGGTCCGGCAGTGACGCCCGTCCACTAGCCCGGCTAGCCGAGAGTCTTGAGCCCGCCTATCGGCGTCTACGGGCTGCACCTTACGGTATATGACGATGCTCTCTGACGCCGCCTGGCCCCATCAGAGGCACCGGGGTCACACTACGGCGACCCGGTTGCCCTCATTCCCTGTTACGCGGCCAGCGCGAGTGCGTTGGTGCGCGCGACGGGGAAGGAGAACGCCTTGGTGCTTTTGGCACTTGTGTTTTTTGCTCTTGATTTGCGAGGTGAGAGCGCCTCGGCTTGCAGCTTACGACCCATCTGCCCCGTCGAAACCAGTCATCCCCAGACGCCGATAGTCTAGCACAGCAGGCGGACATCTGCAAATCGCCAAAGCAGCAGGCGCTGAAGAACCGCAGCCCTTCAGCGCCTGCATTTCAGCGGCGCCGGCCGCGCTATTCGCGCTCCAGATCTTTGATCGCGCGCCGCAGCTCCCGATCCGCATCGCGCTCGGCGATCGAGTCCTTCTTGTCGTACAGCCGTTTCCCGCGCACCAGGGCGATCTCCACCTTGGCCCGGCCATCCTTGAGATACATCCGCAGCGGCACGATCGTCCAGCCGCGCTCGGAGACCTTCGACTGCAGCTTGCGCAGCTCCTGACGGTGCAGCAGCAGCTTCCGTTCGCGGCGCGGCTCATGGTTCTCGCGGTTGCCGAAGTCGTAGGGCGAGATGTGCACGTTCACCATCCACGCTTCGCCCTGGCGGAGGATGACGAAGCCCTCCCGCAGGTTGACGCGGGCCGCGCGCACCGACTTGATCTCGGTGCCGGTCAGCGCGATGCCCGCCTCGTAGGTGTCCTCCAGGAAGTAGTCGTGATACGCCTTCCGGTTGGTGGCGACCTGCTTCGCTTCCCCTTCGCTTTGCCTGGCCACGCTGCCTCCCCGTCAGTTGTCCGCCTTGTCCAGGAGATGCTGCACCGCGCGATCGAGCTGTGGGTCCCGGCCCGCGGCCATATCGTCCTGGGTCAGCTCAACCTTGATGTCGGGCTCCAGTCCCGAGCCGTGAATGCCG
Organism: uncultured Anaerolineales bacterium; assembly: GCA_964423545.1. Lineage (GTDB taxonomy): Bacteria > Chloroflexota > Anaerolineae > CG2-30-64-16 > CG2-30-64-16 > JALOOE01. Next base: position 34,310 of record CAYRFV010000012.1, on the reverse strand, counting down.
CGGTCCTTGGGCGTGAACCAGCGCGCGATGGTCACGCGCAGCTGCGATCCATCGCTCAGGGCGTTGGGCAGCTGGACGGAGCCCTTGCCGAACGTCTTCTCGCCGATCAACACCCCGGTGCCGGCGTCTTGGATCGCGCCGGCCACGATCTCAGATGCGCTGGCGCTCCCGCCGTTGACCAGCACCACCAGCGGTGTCTCGCCCAGCAGATAGCGGCCCTGCCGCTCGAACACCTTCTCCGCGCCGTCCTTCTTTCGCTCGATCACGATCGGTCCCTGGGGAACGAAATAGCTGCCGATGCGCACCGAGGCATCGAGGAGCCCGCCCGGATTGCCGCGCAGGTCGAGGATCAGCCCCTTCGGCTTCCTGGCCAGGGCCTGGTTCACCGCGTCGGCGAGCCGGTTGGGTGCGATCGAGCTGAACTCACGCAGCGAGATGTATTCGATCTTGCCGTCCCCCAGGCTCTTCGTCTCGACCACCGGAATCTCGATGCGGTCGCGCACCACCGTGACATCGAACGGAGCCTGTTCGCCGCGGCGGATGCTCAGCACCACCTTGCTGTTGCGCGGCCCGCGAATCAGGCTGATCGCCTCCAGCAGAGTGATCTTGGAGATATCCTTGCCGTCGACCGCCAGGACGATGTCCCCTGCCAGCAGGCCGGCCTTGGCCGCAGGCTGCTCGGGATAGAGGTACTTCAGGCGCACCCCGCCCCCTTCGGCCAGCTCGACCTGGGCGCCGATCCCCTCGAAGCTGCCCTCCATGTCGGAGTTGAAGAGCGCGGCGGCCTTCGGATCAATGAACGCGGTGTGCTGATCCCCGAGCCGCTCCACCAGGCCGCGGATCGCGTCATAGGTCACTTCCTTGCCCTGGGGCAGGTCGCCGTAGAACTGCGCCTTCAGCAGCCGCCACGCTTCGAGGAACAGCTTCTCATCGAGCGGGTCTTCGTCTGTGGCCGAGCTGCCGTCCGGCGCGGCGGCCGAATCCGCCGGCGCGCTGGCCGCTGGCGGGGCGAGCAGCCCGAGGAGCGGGCCGCGCTCCTGCCGGGGCGCGCTCGTAGCGGGATCGAGCGATCGAGCGGGCGCGGCCGCCTGCACGGCGGTGCGCGAGCCGATGCTCAAACCCACGCCGAAGGCGGAGAGCGTCAGGATCGAGGCAAGCACCGCGACCACGAAGATGCTGAGCAGCTTGACCGAAGTTGAAGTCTGTTTCATCTCACACCATTTGTAGACATAATGTTACCCGCATGACTCATCCGACAGCGCCGGCAGGGCAGGGGGCTACCGTTCGCCGAGCAGCCAGGCCTGCGCCCTCGCCAGCTGCGGATCGCGTCCCTGGTCCCGATCCTCCGCCGTAAGAGCCACCGGGATATCGGGCTCCAAGCCGACCTTGTCGATCTGGTTGCGCTGAGGCGTCAGCCAGCGCGCCACCGTCACATGCAGCGAGGAGCCATCCGGGAACTCATGGACTTCCTGCACCGAGCCTTTGCCGTACGTCTTTTCGCCGATCAGGGTGGCGCGGCCGGCATCGCGCAGAGCGCCTGCTACGATCTCCGACGCGCTCGCGGTTCCGGCGTCGGTCAAGACCGCGAGCGGCCACGCGTGGGCTGGGCTGCTCGTCCGCTCCACAGGGAAGTAGCGTTCTTCGCCGCCTCGCTTCTGCTCGCGCAGGACATGACCTTCCGCCAGAAACTGGCTGGTGATGTCCACCGCGGCCTCCACGAGGCCGCCCCCGTTGCCGCGCAGATCGAGCACCAGCTTGTCGATCCCCTGGCCCGCCAGCTCCGCCAGCGCCGTCTTGAGCTCCTGGTTAGTGCGCTCACCGAAGAGCGCCACCCGGGCATAGCCGACATGGCCAGAGGCGTTGAGCACCCGCCACTCGACGCTGGGGGTCTCGATCCGCTCCCGCACCACCGAGACGTCGAACGCGGCGCCCTCGCGGCCGCGGCGGATCGTCAGCGCGACCCGGGTGCCTTCGTCCCCGCGCACCAGGCCGATCACATCCTGGACCGTCATCTCCCGGGTGATCGGCTTGCCGTCCACGGCCACCAGCACGTCGCCGTCCTGGATGCCGGCGCGTGCGGCGGGCCGGTCGCGCATCACTGTGAGCACCAGGTCGCCGGCCTCATTGCGGCCCATCCGAGCGCCGATACCGCCGAAGTGCCCGCGCATCTCATCGCGCTCGATGCGCCGCGGGGCCGGCTCCACGAACACCGTGTAAGGGTCCTTGTAGGCTGCGGCCAGCCCATGCGCGGCCCCGTACACCTGCGCCTGGCCGGCCGGCAGCTCGCCGATGAACTTGTTGTTCAGCAGATCGCGGACCTGCCAGAGCAGACTGAAATCGGCCGGCGTCTGCGCCGCCCCGGGCCGCGCGCGGAAATCGCCGAGCAGGTAGCCGCTGGCGAAGACCAGCCCCAGCCCCACACCGATCGCCAGGGCAACCAGAAAACTGCGGACGTAGCGCACGCACACCCCGCCGGCAAGAATCGAACCGCTCGCTCCCCGCGAGCATTATCCCACAACTTATCCGTCATTATGCCACAAAACGGCGCAGAAGACCGTAAGTGCCGTCCCCATGCGGCGCGGATTGCCTCAGGTGAAAAGGCAAGCTCGGCGCTCCTGCTCCGCTCAGTCGCAACCCCTCATGCTCCCTACGGGGAAGGGCGGCCAACCGGAAGGCAACTTGTTGACATAATTATCCGCTCACCTGCGCCTGTCCCGGGCGCAGGTGAGCGGTGCGGAGCGGCGGGCTGGGCCTCCGCGCCGGTGTCGCGACCGAGGCGGCGCAGCGCTCGGGTTTCGCGCCGCCGGCGGCTTTCCGGGCAGAGGCGCGGCGATGCGCCTGCGTTCGCCGCTGCACAAGACCCCCTCCAGGGCGGCTTTATGTCGAGTCAGCAGCCGGAGCAGCGCCGGATGCGACATAACAGCTATAGTGTGAATATCCGAATGGAACTACAACATGACATAATATATGGCGGTATATGCCGGGATCGTGCTAATCGTGTTCCTGCGGCGGCCAGGTGTAGGCCTGAAAGCGAGGCGCCAGCCGCGAGGGCAGCTTCCCCCACACCAGCGTGCCTTCGGCGCTGTGCTGCTCCCGCTCGATGACGCCGCGCTGGTGAAAGAGGCCCAGGAGGTCGCCGCGGCGGTACGGCAGCATGACCGCCACTTCCACCAGCTCCTCCCCCAGCACGTCTTCGAGGCGCGCCAGCAGTTCGGGCATCCCCTCACCTGTCAGCGCTGAGAGCGCCACGCTGTTGGGCTGGTCGGACAGGTGTGACGCCGCACCGCCTGACGCCGGCAGCCGATCGATCTTGTTCAGCGCCGTGACGATCGGTCGCTCGGAGGCGCCGAGATCGTCCAGCACTTGTAATACGGTCGCGACCTGCTCGCCGACGTTGTCGTGCGTTATGTCCACTACATGGACGAGGAGATCAGCCTCCGCGATCTCCTCCAGGGTCGCCCGAAACGCCGCTACCAGCGAGGTCGGCAGCTTCTGGATGAAGCCCACGGTGTCGGTCATCAGCACTTCGCGCCCCCCCGGCAGGGCCAGGCGCCGGGTCGTCGGGTCGAGGGTGGCGAAGAGCTGATCGGCCGCGAACACCTGTGCGCCGCTCAAAGCGTTCAACAGCGTCGACTTGCCCGCGTTGGTGTAGCCGACAAGCGCGACGACCGGGATGCCTTCTTCGAAGCGCCGCCGGCGATGCTGGGCGCGGTGCGCACGCACTTCTTCCAGCTCCTGCTTCAGGTGCGCGATGCGCCGGCCGATCTCCCGCCGATCGACCTCCAACTGCGTCTCGCCGGGACCGCGCAGCCCGACGCCGGCCGTGCCGCCGCGTGCCGCCGCCCCACCCGCCTGTCGCGCCAGATGGGTCCAGGCGCGCGTGAGACGCGGCAGCCGATATTCGTACTGGGCCAGCTCCACCTGCAGCGACCCCTCGCGCGTGCGCGCGTGTTGGGCAAAGATGTCGAGGATCAGCGCGGTGCGATCGAGGATCTTGACGTCCTCCCCCAACGCCCGTTCCAGCTCGCGCTGTTGGGCCGGCGCGAGCTCGTCGTCGAAGATCACGGTCTGGGCGCCGGCATCGGCTCGCAGCGCCACGAGCTCTTCGACCTTACCCTTGCCGATCAGCGTCGCCGGGTTGAGCCGTTCCAGCCGTTGTTCGAGCACGCCGACCACCTCCAGCCCTGCCGTGCGCGCAAGCTGCTCCAGTTCGGCCAGCGAATCGGCAAGCCGCCAGGGCGCAGGCCGCCCCTTGATTTCGACGCCGACGAGAATGGCCGTCTCGGGCGGCGGCTCAACGGTGAAGGTCCGATGGGTGATAAGCTGCCTCCAGCTTCCGGGCCTCGGGCGGCCCACAGCAGGCGCCGGCGCGTTCACTCGGCGGCCTGCGTCTCCAGGTACGTTTTCAGTACGCGGCCGACGCGCTCCAGCGAAGCCGGCGCCACCTTGTCGGCCGTGTCCTGGGTGGTGTGCCAGTATGGATAGTCGAAGTCGATGATGTCGACCGCCGGAATCCCCTTGCGCAGGAAGGGCGTGTGGTCATCGACCATGGCGTGCTTGTAATCCGGGATGAAGTACTGCGAGTATCCCAGCCTTGCCGCAATCGCCCACAAGCGATTCTGCAGCGCAGGCGTCGAGTTCCGCTCCTTGTAGATCTGCTGGTCGGCATCCCCGACCATATCGACGATCACCACCGCCTGGGGCGTGACTTTGAGGTTCTGCGCCATGGTCTGCGAGCCGGCGATGAACTCCCAGCCGTCCAGCCCGCCGTTGTCCTCTGCATCGAAGAATACCAGCCACACTTCGTGCTGCAGCTTGCTTCGGTCCAGCGAGCGCGCCAGCTCCAACAGCACTCCCACCCCACTGGCGCCGTCGTTTGCGCCCAATACGGGCTCATTCCGCCGCGTGAGCTGCAGGTCGTTATCCGCCCGGCGCCGGGTGTCGTAATGCGCTCCGACGATGATCACCGGGCCGGCGCCCGCTTTGCCGATGATGTTCCGTCCCTGTACGCCCCGATAGGTGAAAGGCTGCACTTCGACCTGCCAGCCCTGCTCGGTCAGCTTTTCGATGATGTAGTCGCCGGCCCTGACGCCTGCTTCCGATCCCGTAGGCCGTGGGCCGATCTGCGTCTGCATCAGCACATGGTGATAGGCGGTGCGGCCTTCGAACTCGGGCGGCGGGGGCGGCTTGGGGACGAAGCCGTAGGCGACGGTGGCGAACCAGGCGAAGACGCCGACCAACCCCAAAATCAACAGGGCTTCAAGCCAGCGCTTGCGCAGCCGGGCGCCGAACGCTGAAAGACGCTGCTTCATAGCTTAGTTTTGTCCTTCGCGCCGATTACGGAACTCCAGGCGCAACGGAGTGCCGGTGAACGGATGCGCCGCACGAATCCGGTTCTCCAGGTATCTGGCATAGGAGAAATGCACCAGCTCGCGATCGTTCACGAAGATGACGAAGGTCGGCGGCTCGACCTCCGCTTGCGTCGCATAGAAGAATTTCAGCTGCTTGCCCCGGCGATTCGGCGCAGGATGCGCCATCAACGCATCCCGAACCAGGCGGTTGAGCTCGGAGGTGGGGATGCGCAGCTTGCGCTGCTCTGCGATGGCGACCGCCAACGGCAGGATCTTGCTGACCCGCAGGCGGGTCAGCGCCGAGACGAAGAGCGCCGGCACGAAGTCCATGAAGCGAAGGTTCTGCCGGATCTGCTGGGCAAAGGCCGCAGCCGTGTCGGCATCCTTCTCTTCCACGGCATCCCACTTGTTCACGATGATCGCCGTGCTCTTGAATGCGTCCAGAATGAAGCCTGCAACATGCGCGTCCTGCGCCGTCACCCCGGTTGACGCGTCGATGACCAGCAGCGCCACATCCGCGCGCTCGATGGCCGAAATCGCACGCAGCACGCTGTATTTCTCGACGCCGCTCTCCACGCGGCCGCGCCGGCGAATACCTGCGGTGTCGATCAGCGTGATGTCCTGGCCCTCCCAGCGCACAGGCGTGTCGAGCGCGTCGCGCGTCGTGCCCGGCATGGGGCTGACAATGGCACGATCCTGCTGGAGCAGTGCGTTCAACAGAGACGATTTGCCGACATTGGGCCGGCCGACGATCGCGACATGGACGGCCCGGTCGTCCGGCGACTCCTCGGCCGGGGGAATCTGCGCCACGACCGCATCCAGCAGGTCGCCCGTTCCGGTGCCGTGATGCGCGGAGATCGGATACGCTTCGCCCAGACCGAGCTCATAGAACTCCAGCGCCGACTGCCGCCGCGCATCGTTGTCTGCCTTGTTCACGGCCAGCACCACCGGCCGACCCGATCGGCGCAGCATCTCCGCGATATCCTGGTCTGCAGCCGTAATGCCGTCGCGTGCGTCCACCAGGAAGACGATCACGTCGGCCTGCTCGATGGCGACTTCGGCCTGCTCGCGAATCTCGCGCACATACTCGCGCGAGGAGGCGCTGAGAGTGTCGGGCTGATCCCCCTTCTGAGGCGCTTTGTCGGTGGCCGCGATGTCCAAACCGCCGGTGTCGATCACGACAAAAGCCTGACCAGCCCAGTCTGTTTCGCCGTAAAGTCGGTCGCGCGTCGTGCCGGGTTCATCCTGGACGATTGCTCGCCGCTCGCCGATCAAGCGGTTGAATAAGGTGGATTTGCCGACATTCGGCCGGCCGACGATGGCCACGATTGGTTTGCGCATCCAATACCTCAACGCACGGCCGGGGTTGGCCGGGGCGGCGCGCTGACGCGATCCGCCCCCGGCAACGCCGGGCCTGCCCCAAGCGAGCGATCCGCATCCGCGGGGTTCGGGGTGGATGTGAGCGGCGCGCCGATAACGATCTCGATGGTCTGAGGCGACAACCCTTCCACCTTGATTCCTTCCGGCGTCGGCACCTTGGGCTCGATCACGTGGACGCCCGGCCCCATGCCGGTCAGGTCCAGGACCACAGGCACCGTGTCGGCCTTCAGATCGTCCAACTTGGGCACCGGACCGGAGAGAAACACGCTGACTGAATCGATCCCCAGGGTATAGGTCAGCCCAGGCGCGAGGCCCTGGATCACCGGGCGCCGCTTGACGTTCTGGGTGCCCAAGAGCGGCAGGACGTCCACCTGCACATTGACGCTCTGTGTTCCCAGCGCCGAGATGTTCTCGGGCAGTCGAAGCGGCACGCGCTCCACCACATCCGCTTTGGCGTTCGAGATATCTACCGGCACCGTGATATATCCGCTGAGGCCGCTGACGATCGCCGGATCACCGAACAGCATGACCAGCTTGGGTTCGGCCGACACGCCGCCTATGGTGTAGCCGGCAGCCGGCCGGCCGTTCGGCTCCACAAGCACCGCTGTCTCACGATAGCCGGGCAACTGCCCGACCGGCACTGAGACGGACACATCCCGGGGGGCCAGGGAGACCGAAGTCACCGGCTCGCCGATATTGTTCTGCGGCGTGACGCGCAGGCTGCGCTCCACCGTGGCACGCGCCCCGCGCAGGTATATGTCCACCGCCGCAGACTCCACCTGGTCGACGATCGGCGCAGAGCCGGATACGATCACGTGGGTGGGAGTCACGATGGCAGTCTGCCAGTCGTAGCCGAAGGCCGGCGCATCCAATACATTCACGCGCACCGGGACCAACTTCTCGCGTTTCTCCTCCAGGCGCACGCGCACCTTGGGCGGGTTAACCGTCAGGATGTGGACATCAGGATCCGGCGACTTCACCTGCACGCGCACGTCATATTCGCCTGCGGGCAGGTTCGCCAGATCGACCCACGCGGCGAACTCGCGGGCTTGCAGATCGCGCCAACGCTGCTTCGAGGCGCGCACCTCGATTCGCACCTGCCCCACCATGTCGCCAAAAACGCTCAAGTTCTCCGGCAGCCCGGTGCGATTGACGGCGATAGGCTCCGCGAACCAGTCTCGAGGGTTTTCCTCGCGCACGGCCACCAGCCAGACCGTGACTGCGAGTAAGAGGGCCAGCCCGGCCGATCCCAGATTCGAGATCCACCGCTTCATGAACTGCTTCCCGGTGTGGTGCTGAAGAGCCGCCGTGGCCGATAGAAGCTCTCGATGACGCGGCGCAGCCGCTGACCGTCAAGCCGCCGGACGATGCGTCCGTTGCGCGCCACGGAAATGATGCCTGTCTCCTCCGACACGACGATGGCCAGCGCATCGTTCTGCTCGGTAATGCCGGCCGCGGCCCGATGGCGCGTTCCGAGGGAGCTATCCGCCAGCGTGCGAGAGGTCAGGGGCAACACGCAACCGGCCGCTACGAGCTGTTCGCCCCGGATGATCACCGCCCCATCATGGAGCGGCGTGCCCGGAAAGAAGATCGTGGTCAACAGCCTGGATGACACTTTCGCATCGACGCGCTCGCCCGTTTCAATATACTCCTCCAGCCCGGTCTCGCCCTCCAGCACGATCAGCGCGCCCGTGCGCTCGCGCGCCAGCGTTTCCACCGCGATGACCGTCTCAAAGATGGCCTGCTGACCGACATTCTCGCGACCGGTGCGGCCGATAAGCACGCCGGTCCGGCCCAGACGCTCCAAAGCACGTCGCAGCTCGGGCTGAAAAATGACCGGAATGGCGACCAGGATCATCGGCAGCATGGTGCGCAGCAGCCAGTTGAAGGCCGTCAGACTGCCTGCCGCAATGATGGCCACCAGGGTCACAACCAGCACCCCACGCAGCAGTGAGACCGCCTGCGTGCCTTGGAACAGGCGCAGAACCCCGTAGAAGATCAGCGCGACTAACAGAACATCCACGATGCTTGAGAACGTCGGCATCGGGATGGTGCCCAGAAAGGCGCCTCCTGTGGATTGCCAGAGTTCGGCCAGTCGATCCGCCACGCCGCACTCACCTCAGCGCCACAGCAGCCAGCAGCATGGACGCCAGCCACCAGGGCCCGCCCCGCCGCAGTGCGTCTCCGGCATCGTCGGACGCTTCGCCGCTGCGCCACAGCCACATGGCCGGCGGCAGGAACAACGCGGCAGCGATCGCCGCCAGCGCTGGCTGACCCGCGCCGATCAGGGCGAGCAGGACTGCCCCCTGGCCGACCCAGGCGGCGGACAGGCGACGCCCGCCCGACAGGTGCGCGCGACGCGCGCCCCACTGCTGCACCGTGAACGCGGCTCCCACCACCGCGCCTGCCACCGGCAGCGGGACATCAACGCCGCGCCACGATCCGGGTGTTGCGCCGTGTGCCAGCGCCAGTCCCAGCAGCCACGGCAGGCCGACATTGAGCAGGGCATCGCAGAGGGCCGGCTGCTTGCCGCCCCTCGCCAACGCCCACGCCCACAAGATCACGGCCCAAGCGACGCCGCTGAGTACGACGGCCGCCGGCCCAAGCAGGACTCCTAGCAGCGCGGTCAATGCCAGCACCGTGACCAATTCGCGCCACGTTGCCCCCGGCGCAATCTCATGCAGCAGGCCGAGAAGCCGGCCCGCCGGAGATTGCGTTCGGAAGTAGGGCAGGTAGTCTCCTACAGCCGGCCGGGCAGGACGGTGATCAGCAGCGTCGGTGGTCAGACGCCACAGGAGACCCCACACGGAGTCAGCCAGAATCACCGCGCCCACCAGGCGGAGCGGAGTCGCAACCCCCGAGAGCGGCCCAGCAGCAGCCAGCGCGCCTGCCAGCACAGCCCATGCCGGTCCGATGCGCCACACACCCTGCGCCACGGAGACGCTCAAGCCAATGAGGGGACCGGCCCCCTCCCCGAGTCGCGATCGTCGTGGCTCAGCGGCACCCAGCATGACGTCCCCCGAGCAGTAATGGTTGCATTGTAGAGGTATTGTATCAAGCGACGCGCTGACGGTCAAGTGAAGGCGGAAGATCGGCCTCAACAGCCGATCAGAGCTGGGGAGCGCAGTTGAGGAAGGTGGCCGCGCACCTCAGGGCGGAAGCCACTTCCGCCCTGAGGTGCGCAATGATGTCGCAGTCTCAGTCCGCCGGCTGCGTCGGATCGCTGGCTGGCGCCGCTGCACCGGGCGCTCCGGAGTCGGCGAGTGGTTCTGGCGCCGGCTGTTCTGGCGGCGCTGCCAGCGCAGGATGGTCGCCGGCGTCACCCGGTGCTCCAATTTCACCCTGTGCGGCGGATTCAGCCGGGCCGGTGCTTACGCCGTTGCCGCCGTCCTCGAGTGAGCGGGCGCCGAAGCGCGTCAACACCACCGCGCCGAGACCCGTACACCCAAGGATCAGACTGGTGAAGAAGCCGATGCAGGCAGGAAGCTGAGTCAGCACGGTAATAAGGAATACACCGAGAGCAACTTCCCCAATCGCAGTGGCGTTGCGCACGTTCAGCCCCTGCAGCAAGCGCTGGCCCAGCCAGAGGCCGACGGCCAGCCACCCGATGAGCCACGCGGCGCCAAGCACGAGCCAGACAACCAGGCCCGAACAGCACGCGATCAGCAGCAGCAAGCCCAGCAGCAGGCCGACGATCAGCGTCAGAAGGCCCATGCCGAAGCTGACAAGGGGAGTGCCGGCCGCTGCACTGGCAATACGTCCTGTCGCTCTCGGCGCCAAGGCCACCAGGACCACACCGAGCAGAGCAAGGAACAGAGCCCAGGCCAGGGTGCGGAGCTGCCACACCAGGAAAGAGCCAAGTGCACCGAACACGCCGCCACCGGACGCGCGCTCGGCGGCTGGCATGAGCTGCCACGGCCGGTCAGGGATCGGCGAAAGCTCCAGCTGGCGCAGGAACGACAGCGGCAGCGGAATGTCACTGCCAAACACCTCCCCCGAGACGACCGCGCCCGGCGCGCGCGAGACGGATCCTCCGAAGGTCGCTAGGTCGCCCTCGACGACCGCGCTGTCCTCCAAGACGATGGACCCACCCACTACCACCAGGTTGCCCATGACAGTTCCGGCGACCGTCGCGCTGCTCCCGAAGAGCGCGACATCGCCCCGCACCACGCTGCCCGCCTCCAGGGTCGCCGTGCCGCCGATAACGGCCAGACTCCCGTCGATCTGCTCATTGGCGGGCAGCACAAAGTCGCGCCCGATCACCACCTGATCGCCGCCGTCAGGCGCCTGCGCCCACACGACCGGCGCAGTCGCAACCAGCAGGACCAATCCCAGAACAGCCTGCCAGACAAGCCTCTGCTTCATCCTCATCCCCCTTCCTCACGTTGCCCGGCTAGGCTACTGCGAACGCGCCGGGGCGAACGCCGGACGCCGCAGGGCCAACCACAGCCACAGTCCGAACAGCAGGCCGATCAGCGCGAGGCAGACGCCGACGCCGGCCCAGACGGGCAGCCCGGTCACCGCAGATGCCAGCTCCACACCGCGCATCGGCCACAAGGCCAAGCTGAGGGCGCGTGCCGCTGCCGATAGCACCGTGCCGGCTCGCTGGGGGTGGGTGAATCCCCACAAGGCCACCGACACGGCGAAGAGCCAGGCGAACAGCGCAATGCTGAGCCACGCCGCGATCGCGCCCGTGCCCAGCCAACGCAACCACGCGCGCCGCTGGTTTCGCTGTTCGATTCGCACAGCAACGCGACGCGCGAAACCGGGAGGCGGCGCCACCATCGGCGCTTCCCGCAGCCCGGCATCGAGCCTCTGCCAGGACGCCCAGAGTGCGCTGCAGGCGGAGCATTCCCGGAGATGCCCGAAGAGCGCCTCGCGGTCGCCAGGCGCTGCCTCACCATCCAGGACCAGCGACATCAGCTCTGTGTATTGTGCATGCATCGTCACAGTTCACCCCATGGCTGTTGCGGCCGCAGCTGGCATCGCACGGGCCTGCACCTGCCCGGCGATCTGCAGGCGGGCCCGGTGCAGCCGCGACTTCACGGCTGACACAGAAATGCCCATGACCTTTGCGATATCGTCATACGATAGACCCTGCCAGTATCGCAGGATCAACGGCGCCCGGTAGCCCGGTTCGAGTGCGGCAATGAACTGCTGAATCTCGGCGCATTCTTCTCGGAAGATCACTGACTCCTCTGGACCGGGATCATCGCTGGACAGCACCTCTGATGCCGAATCATCGTCTAGAGAGAACCAGTTGATGCGCCGCCGGCGCAGGCGATCGATACAATAGTGCGAAGCGATCGACAGCACCCACGAAGCGAGACGGCGGTCTGCATCGAAGGTGTGCAGCTTGGTGTACATGCGCACGAAGGTCTCTTGCGCCGCCTCCTCCGCCTCGGCAGAATTGCCCAGCATGCGGTGCGCAAGGTTGTACACCGGTCGCTGATAGGCCTCCACCAGGCAAGAGAAGGCGGTCTGGTCCCCGTGCTTGGCAAGGTCCAGCCAGTGCCGTTCCTGGGTTTCGGGTTCTGAGTGACTGCCGGCGTTCACTGTGTCCACACTTTCCCATACGCACCCTGGCAGCAAAGGTTTCAGATTGGCGGATGATCCGAGCTGCATGTATAATGCTCTTACCGCTGCTCGTTCAGGAGTTCCGCCGTGCACTCCCACGCTTATGTCGCCATCGAAGGTGCGATCGGGGTTGGCAAGACTACGCTCGCACGACTGCTTGGCCAGTCCCTGCCTGCCGAGGTGCTCTTGGAGGTCTTCGAAGAAAACCCGTTTCTGGGCGACTTCTATGCGGATCGCGCGCGCTACGCCTTCCAGACCCAGGTGTTCTTCCTGCTGAGCCGCCACCGCCAACAGCATCGCGTGATTGCCAACACCCTGGCGCGTGGTCCGCTCGTCAGCGACTACCTTTTCGCTAAGGACTGGCTGTTCGCCCACCTCAACCTGGCGGGCGATGAGCTGGCGATGTACGAAAGGGTCCACGCCATTTTGGGGCAACAGATCCCCACGCCCGCCCTGGTCGTCTACCTCAAAGCCTCAACCGACACCCTGCTGCGGCGGATCGCGCATCGCGATCGAAGCTACGAGAGGCAGATGGAGCGCCAGGACCTGGATGACCTGCGCCTTGCCTACGAGAGGTTCTTCGCCGAATACACCGAGGCGCCTGTCCTGGTGTTGGACAACGAGGATGTTGACATCGTTCACGATTTGTCCGCGCGTAACGAAGTGATCGCCAGGGTCAAGTCGGCGCTGCGCCTTGATAGTTACCAACTCCCGCTACCGACGCTGAGTGACCTGGAGGCAGAGCCGCTTCCAGCCACCGATGGCCGGCGCCGCCTTGGAGATTTTCAGCAGTTCCACCGCGTCTTGGATCAGGAAAAAGGCTTCATCGCCGATCTATTCTTTAACTTCATCTGCCTGACGGAAGAGGTGGGCGAAATCGGGAAAGAGCTCAAGCAGGTATGGGCGCGTCGCGATCGCATCTCGACGCAGGTCGGCAACCGTGAAGAGGCCTATGACCGCGCCCTCCAGACTGTCAAGGAGAACCTCCAGGAGGAGCTTGCCGACGCCCTCGCCTATCTCCTCAAGATCGCCAACGACACCGGCATCGATCTCGAAACAGCCTATCTGAGAAAAATGGGCAAGAACTGGACGCGTTCATGGACCGAATGAACAAGGCAGGCTGAAGATGGTTGCGTCGAAGCACTTCATCGCTGTCGCCGGGAACATCGGCGCCGGCAAATCCACACTGACAGGACTGCTCAGCCAACGGATGGGTTGGCAGCCATTCTACGAGGCCGTATCGGACAACCCCTACCTCGCTGATTTCTATGACGATATGCCGCGGTACGCCTTTCATTCGCAGGTCTTCTTCCTCTCTCGACGCCTGCGGCATCACAGGCGGCTGCTGGACTTTCCTGGGTCGGTCGTGCAGGATCGCAGCGTCTACGAAGACGCTGAAATCTTCGCGCGGGCGCTCCACCAGCAAGGGCACATCGTCGAAAGAGACTATCGCACCTACCGTGAGCTCTATGAGGTGCTGGTGCAGTTCCTGCCGCCCCCTGACCTGGTCATCTACCTCCGGGCCTCCGTGCCAACTTTGCTCCGTCGCATTGCACAGCGTGGCCGCGCGTTCGAACAGAGCATCTCGCCCGGCTACCTCCACGATCTCAACGAGCTCTATGAAGCCTGGATGCGCGACTTCTTGTTATGTCCAGTGCTGACCGTGCCCTCAGATCGCCTGGACTTCGTGCACGACTCCTCGCATCTGGATTTGATCCTGCGGAAGGTCGATGAGAAGCTGAGCGGCAAGGAGGAAGTTGTGTTCGTGCCGGAGCCGCACTTGCAGATCAGGCCCGGCCATGGTACGATGGAATGTAGCGATCTTTAATCGCTGATCGCCCATCAGAGGAGATGCCTATGGCGCCCAGGGGCCCCTGGTCAACGAGCGAAGTGCTTCAGGTGGCCACGGCTGGCAGTAGCGAGCCGGCCGTGGCCATGCAGGGTGATGTGTTGCATGTGGTATGGAACTGCAACCGGCAGCTGCATCATGCCCTGCGCACCCCTGACGGCTGGCGACAGGTCACACCTATCGCAATCGGTGAACAGCCCGCACTGGCCCTGGCCCCCGACGGCGTGCTGCATTGTCTTTTTGTGAATCAATTCGCCAGGAACTACGAGATTTACCACGTCTGGCGGAACGATGCCGGCTGGTCGCTGCCCGTGAACGTCTCCCGGACCTTCGGCGCGTCCAGCCAGCCTGCGCTGGCTATCGGGGCAGACGGTGTGCTGCACGCTGCGTGGACCGACACGACTCCCGGCTACCCGACGGTCTACTACGCAACGCGAGCCCCGACCGCGTTCTTCTGGAGCGTCCGCCCGGTGCCCAGCGGTCGCGGTGCGGTTCCGGCAATTGCAGTCGCGCCATCCGGTGCGGTCGCAATCGCCTGGCAGGATCGCCGCAGCGACACGGACGCCTACGACATCTTCTCGTGCACCTACAGCGACGATACGTGGCTTCCACCCCAGTCGGTGTCGGATAGCGCAGGATCGAGCTCGCTCTCACCCAAGTTGGCAGCCACCGCACAAGGCGATGTGCACATGGTGTGGCAAGAGGAGAGCATGGGCCAATATCGGATTCTGCACGCCTCCCTCGGAAGCGCTGGCTGGACGATGCCCATCGAGGTGTCGCAATCGGCGGGGGACTGCCGGTTGGCTCAAATCGCAGCGAACGAATCCGGCTTTGTGCACGCCGCATGGGTGGAGGGCGAGACGATCCACCTCAACGTGCGCTCAACGCAGCGGGACGAACCGTGGCGCGCCACCGAGGCGGCATCCGAGGGATGCTACGGAATCGACGGCCTCGCCCTGGCCGTCAGTTCCCTGCGCGAATCCCACATCATCTGGTGCGCGCTCGACCAGGCGGATGATCGCCAGCTCTTCTATGCCCGGCGCGAGCCGTTTCCCAAATACACAACGCTCTTGCCGATCGCTGTCGGTTAGGTCCGCCTACAGCAAGCCTCCCCATCGAGGCCGCTTCGGAGCTCGCCGCAAGCCGAACCGCTTGCTCTGTGGCCGGGCTTTCCATAGCGCCGTGGTGTTTTTAAAGCCGAGATTGTTCCTTACTTGTATAGCGTATTGACTACACGAAACGCTATACTCCGTGCGGCCTCCCGCTGGTGCGGCGCCGGGGTATGCGGAGGCGCCCCCCTGCGCGCGCTTCAGCGGCGCCGGCCGCGCATCGTCCGGGCCAGCAGCCCGCCCGCAATGAGCAGGCCGAACAGCGTAGCCCCGGCGGCCATGGCGGTCGTGCGCGGTTCGACGCCCGGCATCACCACCTGTCCGTCCCCATAGTGCTTGAAAAGTTGGCCCCACTTCGTTTCGAGGGCCGCCTCCACGCGCGGCCGTCCCACGAACGGATACCAATAGACGTTGTGGTAGAAGTTCGACGCGAAGTAACTCCATGGCACGATGGGAGACCGCAGCAGCAGGTTCTCGAATGGCTTGAGCGCGCCGTGATAGATCAGCTTCTGGCCCTTGCTCGCAAAAGTATCCTCCTGGACGAAACCCCAGTCCTCGGCAGAGATATCGTAGCCGACGATCTCGATCTCCCTAGGGTCGCCGATTCCGAGTCCCAGTTCGTGCCCCAGCCGGATGAACTTCAGATCCATAGGATTGAAACCCTGGAGCTTGGCAGAGATGGCATCGATGGCGACCTGGTCCGCCGAAGCCAGCAGAATGTCTTTCTCATGCCAACGCATCGCGCGCGGACCCGGTCCGTCGCCGGCAAAGGTGCCGTCCATCACCGCGAACAGGCCGCTGTGGATCTCCTGCTGGATCGCGAGAAGGTCGACGACGGTCTCGTGGATGACGCCGTGCGTCCAATGGCGCTTCTCGTTGAGCAGGCCGCCAAAGGCATTCTTCATCGCGCCGGTGATCACGGTAAAGACATGCGTCTTGACGGTCGGGAGGTGAATGATGTTCTTGTCGAAGAAGTACTCGGGAATCAGTATCCCTTCGGGGAAGATCTTGTCCAGCACCAACATGGGCGCCTTGGGTGTGTAGCGCACCCATGGCACTTCCGGTTCGTACAGGTGTACATTGCGAAGGCCATATCGGTCGACCACGTACTTCTGCTTGTTGTTCTTCTCGCCGACATAGGCGTCGACCACCACCGTCTTGTTGTGGGCCGCGGACAGACCGGTGTAGCCATCCGCCCGTAGCTTTCGCACCACCCCCTCAATCTGCCACGGGGTGCTCGAACAAGCGGGATACCACGTCTGCCAGGAGATGTTGACCTTCAGTATCGTTTCGTGATCGCTGGGAATCGCCTGTCGGTAGCCTGCCAGGTCCAGCAGATGGCCGATGTCATCGAGGACAGAGCCGGGAGCTGTCTTGAGAACGGCCACTTTCCCCTTGCCGGGAAAACTGCGAGGAATCACACGTCACCTCCCTAGACAGCGCGCCCGCCAGGAGCTCCTGACGGGCGGCATCTCTCATGAGGGGGAGCCTGCAGGCTCCCCGTGCGGACAATCGATCGAGGCTACAGCTTACTCGTCCTCGGCCTCGACGCGGTCCTTCTTCGCCTGGGCGATGATTGGCTCTGC
Source organism: uncultured Anaerolineales bacterium (assembly GCA_964423545.1). Lineage (GTDB taxonomy): Bacteria > Chloroflexota > Anaerolineae > CG2-30-64-16 > CG2-30-64-16 > JALOOE01. The sequence continues at coordinate 17,458 of CAYRFV010000012.1, read as the reverse complement.
GATGTGCGCGGGGATCGCTTCATAGTGCGACAGCGTCATGGTGTAGAAGCCCCGACCCTGCGTCATCGAGCGAAGGTCGATGGAGTACCGCTGCATCTCAGCCAGCGGCACCTGAGCGGTGATGATTCCTTTGCCCTTCACCTGCTCCATCCCCTGGACCCGCCCGCGCCGCGTGTTCAGGTCGCTCATGATGTCGCCCATGTACTCCTCGGGCACAGTGATCCTGACGTCCATCACCGGCTCCTGAAGCACCGGGCCGGCTGCCATGAACGTCTTCTTGAACACCTCGCGGCCGGCGATCTGAAATGCGATGTCTTTGGAGTCGACGGGATGCATCTTGCCGTCGTAGACCTCGCAGCGCACGTCCACCACGGGATAGCCAGCGAGCGGGCCCTCAGCCAGTCGAGATCGGATGCCCTTCTCGATCGACGGGAAGAAGCTGTTCTGAATCGCGCCGCCAAACACGCGCGACGTGTCAAACTCGAAGCCGGAGCCGGTGGGCAGTGGCTTGATCTCCATGTGCACCTCCCCGAACTGCCCTGCACCGCCCGTCTGCTTCTTGTGGCGATGGTAGTCCGAGGCGCTGCGCGTAATCGACTCATGGTACGGCACTTTCGGCACGGCAGTCGCCAGGCTTACGCCGAATTTGCCTTCCATGCGTCGCATGGCCAGATCGATGTGAACCTCGCCCATGCCAGAGAGGATCGTCTCGTTGGTGCCACTTTCGAAGCGCGTCGAGAGAGTCGGATCTTCCTCCGTCACGCGCTGTAATGCCGGACCCATCTTCGCAGAATCGGCCTTGGTCTTGGGCGCAACAGCCACCGAGAAGAGCGGTTCGGGATAGGTCGGGCGCGGCAACACGAGCTGGCTGCCCTTCTCGCACAACGTATCGTTCGTTGCCGTCGCGGCGAGCTTGGCCACGCCACCGATATCCCCGGCGACCACGTAAGGCGTCGGCAGCTGTTCTTTGCCGCGAGGCGTGAAGAGCTGGCTGATCCGCTCCTCCGAGCCACTCGGCAGACTCCATGCGCGGCTATCGGCATGGAGAACGCCCGAGATAACGCGAAAGTAGGAGATCTTCCCGACATAGGGATCTGCAACCGTCTTGAAGACAAACACGGCCAGCTGCCCCGTCGGATCGACGTTGAGCGTAACCTCTTCGCCATTGGGTCGCTGGGCGATGCGCGGGGGCGCCGCAGCCGGGCCAGGCATGAAAGCCGCCAAAGCATCCAGCAGGAGGCGAACGCCGACGTTGTTGAGCGCTGAGCCGCAGAAGACCGGGATCACGTTGCCGGCCGCAATGCCGCTCTTGAGACCGCTAACGATCTCCTCGGCCGTCAGCTCCTCGCCGTCCAGGTACTTCATGATCAGGCCGTCATCTCCTTCAGCCGCGGCTTCGACCAGCTGCGTGCGCGCCTGTTCCACGGCGTCGACCAGGGCCGCTGGGATCTCGCTGGGAGAGGCAGACTCGCCCAAGTGCGCCTTCCTGGCGATCAGATCGATCACCCCGCGAAACTCGCCGCCTTCACCGATCGGCAGCTGCACAGGCACGATCACACCCCCGAAAGCCGAGCGCACATTATTGATCGTCCGGGAGAACTGCGCATTCTCTCGATCCATCTTGTTGACGAAGACCGCCCGCGGCAGGTTGCGCTCGTCAAGATAGCCCCAACCGAGCTCTGTTCCAACCTCGACGCCCGCGACGGCGTCGACCAGGACCAGCGCGGAATCAGCCACCGAGACGGCGCCTTTCGTTTCACCCACAAAATCGATGAAACCGGGCGTATCCAGGAGGTTGATCTTGTGGCCCTGCCATTCACACGGCACCACCGAGGTGCCCACCGATATCCTGCGGCGGATCGCCTCCTCATCCCAATCCGACACTGTGCTGCCGTCTTCCACGCGCCCTCGTCGGCTGGTGGCGCCGGTGTCGAATAGCAAAGCCTCTACCAGGGTGGTCTTCCCCGAACTGCTGTGCCCGATCAGCGCCACATTCCGCAACTGCTCAGTTGTGTAGCTCGCCATGAAACCTCCTCGACCTGTGCTCAGGATCGATCATGAAGACTTCCGAAGCCTTGCCGGACTTCGGAAGTCGTAAACTGTCTGTCGTCAACTGAACTATTTTACCCGGAAGTGGATGGACTGTCAAAGAGAGTGACCGGGGCTGCTAGAGCAAGCGCCCCAATACGGCAATCAGGCCGTCGATCTGCTCCGCTTGGTGCGTTGCAAAGATCGCGACCCGCAACGCGCCTCCGACCGGGGTGCTGCTGTAGCTCGTCACGTGCGCCACGCAGATGTCGTTGGCGAACAGCTCACACTGAAGCCGCGCCAGGTCCACGCCCGATCGGGCGCGCAGGCAGAGAATCGGCGCCGGTGAGTCGGCCAAGTCCCAGCCCAAGGCCCGCATCCCCGCCCGCGCCCGCGCCACGTTCGCGCGCAGCCGGTTGCGCAGGTCGGCATTAACTCGCATGAAGTCAAGCGCCCAGGCAGCTGCCGCCGCAGCCGGCAGAGGCGACGGACTCGTGGCCACCAGCGCCTTCGCGTTGCGACTCAGCCGCTCGATCCAGGCGGCGTTCCCTGCGATCACGCCGCCATGACTCCCGAGCGCCTTGCTCAACGTGTGCGCGGCGAAACAGCTCCCGTGCGACTCCAACCCCCAATACTCCAGGCTGCCCAGCCCGTTCTCCCCCAGAACACCGGTGGCATGCGCGTCGTCCAGGCAGAGCACGCTCCCTTCATAGTTCGCCAGCACGGTCGCGTAGTCGGCTGCTGGCGCGATCTCGCCCGAGACCGGGAAGATTCCGTCGCTGATGACCAGAGGCCGCTCGCCCGGCGCCAGAAGCCGGCGCAGCCGGTCCGCGAGGTCGGGCGCATCGAGGTGCCGGAACGGATGCAGGGGCAAGCTCGTCGTGGCTGCGCCATCCCACACACTGTAATGGCTCGCATCATCGATGAAGATGCGCTCATACAGCCCACGCAGGCCCTGAAGCAGCACCGCATTCCCCAGGTAGGCCGTCACATAGTAGAGGGCGCGCTCGGCGCGCCAGTAGGCTGCAGCCGCTGTCTCAACCGAGCGATAGAGGGGATGCTCGCCGTAGCCTCCGCGCGAGGTGGCCGTTCCGAGGCCATATCGCTGCAGGGCTTCCGCCGCGGCATTCAAAAGCCCCGGATGGCTTTGCAGCCCCAGGTAGCTGCAACCTGAGAAGTAGTCGCGCCAGCGGCCGTTGATCAGCACGCGCGGGCCCACCGGGCTCTCCACTCGATATTCCACTGGCATTGGCGTTCTCGTCGCTATCCGTGGCAGAAGGTCCTAGCCGCCACGAAGCTCTCTCGCAGATGCGCCACAGTCTGTACGTCGTCTTCGTAGACGCCGTTCCGAGCGCGCGAGGAATGAATGATGCGCCACCCTCCGAGGCTCACAGCCACATGGGTGATGCGAGGCAATTCCGCCCGTCTCGGCTCGCCGAAGAAGAGCAGATCACCAGGTTGGTAGGGGGCTCCACGGGCCTTCCGGCGCCGAACTGCATGTCGGCGTCCCGCGGGAGGCTCAGGCCGCTCAGATAATGCAATAGTCGCGCAAATCCCGAGCAGTCGATCCCGAACGCGGTGCACCCTCCCCACCGGTATGGCACGCCCACGAAACGCATCGCGTCCGCCACGATCTGGACGCGCTGCGCTGACTCGCCCGCCGGCAGGGCTGTGAGCCGCCGGAGTTCGTGCTCGGCCACCCAGCCCCCCGCCCCAGCACCGGGCGCCAGGTGGATCCACCCGCCACCGGACTCACAAGCGGAGACTCGCGCACCACCCAGGAGACGCGTGACCAGCAATGCATCAGCCGCCGGGGCGCCTCGAACCAGGCTGACCGGCTCGCAAACCACGTGCGTCCACGCCGGAGGTGTCCCGGCGCTCTCGGCCAGATACGGTCGATACACCCAACCCAGGTATCCGTCCTCCTGGCGGACGAAGCACCAGCGCTCCTGCTCGCGCAGCACCTCGACAAGACAGCCAGCGAGAAGCTCACTGAGCATTTCGGCCAAAAACGAAGGCTGGGCATATAGCCCGGTCAGGTTGGTCGCCACGATCAGGCGTGACAGCCCTGATCGGCGCAGCACCTGAACCGAAGCCGCATCGAACTGCACATCGGGGTGGCGAGCGCGCAGTTCCACCAGCACCGCGCCCAGCGTCTCCTCGTCGAGCACGGCGTCGGACAGCACACAACGATTCGTATCGCAGGCCGCCACTTCGAGCTCGCAGAGCTGCAGCCGCGAATCGCTGAAGCGCCCGGCAATCCCGGCCAGGAGTTGGGCCACCTGTTCGCCCATTCCCTCACCCCTCACCCAGCACTTCGGAATAGACACGCGCCATGTTCCGATAGCAGACCTTCTCGACCTGTGCGGAGGTCAGCCCCGCGGCCAACAGCAGGTCGGCGATGGCGGGATAGCTTTCGGCGCCCGTGATGCCGGTCGGCATGGTGGTGATGCCATCCAGATCGCCGCCCAGGCCAATGCAATCCTCGCCGCCCACATCGATCGCGTGGCGTACGTGGCGAGCGACCCACTCTGGCGGAGGCAGTGGAATCTGGACCAACCTGGCACGCGCCGCGTCGCGGATTCGCCGTCGCTCCTCAAGATCTCCAGTCTGCCGGGCGGCCGCGTAGGCCGGGCCAACGATGGCGTCCCACGACGCCATATAGTCAGGCGCGAGGAAATCCGCCGACAGGTTGATACCCATGACGCCGCCGCGCATCGCAAGGCCGCATATCTGCCCGTCGGTCAGGTTGCGCGGACTGGGGCAGATCGCCCGGCAGTTGGAATGGCTGGCCACGAAGGGCCGTCGCGTGATCTGACACACGCGATCGAACGCCGCGTCGGAAAGGTGCGAGACGTCGACCATCACGCGCAGCGCCTCAGCGCACTCCACCAACCGGACGCCCTCGGGCGTCAATGAACCACCGGAACCCATGCACGTGCCTGAAAACGCGTTGTCGCTCCAGGCCGGAATCAGGCTGCGCAGGCCTAACTGGTGGAAGTGGCTGAGATTGTCAGCGTTGTCCCCAAGAGGGTCAGCACCCTCCATGCCCAAGAGCGCGCCCAGTGCATTCGCGTCGCCGCACACCTCGCGCAGATCGCCTGCGTCCTTGATGAGTCGCAGCCGTCCGCCGGATGTGGTCGTCCAGCCTGTGATGACGCCCAGGAGTTCGACGGCAAAGGCGTGCAGGTCACGATCAGGATACTGGCTTGCGGGCGCAAAGATGGCAAAGAGCTGGACGCAGTGCCCTGCGGCGAGCAGACGCGGCAGATCAGCATGCGCACGACCCTGACCGGTCACAAAATCGAGTCCGCCGTCAAGGACGCGCATGACGGTGTCGCAGTGCGCGTCGAAGAACCGCATTGCGCCGAGGCTGTGCTGCTCCGTCACGGGTCCGGTCCTTGGTTGAGATCCGGCCTGAGTGTTGCGCCGATCCCTGGCCGCTCCGGAATCTGCACCTGGGCGCGCAGCCCGTAGGTGAGGCCGACGAAGGGGTCGTCTGTGATCAGCAGCGGCGCATCGAGATCCAGCCAATCAGCCAACCCGGCCAGGTGAGCCATCGCCGTTGTGCCCAACGACGTCTCTATCATGCAACCCAGGAGCACGCGTAGGCCAAGGCTACGGGCGCGAACCAGCATACGGAGGGCCGGACTCAGTCCGCCGACCTTCTGGAGCTTCAGGTTGATGCCCCGCACCCCCACAGCCGCCAGCGCCTCGATATCCTCCATCGATTGCACCGACTCATCCGCAACCACGGGAAGCGTCGTGTGCGCCTGCACGCGCCCCATGCCGGAGATATCGTGCTTAGCAACCGGCTGCTCAATCATCTCCAGTCCACAGCTTTCAAGCTCCTCGATCCGCGCGAGCGCTTCGTCGGCAGACCAGCCGGCGTTGGCGTCCACCCGCAGGCGCGCGTCGGGCCGGGCGGCCCGCACGGCCGCAAGACGAGCTGGATCGTTGTCGGATCCGAGCTTGATCTTAAGGACCGGGTAGGTTGCTGCGGCCGCCGCCAGACGCGCCATCTCCTCGGGCGCATCCATGCCGATGGTGAACGAGGTAGGCAAAGGAGGCGGGGCCGGCAGGCCAAGCATACGGTGGAACGGCACGCCGCGCTGCCGCGCGATGCGATCGTGCAAGGCCAGATCGAGCGCGCAGCGCGCCGGCGCCGGCCCTGAGCCGCCGACCCACGCTTCGACTTCGGTGGGGTCGTCGGGAAAAGCCTCGCTGCGCCGGGCGGCGGACTCCCACGTCGCGATCATCGCAGCGTCGTCAACACCGTAGTAGGGAGGGATCGCGGCTTCGCCCCAACCCGCATCGTCAGCCAGGCGAATCCAGAAAACCTGGCGCATCTCGCTCACCCCGTAGGAGAGGCGAAAGGGGTTCCTCAAGTGCAGGACGTGGCGCTGCCAGACGAGGCGCGGGAGCGATGTAGTCATTGCCGACGGACAACTCCGGGAAACATCTGCGACGGCAGCGCCCGACCACCCTGCGGCCCGGCTGCGAGCATCAGAAGGGAGAATACCACAGGCTGCGCCAAGTCCAAAAGGCCACGCGGAGTCTTTTGCGCAATGCCAGACCCTCGCGTATACTCGTCCGCATGGGTTCGGCTACACCCGACGCAATAGAAAGGCGGCTCTGTTATGTCCACTCATTTTCACGGTCTGCCGACGCACGGCCTAGACAACGGCCACGTCCGGCTGGAGTGCCTGGCCGAGGCCGGCCCTCGCATCGTGCGGCTCTTTGCTGCGGGGTCAGACGAGAACCTTCTCGCTGAGCTCCCAGACATCCGAATCGAGACGCCGTGGGGACCCTACTTTCTGCGCGGCGGACATCGCCTGTGGCACTCACCGGAGGCCTTCCCGCGATCGTACCTCCCGGACAATGACGGCGTGACACTGGAGGATCTGCCGGACGGCGTGCGCGTGACTCAGCCTGCCGAACCGGGTTCGGGCATCAGCAAGTCGATCGAGGTCCGGATGGCGCCCAACCAGCCCAGCGTAACGCTGACGCATGCCCTGAGAAACGACGGGGTCTGGCCGGTCACGCTGGCGCCGTGGGCGATCACGCAGCTTCGACTGGGCGGGGTGGCGATCCTGCCGCAGCCGACGGGCGCGCTGGATACCGCGGGCCTGCTGCCCAACCGCCATCTGGTGCTGTGGCCCTATACGCGCTGGGCCGATCCCCGGCTGCAGCCCGCCGATGACCTGGTGCTGATCCGGGCTGACGCTGCACTGCCTCCGTGCAAAGTCGGCGTCCTCAACCGCCATGGTTGGTCAGGCTATCTTATCGGCGACACGTTGTTCATCAAGCGCTTCGCTCCACACGCCGATCAGCCACATCCGGATTTCGGCTGCAATGCCGAGGTGTACTGCTGCGATCGCTTCATCGAGGTTGAGAGCCTCGGCCCGTTGGTCACGCTGGAGCCGGGCGCATCCACCGCGCATGTCGAGACCTGGGAGCTGCATACAGGCATGGGCGGAGCTGATTCACCCGACGCACTGCGCACGGCGCTTCGCAGTCTGAAGCTGGTCGATTGATATGCAGCACATCGACGACTTCCTCACGGACCCCGAACGGGCCGAGCTCGCAGCCCTGTCGAGCCCGCCGGCAATCCAGGCATACCTTGACGCAACGCCGTACAGCCCGGACGAGCGCGACCGTTGCCCGCTCAATGTGATTCGCGACCGGGTGGCCCACTGTCTGGATGGTGGGTTGTTCGCAGCGATGGCGCTGCGGCGTCTCGGGTATCCACCGACTGTCGTGGATCTTCTGCCTGAGCCCGGCGCGGACGATGACCACGTGCTCGCCGTGTTCCGACAAGGGGCCTGCTATGGCGCGATAGCGAAGTCCAACTTCGTTGGACTTCGCTATCGCGAACCGGTCTATCGCAGCCTGCGCGAGCTGGTGATGTCCTACTTTGAGGCCTTCTACAACGTCGACGGCCTGAAGACGCTGCGTGGCTACACCGTTCCGCTCCACTTAGGCCAATTCGATCGGTTCGGGTGGGCCTGGGATGATGACGGGGTGAAGCCCATCGTGAAGCGTATGAGCGAAGTGCGCCGGTTCGCCGTCATCTCAAGCGAAGCGGCAGCCGGACTGACGCGAGTGGATGACCTGTCCTATCGTGCGGGGTTGCTGGTGGCGAATCCCGCCGGTCTCTACAGACCCAAGCGCTGAAGCGCTGCGAGCCGTCGCGGCCTCGTTGCGGCGTGTAGGGCGCAAAGCGGCATGTGAGACCTGCTTGAGACACCACGCGTGCCCCATCGATCAATCCGACGCCGCGGAATCTTCATCGTCGTCGGACTCGCCTGCGTCATCGGCGCTGTCTTCGGGCGCCCGGGGCTCCCAACGCTCGACCGCGTGACGCTGCACAACCAAAATCTCCCCGCTGCCGGTGTTGAGACCGATGGCGCCCAAGTCCCACCAGGCGACGCTGCCGCGCACCGTCTCGCCGTTCCATAGCTCCAGCGTGATCACTGCGTGTCCCGTCGTCGCAGCGACCAATGCACGGCTCAACGCTTTGCGCGACCAATCCAGACGCCAGCGCAGATCATCAAACGGCACACCGTAGTAGTCGGCCAAAATCTGGACAGAGCTGTCATCGCCCACGGCCCGGTAGCGCTGCTCCATCTGGCGGTAGAGCCCCTTGGGGAGATCGGAAGCCGCCTCGATATCCCACGGCGTGATGCCCCCACGCTTGGCCCGCAGCAGGCGCAGATAATCGCCGAGGCTCATCGCACCGGCTCCAGTCCCTGGCCACCCGACAACTTGGCGTAGCTGACCAGAGCGAGCTTGTTCAGCGTGACCTCCGAACCGTCAGCCTGGCGCGCAGTGATGCTGTACGGTCCGAACCCGATGATCTGTCCCTCGACGACAGAGCCGTCGAACAACGTGAAACGGAGGTGGGCTTGCTCTTCCTGGACGGACATCAGGTAGCGGGCCTCGAATTCGTCGACCGATTCAGGCAGATACGCCCGGCGCCGCACCGGCGTGGGAGCCTCCTTGACCTTCACCTGCAGATCCTTCAGCAGTGCGCTCAGGGCTGCACGGTCCATGGTCGTACCGAGGCGCTTGAGCAGTCCTTCGAGATGAGCAATCTGGCTTGGACGCGCGGGCAGCGGCGGTCTAGGCTCCGGCCGAGGTCGCGCTGGGCGGTCCTTCGGTCGAGCATCCCCGGTCGGTGGCCGCGACGACGGCCGCTCCCCCTGCGGGCGCGTCATATCGCGGGCCCCATTGCGCGGCGGCTGGCGCTCCAGGGGCGCTGAGCCGGGGCGTGGTTCCGATTGGAGCTTGATATCGCTCTCTTCGACGTAGAGTGCGCGCGCGAGCCGGATGAGATGCCGAGGATCGATGCTGCGCTGGCCGGACTCGTATTCCATGATCAGTCCGATGGGAAGGCCTGCGCGATTCGCCAACGTCGCGACACTGATCTTCTTTTGCTCGCGCAAGGCCCATAGGTTGTCTGACACGGGATCACCTCCTGGTAGGCTGCACCCTCGGGGTGAGGCTACAACATTAACGTTAGCGCGAAAAAGCCAAAGCGTAAGTGTGGCCACTTACCGTTGGCTCCTAACCGACGGGTTCGGGCAATGGAGGGAGTTCCGCTAGGCTTTCCAGTCCCATGTACTGCAAGAAGCGCACCGTCGTACCGTACAGGAATGGCCGGCCGGGCTGCTCCAGCCGGCCTACCGGCTCGATCAGCTCGCGTGCGAGCAAGGTGCGCAGCACGCCGTCGCAGTTGACGCCGCGCACCGCCTCCATATCGCCGCGCGTCAGCGGCTGCTTGTATGCGATGACGGCGAGGGTTTCGAGCGCGGCGGTCGAAAGCTTGGTGGTGAGATCCAGCTTCAGAAAACGCTCCACATACGGGGCAGCTTCGGGCGCGCTGGTCAACTGCACGCGGTCGCCCTTTCGTAGCAGACGCACACCGCGTTGCTGCGTCTTGCACATCACGGCCATGTCGGCCAAAGCGATGTCGACGGCTTCCTGGTCCACTTCCAGGAGCTGCGCCAATTGGGCGATCTGAACCGGTTCGGCGGCCACAAAGAGCACACCTTCCAGCAACAGGATGAGGCTCGCCTTTCCCGGTGATCCTCCGACAGCAGCTGCCGAGGCGCCGCCGGACTCGGCCGCGGCGCCCCCGCCTTGCACCTGAGCAGTTAGTGAGGGCAGTTCCATCTCGGTCACGATCACTCCTATGCCGAACCCTCAATCAGGGCGGATCTCCGCCCACATTATATCGCATTCTCTGTCGAACCCTCAACCAGGGCATGAAGGTTGCCAGCAGCATGAGTGCCAGGACTCCGATGGCCGCGAGGCTGATGGCAAGCCCTCTGCGCCAGGACGCTGGCCGATAGGCAAAGACAACCTCATGCTCGCCGGGTTCCAGCGCCACCGCGCGGAACATCAGGTTGGCCCGCAACATTGGGACCGCCACGCCGTCGACCGCTGCCTCCCAACCCGGGAACATGGCATCGGCCAGCACCAGGAAGGCCGGGCTGGCCACATCGACGCGCAACACCACCCGCTCCGGCTCATACGAGACGACCGTTGCGGACTCTCCCGGCGCAGCGCTGCCGGGAGAGCGCCCGGCGATTGCAGACTCCGCAACCACGGTCTCCCTTGGATTGAAGACAGGATCAGACAGCGCGCGCAGCGCCTCAGCCGAATTCCGCACCGGCCGCACCCCGTGGACGATCCAGGCCCGGCCCGGCGTTGCCAGGCGCTCGTACACTTTCACGTCGCCGGAGTGGATGCGGCGCAGCTCCCCGCGACGCGACAGGGTGATAGATTGGTGCGCGCCGGTCCGTACGTTGATCAGGCTCAACCCGTGCAGCACCAACGCGGCCGGTGAGTCGGGCAATACGCGCACTGCGAGTGTCGTCGGAGCCATCGGCGCCGCCAGTGGAATCACCTGCGGCCGGAGCGATGCCGCCGGCGGCTGTTCATCCACTGCCATGGAGCGCCTCGCGTGGTTGGCGCCAGCATCTGTCGTCTCAACTTCGGCTTGCGCCGGTGCGCCGTCGCCTGCGGCCACCACCCCCAGGCCGGTCGCGCTGAATTGGGGGTGCGATCGGAGATCGAGCTCCAGGCTTTCCCCTGGGGCGAGCGTCACGGTCTGTTCGAGATCGTAGTAGACATCGTCGGCCCAAAGATCGCGCTGCTTGTCGGTGATAAGGTATTGCACGCCGGCCAGGTCGAGCAAGGAATCGGGAGGGGCGCGTGTCAGCTGCTCCCGCAGCCGTCCATCAGGCAGCGGTGGTTCGCGCGAAGGCAGGAAGAGCGACTGGAGACCACCGAAATCGGCGGTCGGCAGAACTCCGCCGTCGTACCCATCGATCGCCGGCAGTCGCCACAACAACGACAGGTTAGGCGCAAGCACTTCGTGCCACTTGGCAGCTCGAACCAGGCGCTCTACGGCTTCATCCGGCAGTCGATCGAACTGCAGCGTCCGCAACTCCGGCAGGTCGCCGGGGTCATAGCGGATGTCGGACATGCTCAGAAAGCGACCGCGACTCGCCGGCGGTTCATCGCCGGCCGCCATCAACGCGGCCGTGGCATTGCGCAGGCCGAGAGCAGCGGGGGCGGTCGCCAGGGCAAACGGGAGTGCGCGACCTGCCACCCACAGCTCGCATAACACCAGTACGATCAGCCCGCTCTGCGCCAGCCGGGGCCAGCGCCGGCCGGCGCAAAGGAACGCGACGGTCAGCGCAGCCGCCGCACACCAGCCGAACAGCGTGCGCGTCGTTGGGAGCTGCTGCACGGCCAGCACCCCTGCCACCGCCAAAAGCCCCACGATGGAAAGAACGCGCGCGCGGCTGGAGATCTGAGGAATGCGCCCAGCGGGCCAGCGGGTCGGTCGATGGGACGATCTCAGATGCCCCAGCCACGCGTCCCAGCCCATGCCGGCCAATCCCGCAATGGCGACGGAGTAGAGCGCTAGCCACCGTGCGGGAGCGCGGAACAGATCGAATCCCGGCGCGAAGCGCCACAGTACGTAGGAGACGGGGTTGTAGGCGCCGAGCGCCAGGAAGAGGCCCACGCCTGCCAGCATCACGAGGCCGCCGCGTCGCCCGCTGGTGCGGCCGTTCGCCCGACTTCGCGCCAGACCCGACGCCCCGATTCCTGCCAACACCAAGGCGGTGACGCCCACGTAGCCCACGAACTCCGCATAGCCTTCGCTCCCGAAGGCCTGGGCCAGTCCGCCACCCACCGGCGGCAACAGCGTCTGCAGCAACAGACTCGGATGCAGTGAGAAGCTGACCGCCAACCGATAGGGCAGACCTCCGGCCCGCGCGCTCAGCCTGGTCAACTCGAGGGACGGCAGCAGCTGCGCGGCAGAGAGCGTGACCGCCGCTGCCGTCGCGAGCACAAAGGCCAGGAGACAGCGAAATGCCGGGGGTACAGCCTGCCGCGTCGAGCAGATCTGGGTCCCGGCTGGATGCGCGCCCGATCGCCGCCGCATCCGCCCACCTGCCAGCCGCACCAGCGGCCAGGCGCCATACACAATGAGTCCCGTGAGATTGATGAACGCGGTCTGCGTGTGGCCCGCCAGCAGTTGCAGTGCGATCGCGATGGCCAGCGCGACGCCCCAGCGGACGCGCGCGGCGACCCCATCCGCCTGGCACGCCTCATCGAAGAGCCACAGCAGGGCAGGCAGCCAGGCCAGCCCATTGAGCTGATTGATGTTTTCGATCTTCGCCAGCGTGAAGCCCCCCAGCCCGAACAACGCACCCGCCAGCCACGACGCGGGCCAGCTCAGCCCGAGGGAGCGCCTCGCAAGGAGGCACATGAACCCGCAGGCCAGCCAGACGTGGACGAGAGCCGACCAGATGAGCGCTTGCGCCGGTTCCAGCCAGATCAGCGGCCAATGCAAAGGGTAAAGCACGGCGGCCTGCGGGTTGGCCAGGAACGGGGCCCCGGTGAACAGGTAGGGGTTCCAGAGCGGAAGATGTCCGCCGCGCAGCTCCGCCATGCGATAGGCCCAATAGGGCGTGAAATAGGTCAGAGCGTCGATCCCGGCGAGGATGCGGTTCGTCAGGCCCAAGGGCCAACAGACAGCGAGAGTCGCCATCCCCAGGGTCACCCAGGCCAACACCGGCCTCGCGGCGCTCGGGGCGCGACGCGGCGGAATGCGGCCGGGTTGCCCATCAACCGCCATCTTCTCTCTCCGCAGAGACGATACGGTACAGGGTGAATGCCCGGCTCCCGTCTGGCCGGTGCACCCGCGCGCTCTCGACGAGAGCCAGGTTCCGGCTTGCGAGCGCCAGTCGGACTTCAGCTGCGGCAGCGTCGCGCCAGTCGGGCAGGATCAGCCACTGGCCGCGCTCCTTCTCCAACAGGCTGACGCCGGCGGCGTCATCGGCCAGCTTCCAGCCGCTTCCCCACCAGCGCCGAGACTGAGGCGCATCGAACAGGTAGAAGTCGAGGTGCCAGCCGATCCAGCGTTGGTAGATGATGTCGCTGGCCGGCTGCGACGCCAGAAAGGCAGAAAGGCGATCGAGCCCGAAGTAGGCACCGTGGTCGCTGCCGACCGGAAGACGGGCCGCGGCGCCCAGCCACCCTGACCAGGCTGCCAGCACCGCTATCAGCAGCGCCATCCCCAGACGCCGCACGGACGGATTGACGCATGGCAAGTTCCGAGCGCCAAAGGCTGCCCCTCCCATCCCACGCCACACGACCTCGATGCCGCGCGCCGCCAGTGCACAGATGAAAGGGAGCAGCGGCAGGAGATAGCGATCCCATGGCTGAAAGGTTACCAACAAGTGCAACGCGGCGTAACCGGCACAGAAAGCCAGGATCAGCGCCGACGGCGGGAAGCGGCGCGATGCCCGCCCGCCGCCACAACCACCCTGGCGCGGCGCACCATCGGCG
>CAYRFV010000012.1:0-3546 GCA_964423545.1 uncultured Anaerolineales bacterium | reverse complement strand
CTGTGCATGACGATGTCGGCCGCAATCACGCCGACCATCGGCGCCGCGCGCCCGCCAGTCTTGTGCGCCCGCGAGCAGCGCCAGTCCCAAGGTGAGCGCGGTGAATCCCGGCAGACCGAAAAGATGCCCGGTCTGCTCGGCCCAGTCGCCGGCGCGTTCCAGCCACGCGCCCGGAGCAGCCACCGCCAATCCCCCATAGGTGGTGAGGCTCCGATCCCAGTAGCTCGGCCGAGTGGCCCAGCGCAGCGAATCCCAATAGGTCACCAGGCCGAAGATCGCGGCGAAGCCAAGGAGCGCGAGCAGAAATCGGCGGAGCCTCTGCAGCAGAGCGTGCGACCCACGCTTCATCGGGGCCTGGGGACAAGGAGCCGCCAACAGAAGCGCAACAACCAACGGGATGCCCAGCAGTGCCTGCTGCTTGGAGGCGGCTGCCAATCCCATCGCCAGGCCAACAAGGAGCGAACGTCCGGCCAGGGCGGCCCAGGCTGCTGCGACGAACCACAACGTCAGCCACGGATCGGTGAAAGCCGTCGGGGCAAAGAGGATCGCGAAGGGTGAGACTGCCAGCAAACCCGCTGCCAACAGCCCGACATTGCGGCCATAGAGACGCGCGGCGAGGCCACAGGTGCATGCAACGGCGCCAAGGGCCACCAGCATGCCGGGGAGACGGAGCGCCAGCTCGGAAATCCCGAAGAGGCCCAGCGAACCCGCCAGCACATAGATGACCAAAGGAGGCTTGTCCACCCAGGCAGACAGCAGGAGTGGATCGCGTCCGCTCACGATCAGGCGCGCCCACGCGCCATAAAGCGCCTCGTCGTGGTGCAACGGATGGCCGGCAAGCAGTGGGGCCGCCCGCAGCAGCGCCCCAACAAGGAGAATGAGCGCCAACGGAGACGCACGCACGGCAGCACGCGACAGCGCAGCCGGCAACAAGCGCGCCGGCGCGCCACCGCATGGGCGCCGCGCGCCGCTGTGTCTGACCCAAGATCCGGCTCGCGGTGGCAGGATCATGTCACAGTCCGATCCTTGACCCGGTCGGCGATCCTCCGATCGCCAGGGCGCCGTACACCGGCACACAAAACCCTCCCGCAGATTCCTGGCTCGCGTCATCAGCGGCCTGACGACATGGCCTGCGGGAGGGTTCCCACGCGCGCGGGTGTTGGCCTAGGATTGGCCGACCTGATGCGCCAGGATGATCGCCTCGGCAACGTCCTTCATAGGTTTGCGATTATCCATGCTCATCTTCTGGATCTTGCGGAACGCCTCGGCCTCGGAGAGCCCTTGCTTGTCCATCAAGATTCCCTTGGCGCGGTCCACCAGCTTCCGCGTCTCCAGCGCTGCCTGAAGATCATCGACCTGTTTCTGGAGCGTCTGAAACTCGCGGAAGCGCGCCAGCGCCACTTCGATTGCTGGAGCAAGCTCTTCCTCGCGATACGGCTTAACCAGATACGCGACGACGCCCGCTGCGCGCGCACGCTCGACCAGCTCACGCTGCCCATATGCGCTGAGCAGCACCGTCGGCGCGATCCGTTCTTCCGTGAGCACCTGCGCCGCGTCGATGCCGTCCATATCGGGCATCTTGATATCCATCACCACCACATCAGGCCGCAACTCACGCGCCTGATTAACCGCGCTGCGTCCATCCGCCACTTCACCCACCACCAGATACCCCAGGTTGGTGAGCATCTCGCGCAGATCCATGCGGATCAATGCCTCGTCATCTGCGATAATGACTCGCGTCCGTTCCATGCTGCTGTTCCTCCCCATCAAGAAGTATCAGTTTTTCACGCGCTCGCTTCCAGGCCCCAGGGCGACCTTCGGGTAATCGACCGTCGCAACCACGCCGTCATCGCGATTCTCGATCGTCAGCACACCGCGCAGGTCGTCCTGCACCAGCGATCGCACGATCTGCAAGCCGAGACTGGACGACAGACTGAGATCGAAATCGCCGGGCAGCCTCGCCCCGTCGTCCCACACCTCCAGCCGGATTCGCTCCCCCCGATCGATGAGCAACAGCCTGATCTCCCCCGCCTCCTGCCGCTTGAAACCATGTTCCAGCGCATTGTGAATCAGCTCGTTCACTACAAGCGCCGACGACGTCGCCTGTTGGCTGGGCAAGAAAATGGCCGGCCCCTCGACCGAGAAACGAATCTGCTGATCAGGCTCCACCATCACCCGCCGGTTCTGAGATACGATCCGCTGGCACACGTCGCGCAGGTTAATGGTCTGGCTCTCATCCAGTGACAGATACTCGTGAATGACCGCCACGCTGAGGATGCGCCCAATCGCTTCGTTAAGCGCCCGCAGTGTTTCCTCGTTCTCCGTGCGCCTTGCGTGCATCCGCAGCACGGCCGCGATCGTTTGCAGGTTATTCTTGACCCGATGGTGCACTTCCTGCACCATCGTCGTCTTCACCTTAAGCTCCTGCCGCTTGCGCCGCTCCTCAGTGGCATCGTGCACCATGATGAGCACGCCGCCGATCTCGTCAACCCGGCGTCGCCCAGCGATCAGACCCTGCACCCATCCTTTCACCGTGCGTGGAGGCCACACAGGCAAAACTTTCCGGGTCCAGATGTAGGAACTCTCCTCCACCTCTTGCTCAAGCGCCCGCCGCGTGCGCAGGGCCTCCGCGACCTGGGCATCGTCCCCCGTGTGGAGATACGACAGTCGCTTACCACGCAAGTCATCCAGGTAGCCGAGACGCCGGTACAGGTTGTTGGCGATGCCGCTGACGTAGCTGATCCGCCGCTGCGCGTCCACCAACATCACGCCGTCCATCTCGCCAAACGGCGACAGGTGCTCGGCTCTCGCGAGCTCGCCGCGCATGCACATGCTCTTCAGCCAGTTGATCGCCCGCTGAAACGAGACATGCCTGTGCCCGTGCCGCTCAAGCTGGATGAGCGTGGTCTCGATGCTGAAAAGCGCGAGCAGCTGCCCATCGCCACCGAAGATGGGAAATACGTCCTGGCTCACCGGCGCGCCGCTCGGACGCAGCTCGTGCTGTCGATGTACGTGGCGGCGCTTTCGGACCGCCTCTTCGTACACCTCCAACGGCGCCCCAACCAGCTCCACGCCGTACAGGTCCATGTCATAGAGCGAAGCAATCGAATGTGGCTTTGCCTGTGCCAGGACAACGAAAGCCGCTGGAGATCGAGGATGAAGCAGTAGGAGATCGGCCCGGCTGAGGTCGGCTGTGATCGCCATGCCGCGCACGATATTCTGCAGAAGCTCCCGGTCAAGCTCTGCAACATCGAAATCGACCTTCGCCAACTCGCTCATCGTTGCCACAGTGCGTCAAGGAGTCAGGCTGGGCCGAAGGTCACACATCCACCAGCCCCCGCATTTCGAAGGACCAGTCGAGTGCCGTGAATCGGGCCCAATCACCTCATCGTAACGGGCGTGTCACCGTCAGCTCTCGCCGCTAGATCTCGCCGCTAGATCTTCCAATGAAAGAGGGGTGGGACAGCGACCGCCCCACCCCCCACTCCTGTCGGGGCGAGAGGATTTGAACCTCCGACCACTTGAACCCCATTCAAGTGCGCTACC
>CAYRFV010000011.1:0-39658 GCA_964423545.1 uncultured Anaerolineales bacterium | reverse complement strand
ATAGAGCAGCAGCGATGGATAGATGAAGGTGTGCGGGTTGGGGTCGCCGGTCTTGATGATCTTGAGGGCGCCATTGACCCAGTACGATTCATCGGGATGCTTGAGGTACGGCAGCCCGAAGTCGAGGCCCCAAAGCCGAAGTGCGAGCGCCACGAGCAGGATTCCTGCCAACGATCCTGCCGCAATGCTGCGCGCTGAGAAGCTGGGAGAGGTCGAAGTCTTCATCCCGCTCAGCCTATCCGTCGCATCCTGCGTGAGAACGCCGGTCGCGCAGTCACGGCGCTTCTGTGTTGGCGGCGTCAAGGGTCGTTCGAGACGGGTCGGCGCGCCGCAAGTCCAGCGCCGCCAACGGGATGAACGGCGCCAGCCAGGTAAGATATTGGCGGAAGAGCACCGAGCTGAAATCAACGAATGCCGCCATTACCAGCAAAGCAGCGGTCCAGCGCCCGACATGTCGTTGCCAGGCCAGCACGAACGCCAGGGCCATGAGCGCCAGCATCGGAGCCTTGGCGGGCAAACCGACCCAGCCGATCAGAGCATCCAAGGAGGCCGCGCTGAAGTGGTCGGCGGGGTTGCGCAGCGCATCGAACATCACTGATATGAGAAACGCTGCGGGATCCCATGCCAGGAAGGGCAGCGAAGTCACGAACGGGATGCTGGCGACTAACGCCATGGCCACCAGGATCTCTTTGCTGCGACGTTGGCCCTTCTCCTGCCAGATCCAGATCAGATAGAGCGGGACAAAGAATAGACCGATCTGCTTGATGCTGATGGAGAGACCCAGCAATAGCAGGGCGGCATACCTTCGCCGCCCAAATAGCGCAAGCGACGCGAGCAGCGGCAGGATCGCCACGAAATCCAGGTGAGCAATGCGCGTGACGTGCAGCGTCCAGCGGTTGAGCAACCAGAATGCCGCGCCGAAAAGCGCCAGCGCCCAGATTCTGCGGCGGAAAGGCAGATAGAACAGCAGGCTCGCAATGCCCAGGTTTGCGAGTAAGAAGATGACGCGCCAGAATCGCACCCAGTCCTCATAGTCTTTCAGGCCCGCGATGATGGAGAGTGTGGACGCGTAATAGAAGGTCGGGAAATAGGTCGCATATTTGTCGTTATCGCGGAAGTTTCCGGTCATGACGCGCGCATAGGGGTTTTCCCCCTTGAGCAGGCGTTGGCCCTCCATCCACGCGTAATAGACATCTTCACCGCGAGTCTTTGCCTGCCAGAGTTGTGCGTTGGCCGCTGCACCACCAGCCAGTATGACCACAAAGCAGATCAGGGTGAGGTTGCGCCAGAACCGTTCTCGCATCAGCATGCCTCGCCTCAGGCCATGACTGCCACGAAGATCAACTCGCCGGGGTATTTCGACCCATACGGGCTCCGATCGTAGTCGCCGTAGATCGCCTCCACGGCAAAACCGCAGCGCGCCAGCAGGTGCTCGGCTTCGAAGCGGAACAGATAGCGCATGGGGAAAGCGTGCACCAGCCGCTCCTGCCGGCCGTCGGGATGGACGACGTAGTAGATCAACTCAACATCCTGAACCTGGTTGAAGTAGTCGCGAGCTGCAACGCGCGCATGGCGTGTCACGCGCCGGCCGTCAGGCATCTCGAACTGCGGAATGTCCTCATATTCTTCCATGCGTGACGGCGCCGCCAGGTGGACGATCGAAGGATTGAACAGATCCAGCACCAACCTGCCGTCCGGCGCAAGATGGCGCCGCAGCGTGCGCAGGCACGCCATCTGGTCATCGACAGTCGTCAAGTGCTGGAAGGGACGGAACGGCAGCGTGATCAGTGCAAACTCCCGGCCAAGGTCGAAGCCGACCATGTCGCCTTCAATGAGGTGGGCCCGTCCCCTTACGTCCGGAGGCTCGTGCGCCAGATGCTCGCGACAGATTGCCAGCATGAATGGCGACAGGTCGAGGCCGACGATCTCGATCCCGGCGCGTGCCGTGGGGATCAAGACGCGGCCGGTGCCGCAGCCGACCTCCAGCACTGGACCGCCGGACGCCCGCGCCATCTCGACGAAGAAACCGACATCGCTGCGCGTGCGGTACGGGATGAGATGGTCATAGAATTCCGCCGTAAAGCGATACTCGGCATAACCGCCGGCCTGGTGGCTCATGCCTGTCTCCCGTGGTGGCCGGCTGCGCTAGATCTCGGCCACAATGATCTCTTCCAGCGCTCGCTTGGGCACGTGGTGGACGGCCGCGCCATCGCGCCAGTACTTGATGCTGCCATCCGGTCCCACCGGGTCGAGCGCTACGATCTCCTTCGGCTTGCCGAGGGCGACCACGTTCAGGATATCATGTTGCTCGGAAATCTGCAGGATGGCGCGCAGCCGCTCGCGCTGGATGGAGCCGATCATGCAGCCGCCCAGCCCTCGCTCGGTCGCACCCAGCAGGATGCTCTGCATGGCGATCCCGTGGTCCACGCCAAACGACTGGGTGAGTGCAGTGTCGCCCAGGACGACGATGTACGCTGACGGCCTCTCACCCTCAACCGGGCCGGGCCAATCGGTCAGATAGCTGGCCCACGCCAGGGTCGTGAAGACCGCTGCATTCATCGCCCGATCACAGCAAAGCACGTATTTCAGGGGTTGCAGATTGCGCGCCGATGCAGACAGCCGGGCCAGATCGACCAGCTCCCGCAGGGTTTCCAGGCTGATCGCCACCTCTTCATAGAAGCGGCGATAGCTGCGGTTCTTGAGCACCATCTCTTTGAACATGACACTTTTCTCCTGGCAGTCATCACAGGCTCTGCGAGATCAGGACAGCCGCTCAGCCGCCTGTTTGCGCAGCCCCCGCCACACGCGTTCCGGCGTCAGCGGGAATGCATCGAAGCGCACACCCGTGGCATCGTGGACGGCTGCGGCAACCGCAGCGGCCGCGGGCAGGTATGGCATCTCGCCCATGCCGCGGGCGCCGAACGGCCCATTGGGATCAGGGACTTCGACGATCAGTGCATCCAGCCGATCGGGCACGTCGAGCACCGTCGGGATCAGATAGGTGCTGAGCCGATCGGTCAACACGCGGCCCTGGATCGTCTTGAACTCTTCCAGCAAGGCGTAGCCCAATGCCTGCACCGCGCCGCCCTCGATCTGGCCGGTCACCTGCTGCGGATTGATCGCCTTGCCCACGTCATCGGCGCTCACAAAGCGCTCCACCCGCACCTCGCCGGTCTCGCAGTCTACGGCGACAAAGGCCGCCTGCGCCACATAGCCGTAGGCGAAATTCGGTTTTCCGTAGCCGGTGTCGTGGTCGAGGGGCGTAGTTTTGGGCGCCAGGTAGATGTGTTCGCCGACGGCCGGCCGGTCTTCGTTGCGCCAGGCGGCGAGCGCCTTCTCGGCTGCGCCGCGCACCGCGTTGCCGCTCATGTAGGTCAGGCGTGAGGCGGACGCACTGCCCGCATCCCCCATGTGAGCGGTATCCGAGGCGATCACCTGCACGCACTCGAACGGCACGCCGGCCACTTCTGCGGCCACCTGCGCAATGATCGTGTGGTTGCCCTGGCCGCAGTCAGCGCCCG
Source organism: uncultured Anaerolineales bacterium (assembly GCA_964423545.1). Classification (GTDB taxonomy): domain Bacteria; phylum Chloroflexota; class Anaerolineae; order CG2-30-64-16; family CG2-30-64-16; genus JALOOE01. The sequence goes on along the minus strand of CAYRFV010000011.1, from coordinate 36,137 downwards.
CGAAGTAGACGATCGCCTCGGAAATCTCGTCTGACCCTCGCAGCTCGACCCGTGCGTAGCTGTTCTCCTGATAACCAAAGGAGAAGCCGACATTCTTGAAGCCGGCTGCGAAACCCACCCCCCGCACGACAGACGCCGGTCGACCGGCCCCGGCGGCCTGAGGGGTTCGGTCGGTCGTGGCGGGCCGCTGCCAATGCCCCGCTGCGTCCTGCGTCCAGCCGGCGGCCTTCGCTGCGGCGATGATCGTCTCCGTCAGGCCGATCCCGCCGGGCACGGGCGTGCCGACCGTCAGCAGTTTCTCGCCCGCCAGCACATTGCGCAGGCGCAGGGCCACCGGGTCGATGTCCAGGGCCTCGGCCAGTTTGTCCATCTGACTCTCGGCAGCGAAATGGCCTTGCGGTCCGCCGAAACCCCGGAAAGCCGCACCGGGCACGTTGTTGGTGTAGACCGCCTTCGTGTCCACCGATACGTTGGGTATGTCGTAGGGTCCGGTGCAGGTGAGGGTGGTGTTCCCCAGCACTTTGTTGCTGGTGTACATATAGGCGCCGGCGTCAGCCACCACGTCGACCTCGACCGCGGTCAGCTTGCCGTCGCGTCTCGCACCCCAACGGGTGACGATCTTCATGGCATGGCGTTTGCCGTGACCGACGATCGATTCTTCGCGGCTCCACAGCGTCTTGACGGCGCGCTTGACGCCCCGCTGTCCCAAGCGCCAGACCGCCAACGCCAGCGTGATCTGGACCGACATATCTTCTCGGCCGCCGAACGCCCCCCCGATTGCCGGGTAGATCACGCGCACCTGGTCGACCGGGATGTCCAGCGCATGAGCGATCTGCTTCTGATCGACGTGCGTCCATTGCCCGGCCACCTCGACCGTGACGCGCCCCGTGTCATCGATGTAAGCCACGCCTGCTTCCGGCTGAAGATAGGCATGCTCCTGAACGGGCGTCTGGTATACGCCCTCGATGATCACATCGGCCTCGCGAAACCCCGCGGCTGCGTTCCCCTTGCGGATGCGATAGGCGTAGGCCACGTTGTCGGCGCTGTGTGGGTGCAGCCGAGGGGCGCCGGGTCGAACGGCTGCTTCCGGATCGAGCAGCAGCGGCAGATCCTCCCAGTCGATACGGATCAGTGTGCATGCAGCGCGTGCTTGCGCCTCGGTCTCAGCAACCACGAGCGCTACCTGGTCGCCGACGAAGCGCACGACATCGGCGCCGGGCTTGCTCGATCCGGGGCCGCAGAGCACCGGCTGATCGTTGATCTGGAGGCCATACTCATTGACCGGCACATCGGCAGCAGTGAAGACCGCCACCACGCCGGGCGCCGCCTCAGCCGCCGCAGCGTCGATGCTCAAGATGCGCGCGTGTGGCCGGCCGGCAAATAACGTCGCCATGTGCAGCATGTCCGGGTAGGCGATGTCTCCGGGGTAGAGCGTCTGGCCTGTCACCTTGCCCGGTGCGTCGATGCGGGCCGCATTCGAGCCGATGGTCTGCAGAGTCATGCTTGCCCTCCGTCGGCCGCAGCGCGCTCGACCGCTTCCAGGATCCTATAGTATCCCGTGCATCGGCACAGATTTCCGGTCAACGCCTGCTTGATCTGGTCGGCGGTCGGCTGTGGAAACTCCTCCAGCAGATTTGCCGCCGACATCAGGATGCCCGGCGTACAATAGCCGCACTGGACTGCGCCTGTGTCGATGAACGCCTGCTGGAGGGGATGGAGACGCTCATCTTCACCCCCGACCGGCCTCCCACCCGGGGAGAGAGACGTCGAAGCCGCGCTCGCCCCCGCCGGGTGAAGGCCGGAGTGAGAGGCGATCCCTGCCAGCCCCTCGACCGTCACCACCTCGCACCCGTGCGCCCTCTCGGCCGGCTCCAGGCAGCTCATGATGGCTACACCGTCCAACCAGACGGTGCACGCGCCGCATTCACCCTCGGCGCACCCTTCCTTGGCGCCTGTAAGCCCCGCATCCTCGCGCAGAGCCCGAAGCAGCGTCTTGCCGCGAATACGGTGCAGCGTCGTTGGTCTGCCGTTCAGCGTGAGGCTGATGGAGTCGGGCTGGGAGGGCGCGGCGGTGGAAGGTGGCCCGCTTGCGGCTCGTCCATCTCTCCCCTCTCCCGTTGTCTCACGCAAGCGCTTGCCTGCGCGCCCATGCAGCAGCACCGGCTGCTCTGGCCAGTCCAGGCGCTCGGCGCCATCGCGCAACTGGCGCAGGCTGCGGTGAGTCAGCACGCGCACCATCTCACGGCGGTACTCGGCGCTGCCTCGGATGTCCGAGATGGGGCGGGCGGCGGCTGCCGCCAGCTCGGCGGCGCGCTCGATCGCCGCGTCGCCGAGCTCTTGGCCCGCCAGGCTGGCTTCCGCCTCGGATGCGCGCAGGATCGTCGGCGCCACGGCGCCGAGAGCGATGCGGGCGCGGCGAACGCGTCGGATGCCACGCAGCACGGGGTGTGCGGCCGCGGCAGTGGCGCCTCCGCCGGCCTCATCCTCCTCCGCCGGTCGCCGGTCGTCGAACTCAACGGTCGCCGCTACATTCACCACGCTGATTGCCTGAGCCTGCCGGAGGCCCAGCTTCAGAAAGGCGCCGCGTTCAGTGGGCTTGAGGATCGGTGCGTCGATGCGGAGCAGCATCTCATCGGGATCGAGCGCAGTCTTCCGCACCCCCAGGAAGAACTGGTCGAACGACAGCGTCCGCTCGCCGCGATCACGGCTGGCAAGAGTGACGGTGGCATCCATCGCCCACAGCGGCGTGATGGTGTCGTTCGCCGGGCTGGCCGTGACGAGATTGCCAGCGATGGTGCCGCGATTGCGAATCTGCGGGGCGCCGACCAGCCAGCACGCGCGCGCCAGCGGGAAGGCATGCGTCACCGCCTCCGGCGAGCCGACGACGTCATTATGGGTGACCAGCGCCCCAAACGAGAGCCGCCCCATGCCCATCGATATCTCGCCCAGACCCGCGATGTGCGAGATATCCACGATGATTTGCTGTTTGCGGATGCCCCGCTCCAGCTCCAGGATCAGATCGGTGCCGCCCGCGAGGATGCGGCAGCGATCGCCGTGCCGTGCGAGCAGATCCAACGCCTCGGCGATGCTGCGCGGCGCATAGTAGGTGTGCCACATGTTTATCTCCGGTGACGAACGGCGCCGGCCAACCACCAGGGCAATATCCGACAGAGACGTGGTGTCGTGGCTTCCATCAGTAGGCCAGTGGCCCTGGCTCTTCGCCGACGGAATGCGTCATCTGGTAATCAAGCAGCTCTGCTGCTTCGAGCAGCGAGTCGGCCTCGCCATTGTCCACGACCGCCTGCAGGGATTCCATCTGCATCTCGGTCAGCCCGCCCTCCTTGAATGCGCGAACCCAGGAGAATGTCGACTCGGACATGGTCTGCCTCCTCTGGCGCGAACGCGGCAGCGCGTTCACGCCTCGACGTGCTGTACGCTATCGCGACAGCAGGAGCGCCGGCAGCGTCTCTTTGACTCCTTTCAAGATCACGGCCATCTCCGCCGCATCCTTCAGGGAAAGAGCGCCATCGAACGCCTCTCGTAACGTCATCTCCTTGATCTCAAAAGTCGGGGTGATCATCAGGCGCACGTATGCGTTCTGGTAAATCCACTGGCCGTTCGACTGGATCAGCTGCGCCTCCTTGCCGCCTTCGCGGCGCCGGATGCTGTTGTCCTGGATGCGGAATGCGTTGTTCTGCGCGGCCTGGTAATCCGGCTCGTTAAGGAACAGCCGCGGCTTCTCCCGAAACGGGCGCCCTTCGTGTACGCAGAAGGTCTCGCAGTCGCCGCATTCGTTGCAGAAGTCGTTGATGTTGAGTATCTGGCGCGTCTGAGCCACGCTGAACGCCTCATGGCCGGCCACCGCCAGCGTGCCATTCCGACAGATCAGCCTGGGCAGCATCCAGCTCACGGCGTTCATCAGGAATGTCTGATTGGCGCGGTTGGGGCACACCTCCACGCACTTGTCGCAGAAGGTGGTGCACTGCACACAGCGCGCCGCTTCGCGGCGCGCCTCATCCGGCGTGTAGGTCAGCTCGATGAGATCGAAGCTCTCGCGCAGCTCGACCGGCAACATCTGCGGCTTGACCTGCGGCGCCTTGCGCGCCCGCACGCGTTTCACCTCGAGGATCTCTTGCTCGGTTAACACGGGCATGGTCGCGGGCGGCTGATCGAACGACACGGCGAGCTGCCGACAGATCGACTCGGCTGCACGCCGGCCATCGGCGCAGGCTGCGATGATGCTCTCCGGCCCCGCCTCTGCGGCGTCGCCGCCCGCGTAGATGCCGGGCGCGCCGGCCTGGCCCGTCTTACTATCGACGGCGATGCCGCCGTCATTACAGAGGGTCACGACGCTGCCACTCAGGAACTTGAAATCAGGGCTTTGCCCCACCGCAACAAGCACCGAATCCGTCGCGATCTCGTACTCGCTGCCGGGGATCACCTGCGGCCGTCGCCGGCCGTCCGGGCCCGGCTCGCCCAACCGATTCCGCACGCACTCCAGCGCAACCACCTGCCCGGTTGCATCCAGGATGATGCGCGTGGGCGAGGCCAACTCCTCCAGGATGTTGCCTTCCTCCAATGCACCTTCCAGCTCCTCGGGGCTCGCTGGCATCTCGGCGCGCGTGCGGCGATAGACGATGGTCGTCGGCGCGCCGGTCAACCGATGCGAGGTGCGCACGGCATCCATCGCCGTGTCACCGCCGCCGATGACCAGCGCTTTCCTGCCCAGGTCGACCCGCTCGCCGCGACGCACGCGATCGAGCAGCTGCAACGCCGAATGGACCCCTTTGCCTTCGATCCCCGGAATGCTGAGGGGAGCATCCTTCTGGAACCCCGCGGCCACATACACTGCATCGAACCCGTCCTTCAACAGCTCTTCCGGCGGGCTGTCGATCATGCGGCCAAGCTCGAGCGTCACCCCCAGGTTGAGGATGCGGTCTACGTCCCGCTGAATGACCTCCCACGGCAGCCGGAAGACGGGAACCAGTCGCATCATGCCGCCGAGCACATCTTTCCCCTCGAACATCGTGACCTGCACGCCGTTCAGCGCCAGGTAGAATGCCGCCGAGAAGCCGGATGGTCCGCTGCCGATCACGGCGACGCGATGTCCTGTTGGCGCTTTCGGCTGCAACTGGGGCGCCTTGCCGTACTCTTCTGCATAGCGCTTGAGCGCCCGGATGGCGACCGTTTCCTCGTAGTCGTTGCGCACGCAGCGCGTCTGGCACAGATGGTTGCATACATAACCGGTGACCCCGGGCAGCGGGTTGCGCGCCAGGATCACTTCGAGCGATCTGTCGGCGTCGCCCTGGGCAATCCACCAGTTGTATTCCGGCACGTCCTGGCACACCGCGCACTGCGAGATGCACGGCGCCACAATGCAATCGAACAGCTCCAGGCCCGACTTGACCTTGGGCAGCCCATGTTCGAAGTAGGCCTTCTGGTAGCGCCGGTTTTCCAGCGCCTCTGCGGCAGCGGCTTCGAGGTTCGACAGCCTGTCTTGCGAGAATGCGGCTAGGTTGGCCGCACCCCGGTCGCGCATCGCAGCCTCGACCTGTTCGAGCCACTGGCCGAAGCGGGCATAGCCGCCCGGTTTCAGCAGGTCGGAACAAGCCGTGACCGGCAGTGCGCCGCATGAGAGGATCGTCGCGACGTTGAGCGCATCTGCGCCGGCGGAATAGGAGACGCGGAGATTCCCGGCGAACTCGTGCGCTAACGTGTTGAACAGATTCATCGTGACCGGGTAGAGCGCCCGACCCGACATATACATTTCGTCGCCTGGCATGCGTGTCTTGTGGTTGTGCATCGCCAGCGTGTTGCTCAGCTTGACCCCGAAGGTGAGGCTGCAGCCAGCGGCGAATTCCTGCAGCCGGCGGATCAGTCCGATGGCTTTGTCATAGGAAAGGTCCTTCTCAAAGACCGAGTCCGGAATGTGGATCTCGCGGTAGCCCAGGGCGTTGTGTAGAATATCGACCACCCTCTCTTTGCCCAGCAGCGTCGGATTCATCTTGACCACGGTGTGCAACCCGCGCTCTTCCAGCAGATACCTGGCGATGCGTTCGATTTCGTCGGGCGGGCAGCCATGCATCGTCGAGAGGGTGACGCTGTTGACGATCCGGCTGGGGATGGATAGGTCGGCAACCTGAGGGAACTGCGCCCTCAAGATGTCGTGAATCTCGACAAGCTCGGCCGAGGCGTCGGCCATCTGATCCATGAAACGGGTCATGCGCGGGGTCTTGATGCCCTCCAGGTTGTATCCCACGCTCATGTCGAAGATCGTACCGAACGGCGCATCGTCCCACCCCAGCAGACGACGCAGCACATGGATCGCCGCCCACGCATTGATGTATTCCTGCGCGGATTCCTCCAGCTTGAGTTCCTGCGACCACTCGACGTTGTAGCCTTCATCTTCCATGTCGATGCACGGTCGCGGGATCACGAGTTCATCCATGATCTGAACCGTCTTCAGCTCGATAAAGTGGCCGCCGCACAGCCACGCCGCAATGATGTTCTGGCTCAGCTGCGTATGCGGCCCTGCCGATGGACCGATGGGCGTCGCCAGATGCTTTCCAAAGAACCCCGGCGTCGCATAAGCTGCGTCGCCGCGCGGCCGGCGCCACAGCGACTCATGGATGCCGAAGATCGAGCGGCTGTGCTCGTATTCGGTCAGGATGCGACGGAGAAGGAGATCGAAAGGCTGGACACGTAGGAGATCGGACATGCTTGCTTTGCTCCCGCTATGGGCTCGGTCAGACGCGCTTCCACACCCCAACCGCCAACTCGCGCGCCTTCGCCATGATCGCAGCCTCGTCCAGGGTCGTGAGCTGGCGATCTCGCATCAACACCTTGCCGCTGGCGATGGTGTGCGTCACATGCGCTCCGTCCACGCCAAATATGACATGCCAGGGCAAATTGCCGGTTGTCAGGGGCGTTGGCGGGGCATAGTCCAGCAGGATGATGTCGGCAAACGCGCCGGCGCGCAGCTCGGCAAGCGGCTTTGGGAAGAAGACGCGGCTCAGTGCGGCGTTGTTGTCATACGCCATGCGCCAGACGGCGTCACCTGGCATCGCCTGCGGATGGCGCAGATGGAGCTTGTGGGACAGATAGGCAGCCTTCATCTCATCGAACATGTTGTTCGAGAAGCCGTCATTGCCCAGGGCAACTCTCACACCGCGACGGAGCAGTCCGGCTACATCCGGCAGGCTTACGGCATTGTTCATGTTGGATCGGGGTTGATGCGTCACCCAGGCGCCGCTTTCATGCAGCATGTCTTTCTCGTATTCGTCCAGGTGCACGCAGTGGACAGCGATCGAGCGCGGCCCCAAGATGCCGGCCTGAAGCAATCGTTCGACCACGCGCAGATTGTGCTTGCGCAGGCTCTGCTCCTGGTCGGCTTTGTCTTCGGCCACGTGAATATGAAAGCCGGTGTTCAGCCCTTCGGCGGCGGCAACACAGGCCTCAAGCGTTTGATCGGAGAGGGTCAATGCGGCGTGGAGCCCGAAGGAAGCCGCCAGTTGAGGATCGGGCTGGCTCAGGCAGCGCTTGAGAAAGCGGACGTTCTCACTGATGCCGGCGGCCGCGCCGGCCATGCCGTTCCGGTCAGTCACCTCGTAGCATAAGCTGGCGCGCAGCCCCGTCTCCTTCACTGCCTCGGCAAGGATGTCCAGGCTGCCGTCGATGGCGTTCGGACTGGCGTGATGATCGATCAACGTCGTGCATCCGTGCCGGATGGCGTCGATCAGGCAGATCAGTGCGCTATAGCGGACGTCGTCCCACAGCAGTGCTCGATCCAGCTTCCACCAGAGGCGCTCCAGGATCTCCACGAAGTTCGTGGCCGGCGCGCCGGGGATCGCCATGCCGCGTGCAAATGCGCCGTAGAAATGTGTGTGCCCGCAGATCGAGCCGGGCAGGACCAGCTTTCCTGCCGCGTCCAGTCGCTCGGCGTCCGGGTGCCGGCCGATCAGCGCCCCGCTGGTTCCGACCTCGGCAATCGTATCACCTTCGATGTAGATCGCACCGTCTGCAATCAACTCGTTTTGGCGGCCCAGGGTGAAGATTTGGCCGTGGGTAATGAGTAAGCCGGACATACTCCTGTCACCTCTTCGTGCAAAATCGCTTCAAGAATCATCACCTGTGTCGCTTTGGTCGCTCCGTCTGCAACGACCTCACCAAGCGCATCTTGTCGGGATAGCGGGCAGCAGTCTCCTCCAGCAAGCGGTCGATATCGTCCAGCAACGCGTCGTAGGAGTGTGTGTGGCCGCGCGGTCCGCCCGATTTGCCGTGCCCGCGCAGATCGAAGCCGAGCATGGCATAGCCGGTGTCGTTGAGCGCTGCGGCGACATGCGCGTAACGACCGGTGTGTTCGCCCAGGCCGTGAACCAGACACACAACGGCCCTGGGAGGAGCTTCAGGTTCCCATCCCTGGAAGTAGAACTGAAGCCGGTCAGGAGACTGGCGAGTGAACTCGATGTGGCTCATGGGACATCATCCTCGATGCGGGGCCGTTCCTGCCTGGCTGGCACGTTCATTCTACCACGACCCCTGGTTTTGGAAAAGAGCCTGATGGTCGGTGATTGCGGTTGCCGCCTGAGATGGTATAATAGGACCATCCGTTTTCGGAGGATGGCCTCATGAACAGCGTCCGCATCGTCGCCGATAGCGGCTGTGATCTGCCGCCGATGATCGTGGCCCAATACGGAATCGTCGTTGTTCCGGTCTATGTGCGGTTCGGCGAGGAAATGATTGCGAGCTCAGAGCTGACCCATGAGGAGTTCTGGGCGCGCGCCGGGCGCTCCTCCGTCGCACCGGGCACGTCATCGCCACCTCCGGGCGCGTTCTTTGAGGTGTTTGCCAGGCTGATTGCCGCTGGCTATGACGTGATCTGCCTGACGCTGCCGGCGCGACACAGCGGCACGTTCAATGCGGCTTGGGCGGCCGCACAGGAGTTCGGCGAGCGCGTGCGGGTGATCGACACGGGTTCCTTCTCGCTGGGCATGGGCTTGCAGGTGGTGGCGGCCGCGCGTGAGGCGCTGGCCGGTCGCAGCGCCGAGTGGATCCAGGCGACGGTCGAGGACCTGCGTGCGCGAACATCGATTCTCTTTGCTCTCGACACCCTGGAATGGGTGCGTCGCGGCGGCCGGCTCGACCTGATCATGCCGGTGATCGAGCGCTTGACGGCGGCACTGCGCGTGAAGCCGATCATCGAGATGTCCGACGGCGAGTTTCGCTTTCTCGGCGTGGCCCGCTCGACCCGCGGGGCGCTCCAGCGCATCGAGGAAGAACTCCGCTTGCGCCTGCCGCTCCTGGCGGTCGGGGCGGCCTACACTCGCGGCTGCGAGGTGGCGACCGAACTGGTGTCTTACCTGTCCGACCTCGTCAGTCTCAGCCCATCCGAGATCTTGGCAGTGGAAGCGGGTCCGGCTTTCGCCGCCCATGCCGGCCCGAAGGCGGTTGGCGCAGCCGTGATCCGAAGCTGATCGTCCGGTCGATCTGCTGAGCAAGGAGCGACGTCAATGAAGATCGCCCTCCTTTCCGATATCCATGGCAACCTGGTGGCGCTCGATGCCGTGTTGGAGGACGTGCGCCAACAGGGCGCCGTCGATCAGATCATCGTCGCCGGTGACCTGGTGTGGTCGGGCCCGTGGCCGGCCGAGGTGGTGGACCGGGTGCGAACGCTCGCTGCGGCAACGGTTCAGGGCAACACCGATGCATTCTTTCGCGGCCGAGCCGGTGAGACGCCGCTGGGCAAAAACGATGACCGTTTCACCGCCCATCTCGCCTGGATGGTGGAGCGCCTGGGCCCGGAGCGGGTCGATTTCCTGGCGGATTTGCCATTTTCCTGTCGTGTGACACCCGATCCCGGCGGCGGCTTGCTGGTTGTGCATGCCAATCCGACCGATCTCGAGCGCCCGATCCCACCGCATCTGGCTGAGGAAGATCTGGATGAGCTGCTCATGGAGCAAAGCCGCTCATCGCCCGACTGGCAGGCGTTGGCCTTCGGTCACCTGCATGTGCCCTATGCCCGGCAATGGCGCGGCCGGCTGCTCGTCGATGTTGCAAGCGCCGGGCTGCCGATGGACGGCGACCCACGCGCGGCCTATGCCATTCTGACATGGGACGGTCGCATGTGGCATGCTGAGCATCGCCGGGTGCTCTATCCAGTGCCCGTCGTTGCACATGAGATGCGTTCCTGCGGCATGCCGCGCGGCAAACACTTTGCCGAACGCCTGGTGGCGGCCAACTACGGCAGGCCGCTGCAGTCGCTGGCCATGCTTTCAGGGTAGGCTTTGAGCGATGGAGTTCCTTCTTCCGTTTCACCCGCGTTTCGTCCATTTTCCGATCGCGCTTCCGGTGGTGGGCGTTGCATTCGTGGTGGTGAGCTTCACTCGTCAGGATGGTGGCGAGCGCTGGTTCTGGGCCGGCCGGCTGCTGGTTTTCCTCGGCTGGATCGGCGCGCTGGTGGCCGGCGTCACCGGCTTGGTCGATCAGAGCCGGGCGCCCGATCTGCCGATAGTGCGCGACGTGATCAACCTGCACATCACTGCCGGCATCGCGCTGATCATCGTATTTGGGCTGGCGCTTTACTGGCCCCTGAAAAACCGGCAGCTCCTATCGAAACCGGTGCAGCGGTGGGGGTACCTGGCGCTGCTGCTTCTCGGTGTGGGCCTGATCCTGGTGGAGAGCTGGCTCGGCGGGCAACTCGTATACAAGCTTGGCGTCGGCGTACAATGAAGGACGGTGGATGAGCGAATCGGCGGGCGGTGGCGCTCGCAGTTCGCGGATTTGCCCATCCCGTCGCGCTCTGCGAGGCATTCATGGACATGAAGTGGTACACTGGCGCCGGCGATGACGGCTATACGGGTGTGCTGGGCCGCGAACGCGTGCCCAAGTATGCCGATCGCCCCGATGCCTACGGAACTGTTGACGAAACATCGGCGATCCTGGGGATGGCGCGCCTCCATGCAAAGGACCTACAGGTCCGCCAGTTGGTCCTGGCGATCCAGCGCGACCTCTACAAGCTGATGGCCGATCTGGCGACGCTGCCCGAGGCGGCCGCGCGGCCGCCGTGGCTGAGCGACGCGCGCCTGACCTGGCTCGAGCAGAAGACGGACGCCCTCGGCAAGCGGGTCGAGATGCCGCCCGCCTTCATTATCCCCGGCGACAGCGCCGGCGGGGCGTGGCTCGACATCGCTCGCACCGTCGCACGCCGCGCCGAGCGCATCGTCGCCAAGCTGACCCACGATGGCGAAACGCGTAACGACACGCCCCTGAGGTATCTCAACCGGCTTTCCTCCCTCCTTTTCGTCATGGCCCGCGTCGAAGACCGGGCGGAGGGAGTGGAGCGCTTCACGCTGGCGGCGGAAGAATGAAACGTCGAGACGTCGGATGCCAAGACGATAAGGCGCAGGTTCGCGGGCGTGCAGCGATTGACGTCCGGCGCAAGGCGCCGTGTCGCCCATTCGAATCGGAGCCATGACCATGCACCTTGGCGCGCACATGTCTGTTTCAGGTGGTCTGAGCACGGCATTTGACCGGGCGCAGTCCATCGGCATCGACACGATGCAGGTTTTCACCAAGAACCAGAACCGATGGGAGCAGAAGCCGGCTGCCCCGGAGGAGATTGCGCGCTGGTTTGAGGCGCAGGCAGCCACCGGCATCGCACCGGTCATCTCCCATGCAGCCTATCTGCTGAACCTGGGCACGCCCGACGATGCGCTCTGGCAAAAGTCGATCAACGCGCTGATCGATGAGTTGACGCGCGCCGAGCAGTTGGGCATCCTGGGCGTGGTGTTGCACCCCGGTGCGCACATGGATTCAGGCGAGGAGGCCGGCATCGCGCGCATCATCGCCGGGCTGGATCGCGCGCATGCAGCGACCGAAGGTTACAAGACCTTGACGCTGATCGAGACGACGGCGGGCCAGGGCTCCGCGTTGGGCTATCGCTTCGAGCAGTTGCAGGCGATGCGCGGCGGCGCGCAAGCCCCGGCACGCATCGCCTTTTGCTTCGACACATGTCACGTCTTTGCTGCGGGCTACGATATTCGTACGCCTGCCACCTACGCGGACGTGATGGCGGAATTCGATCGGCTGGTGGGGATCGAGCGCATCCGTTGCTTCCACTTCAACGACAGCAAGAAAGGACTGGGCGCGCGCGTCGACCGTCACGACGCCATCGGCACAGGGATGTTGGGGCTGGAGGCGTTCGCCAATATCCTGAACGACGCGCGCTTCGCGGCCGTCCCGAAGATTCTGGAGACACCCAAGAGCGAGGACATGCACGAGGATGTGGAGAACCTGCGCGTGCTGCGCAGCCTGATCCATTGATCCCGCTGCGGCAGGCATAGCGAAGCGCCGGCACGCGCGAAGCCCTGGCGGCCGGCCAGATGGCCGGCCCTGTCTAGCTCCGCACCGCCAGGAATGCGAGCAGCGCCGCCTGCACTGCCACGATCACCCAGAACACGGCTTGAAATGAGCGTTTGCTGGTCTTGTGGTGGAAGACCCGCATCGCAATGAATGCGCCGGGCGATCCGCCCATTGCCGCCAGCAGCCACAGCACCCCCTCAGGTACGCGGCCGCCTCCGCGCTGCGCCTGACCTTTGTCGTAGCCATAGACGCCGAACGCAGCGATGCTCAGCGCAGCGATCCATAGCATCGTCCAAACCACGAGAGAAGTGGGCCGATCCAGGGCAAAGGCCAGCCCGAAGAGCAGCAGCAGCGCCGACCCGATGCCGATGAGGGTGAACTTCAGATAGGGTGTGCCGAGCACCGACCCGGGCCGCACGTTGATCGCGGCCCACCCCTTCTCGGTGCGCGTCAAGTGGTAATGGGCGCCCTGACCGGGGGTGAGCTGGCGCCGGCCCTCGAACTGGCGCACATGCACGTAGACATCCGCATCGCCGGCTGCCGCGCCGTCGGGCCGGATGAAGCCGTAGCCCTTTGCCGCGTCCCACTTGACCACGACGCCGTGTTGCTCACTGCTCGAAACGGCGTCTTCCCTTTCCTCTGGCATCTCCGTTTCCTCCCATCGACTCGTCCGAAATCGGGGCGTGAACAGGCACGGCGGCGTCTAGCCGCCTTCATCCGCCGTCAGTCGCCCCTCATCCGTGAAATATCGCCACAGCCTGATGCGCGGGCGGGGGGTCAGCCGCGCCAGGCGCAGCAGTGTCTTCTCGATGGCGACGGGATTGCGATCCACCAGCGTCGCACTCCGACCTGAGCGCGCTGCGACCACTCCCGTCGTGCCGGAGCCGGCGAAGAAATCGCCCACCTGGTCTCCGGGTCGGGTCGACGCCCGTACGATGCGCTCCAGCAGCGCCTCCGGCTTCTGGGTCTCATAGCCCACGCGCTCTGAGTGTATGCGCGCCACCACCGGAAAGTACCACCAGTCCTCGGGCACCTTGCCGCGCGCCAGGTCAGGCGTCTTGCCGAAGCCGGCCTTCGGGCTGCCGGAGAACGTTCTCACCGTGGACTCATCATACGGCACGCGCACCGCATCGGCGTCGAAGAAATAGCGCGGCGAGCGTGTGTAGGCCAGGATCGTGTCGTGCTTGCGCTTGAATGCCGACTGGATGGGCGACGGGCCGTGGTAGCACCAGATGATCTCGTTCAGAAGGCGATCGCGGCCGAAGAGACGATCCAGCTCGACTTTGATGTAGTGCACCGCATGCCAGTCCAGGTGGACGTAGAGCGTGCCGCTATCGCACAGCAGCTCTCGCATCAGCGCCAGCCGTTCGGCCAGCCAGCCGAGGTAGGCGTCGAACGCCTGATCGTCGCGGTAGGCGTGGACCGCCTGCGCCTGCCTGCCTCGTTCTCCGGCGACGCGCGCCGCATAGACCTTGCCCGAACCGAACGGGGGGTCGATGTAGATCAGTTGATAGCGTCCGGCCCAGCCGCCAGCCACCTGTCCCAAGAGGTCGCAGTTCTCGGCGCAGTAGACATCGATCGCAGCCGGTCCGTCCCCGGATGCCGCCACCGGGATGGCGACCGGCGCCGCATCCGTCTCCTCGACGGCCAGCTCGGGCAGGTTCAGTCGGGTGTAGTTGTGCTCATAGGCCCCACGGCCCATGCATCCTCCTGCTTCAATCGCCCCCCGGCCGCGCGGCGGCGCCGGCCGGCACGGGCGATGCGATGACTTCCGGGACGATGTCGAACCGGAAACGACTGCGGAAGCGGCGCAGCACGCGCAGGATCGGCCCGCCGAAGAGCAGCAGCAGCAGCGCATTGCCGCCGGCGCGCCATGCATCCCACCAGAGCGATGTCACCAGATAGAACGTGAGGTAACTGCGCAGCGTCGCCAGGGCGTCCATCCCCGGCTGCCACACGCCCCCCTCCGCTTGGCCGAAGGCGGATGCGCCGCCCGCCAGGAAGGGCCAGAACCAGATGTTCATGATGGCGCCGAAGATCAGCCCGATAACCCCGCCCCAGGCGGCCAGCGCCACGGGTTCGAGCCGGCGATGGCCTTTCAGCTCCGGCAGGAGGCCGGAAAGCAGGCCCACCCAGCCCGTTGCCAGCATCTGGTAGGGAAGCCACGGCCCTACTCCACCCCCGATCAGGGCCGAGACCAGCAGCGATAGCACGCCCAACATGAAGCCGAATGACGGGCCGTAGCAGTAGCCGGAGAGGATCGGGAGCAGGAAGATGGCGTTGAAGCCCGCTGGGCCCGGGATGGTGCGCAGCACTGCACTGAGCGCAGTCAGGATGCCGAGCAGCGCGACCAGCTTGCTGGTCATCTGCCGGCTGGTCAGGCTGGCGAATACCGCGGCAAGGCACAAGGCCAGCACCAGCACGAAGACCAGGGGGGCGTCGTTGGCGTGCGCCATCCCTTCTGCGCGCGGCATGTTCGGCAAGAAAAACGGATACAGAAACGCCGTCAGCCCCAGGATGCTCGCGAGGCCGATGATGGGGATGGAGAGATCGGGTATGGACGAGCGTTCCCTCATCGCTCCTCCAGCGCGGCCAACACATCCTCAACCACCAGGAAGCGCGGGTTGCGGAACAGCTTGTTTATCTGAGAGGAGAACACCTGCGAGTCGCTCATCACCTGGCGCGCCGGTCCGTCCACCACAACCTGTCCCTCCGCCATCAGCACGACGCGATCGGCGCAAGCCGCAGCCAGCTCGACATCGTGCGTGGCCATGAGAATCGTGCGGCCTTCCCGCTTCATTTCCAGCAGCAGTCCTGCCAGGCGGTGCTTCTGTTCGTAGTCGAGCCCGCGTGTGGGCTCGTCAAGCAGAATGATGCGCGGTTCAGCCACGAGGATGGCGGCCAGTGCGGCGCGCTGCTGCTCGCCGCCGCTCAGATCGCGCGGATTGCGATCGGCCAATGCATCGAGGCCCAGGCGCGCCAGCAGCGCCCGGTCTCCGGCTGGATCATGCGACAAGCGATGGCTGCGCCGCGTGAATGCCAGCTCATCGGCCAGCGTCTCCTGGAAGAGCAGCGCGGCGGGATGCTGCGGCACGTAGCCCACGGTGCGGATCACATCATCGAGCGCGGCGCGGCGCGTATCCAGGCCCGAGACGATCACCTGACCCTGGTCGGGCTTGAGCAGGCCGACGATCTGCTTGAGCAGCGTGCTCTTGCCGGACCCGTTGCGTCCCATCAGCGCCACAAACTCGCCTGCCGCGGCCTCCAGGCTGACCCCGCGCAGAGCCGCCCGTCCGTCGTAGGCGTATTCGACCTTCTTGACCGAGACGACTGCTCTCCCGGCGATCTGCTCGTTCGTCTGTCCGTCACCTGATTCTTCCGCCCGTCCGCCGATTCGCTCCGCCAGCAGTCGCGCCTGCTGCCGGCCTTCCTTGATCGTCAGCGGCAGCGGCTGCCAGTTCAGCTTGCGGCCCAGGTCGATCAGCGGTGGCACCAGCGGCAGTGCGGACATCACCGTGCGCGGTTCATCGATCACGGGCGGCCGGCCCAGCGCGGGCAGGTGGATGACCCGGTCGGCGTACTGCACCACGCGCTCCAGTCGGTGCTCGCTCAGCACAACGGTCAGGCCCAGGTCCTCGTTGAGATGGCGCAGCGCCACCAGCACCTCCTCGGCGGCTTGCGGATCGAGCTGCGAGGTCGGTTCGTCCAGTACGAGGATCTCCGGCTGCAGTGCCAGCACGGCGGCGATCGCTACGCGCTGTTTCTCGCCGCCCGAGAGGGCGCCGATGCGCCTGTCGCGCAGATGGGCGATCGCCATCTGGTCGAGCACCTCTTCGACGCGCTTGCGCATGGTCGCTGGCGACAGCGCGAAGTTCTCCATCGCGAACGCCAGTTCATCCTCCACCGTATCGACTACGAATTGAGCTTCAGGGTCCTGGAACACGAAGCCGACCAGATCGGCCATGCCGCGCGGCGCCAGCGCCACCGGGTCGCGGCCAAGGATGTTGGCGCGGCCGGTCCATCGTCCGCCGTAGAAATGCGGCACGAGCCCGTTCAGACTGCGCAAGAAGGTGGATTTGCCCGAACCGGATGGTCCGACCACGAGCACAAACTCGCCGGGCCGGATGGTCAAGGAGAAGTCGACCAGCGCCGGCGCAGACCGGTCGGGGTAGGTGTAGCTGATGTGGGACAGCTCGATCAAGACGCCTGGCTCCGCAAGAGATCGCACCATGCTATCATATCATCACCTGCCGTCGGGCCGAAATGGCGCGCGGCGGCGCTTCCCGCCCGCAGCGAAGCGGTGTATAATCGCGTTCCATGCAAGCCCTGGAGAAACCAACAGCGGAACGCGGCGCCCCGGCTGCCCCGCGGCGCCGGACCCTCTTGGCGATGGTCGTTGCCATTCCCGCGCTCGTGGCGTTGCTGTTGCTGCCTCCGCATGATCTGCTCGATCGAGCGGATCGCTACGCGTACGCTGTGTGCCATCGTCTGCCGGGCCACAGCTTTTTCATCGGCGGGCGTCAGTTGCCCCTTTGCGCGCGTTGCAGTGGAACTTATCTGGGCGCGCTGGCCGGCATCGCAGTCCTGTTAGCGCTGGGTCGCGGCCGCGCCAATCAGTTTCCCGCGCGGAGGTATCTTCTGGTCTTCGCCGGCTTCGTCGCCGCCTGGGCCATCGACGGGGCCAATTCCTACCTGGCGCTGTTCCTGGGCGCATCGCCGCTCTACGAGCCGAGCAATCTGCTCCGGCTGGCGACCGGCATCCTCCAAGGCCTGGTGATTGCGGTGGCAGTGCTGCCGCTGTTCAACCTGACCGCCTGGGCTGCGACGGATGCACAGCCGGTCGTCGCCCGTCGGTCCGATCTGGCCTGGTTGCTGGTCGGCGGGGTCGCAGTCTTTGGCCTCGTAGCAAGCGAATGGGAACCCTTGCTCTTTCCGCTGGCGCTGGCGAGTGGCGCGATGGTGCTGCTGCTGGTCGGAGCAGTCTGCTTCATGTTGTTGTTAATGCTCGCGCGTCGCGACGGACGGGCGCGGGGCTGGCGCGAGCTTCTGCTCCCGCTGGTGGCGGGGTTAGTCGCGGCGATCGTTGGCCTGGCCGCGATCGGGCTGGTGCGGGATCTGCTGACAGCGTGGCTAGGCCTGCCGTTCTGAGCGGGCCTCTGCCGCTTGGCCGGCGGCCGCGGCATGGGGCCATGTCCGGCATTCGTCTGCCAAAGTTCAGTCAGTCGATCGGCGCTCCTCCAGCGTCGTGATATAATGAGTTCGATTGTTGGGACTCCGCATCGCATTCGTCGCTTCGAGGAGGAATCTATGGACTTCGGCAAAGCATTCACGTTCATGTTCGATGACCCGGATTGGTTGCGTAAGTTGGGCATCGGCGTCCTGGTGGGTTTCCTGGGCATCGTGCTCACGCCCCTTCTGGTCGGGGTGATCCCGTTGATCATGGTCGTGGGGTATAGCCTCGATGCGCTCCGCAACGTAGTGGATGGCAGGGAGCATCCGATGCCTGACTGGACCGATTGGGGCGGCTTTCTGGTGCGAGGCGTCAAGTTGATGATCGCGTTCGTGGTGTGGATGCTGCCTCTGTTCCTTATCATGGCGCCGCTGTTCATCGGCACGGCCATGACCAGTGATCAGAACGGAACGGGCGTCGCTCTCGGCGTGCTGCTCATCACCTGTGCGTCGTGCTTGCTCTTCCTGTGGGGGCTGTTCGTCTGGCTTATCTCGCCCGCGATCTACATCCGGCTGGCCGTTACGGGGCGCCTGGGTGCTGCCTTTGAGCTCGGCAAGCTCTGGACGTTGACCCGTGATAATCTGGGCGATGTCATCCTGGCGCTTCTCCTCGGCATCGTTGCCGGGCTGGTTGCGGCGATTGTCGGCTCCCTGGGCTGGCTGCTGCTGTGCGTCGGCTTCCTCATCACGGTTCCGTTGGCCACCCTGTGGCAGTACCTGGTGCAGGCGCATCTCTTCGGGCAGATCGGGCGCAAGAGCATCACGCCGATCGAGTGACCCGGCGCGACGGTGGAATTGGGGCGTGTAAGGAGGGTTCTTACGTCACAGGACGCGCCCGGCGGATACTGTCCGCAAGTTACGGTCGTCGTCCCGGCTTACAATGCAGCCGGGACGCTGTCGGCGTGCCTGGCAGCATTGGCAAGCCAGGATTATCCCCGTTCAGCCTATGAGGTTGTGGTCGTCGACGATGGCTCGACCGATGAGACGGCCCGCATTGCGCACCGCGACAACGTCAGGGTGCTCACGCAGTCTCACGCCGGGCCGGCGACCGCCCGCAACCGCGGCGCCGCCGCCGCACACGGCGAGTTGCTCCTCTTCACCGATGCTGATTGCGAGCCGGTTCCCGGCTGGATCAGCGCACTGGTCGTACCGTTCTCTGATCCCGGTGTGGCGGGTGCGAAGGGGGCGTACTTGACGCGCCAGCGGGACATCGTCCCCCGTTTCACCCAACTGGAATACCAGGAGCGCTACGACCGGATGGCCGGCCGCGGGTCGATCGATTTTGTCGATACGTATAGTGCCGCTTACCGCCGTGACGTCTTCCTGGCCAACCACGGCTTCGATACGGTCTTCCCCACCGCTTCGGTGGAGGATCAAGAGCTTTCCTTCCGCTTGGCGGAGAAGGGTTACCGGCTGGTCTTTGCGCCGGACGCGCGGGTCTACCACCGGCACAATCCGACGCTGCGCGCCTATATCCGCCGCAAATTCTACATCGGTTACTGGAAGGTGCTGATTGCGCGGTGGCATCCCAGCCGGATGGCGCACGACTCGCACACCCCCGTCACCCTGAAGCTGCAGATGGCGCTGGCCGCGATGTGCCTGGCGGGCATCGCGACGGCGCTGATTGCCAGCTTGCTGTGGGGTCCACAAGCCGCACCGCTCTGGGGAATGGCGCTCGCGGCCGCCGTAGGGTTCCTGGCGACGGAAGCGCCGTTTCTACTCAAGGCCTGGCGTCGCGACCGCAGTGTCGTGCTGCCAGCCGTCGGCTTGTTGTGGATTCGCGCCTTTTCGTTGGGAGTGGGATTCGCGCTCGGCATGCTGCACTTCCGCGGCCGGGTCGGCGAGCGGCGGCCGCCGCTCAGCGGCATGCAGCGCGTGGTGAAGCGGCTGATGGACTTGATCTTGGGGACGCTGTTCCTCGTGGTGGCAGCGCCGCCGATGGCGCTGGCGGCGCTGGCCATCAGACTCGATTCGCCCGGCCCAGTGCTCTTTCTGCAGACGCGCATCGGCCAGGATGGCCGGCCGTTTCGCATCGTCAAGTTCCGGACCATGGTGGATGGCGCCGAGGAGCTGCTGCCGCAGCTCGTGGACCTGGCCGGGCTGCAGCAGCCGGCATTCAAAATCAAGGACGATCCGCGGGTCACGAACATTGGCCGTATTCTGCGCCGCTATAGCCTGGATGAATTGCCCCAACTGTTGAACGTCCTGGCCGGCGAAATGAGCCTGGTGGGTCCGCGGCCCGAAGAGGCAGCCCTGGTCGAGCGCTATACCGATGATCAACGCCGGCGGTTGGCCATCAAGCCCGGCATGACCGGCCCCATGCAGGTCAATGGCCGCGGCGATCTGCCGTTCAAGGCGCGACTGGCCCTGGAGCTAGACTACATCGAGCATTACTCCCTGCGGCGTGATATGGCTATCCTGCTGCGGACCATTCCGGCGGTGATCCGGGGTAAGGGCGCCTATTAGCGGCCGGCCGCCCATTCGAGCCACGAGGGACGAAAAGACCAGGGGCGCAGTGCATGCTTTGACGTCGTGCACTGCGCCCCTGGCGTTCCGCCTAGTCGGCGGCCAACCGGCTGTTAGTTCGCGATGCTGAACTTGGTGACATACTCGCTGTAGTTGCTGTCGCTGCGCACGACACGCAGTCGCAGGGCATGTTCACCGTTCGGGAACTTCTTGGTGTCGACCGTGTAGCTGAAGTCACCCGGCTTCTCGCCCACTGCCAGGAAGATCGCCGCATTCGGATCGCCGCCCGGCAAGACATCCAACTGCCACTTCTGGAAACTCGGGTCGCTGGCGTAGCCCTTCACGTCGACCGTGCCGCTGACCTTGGCGCCGTCCTTCAGGTTCGTGAACCCATTGGTGGTCGCCGGAGCGGGTGCGGGGGCCGGAGGCAGGATAACCTTGTCGATGACATGGATCACGCCGTTGGAGGCCATGACGTCGGTTGCCACGATGTTGGCGCCCTGGATCGCCGGCTTGCCGTCGGTGATCTTGAAGGAGACCGGCGCGCCCTGCAGCGTGTTGGTGCTCAGGCCGTCCTTGACAGCGGCGGCTTTGACCTCGCCGGGCACCACGTGGTAGAGCAGGATGTTAGCCAGAGCCTTGGGGTCCTTGAGCAGCCCCTCGACCGTGCCGGCCGGCAGCGCTGCGAACGCCGCATCCGTGGGAGCGAAGACCGTGAACGGACCCTTGCCCTGAAGCGCCTCAACTAAACCGGCTGCCTGGACCGCCGCCACCAAAGTCTTGAACTGGCCGGCGCCAATCGCCGTCGCTACGATGTCCTTGGCCGCAGCCGCCGGAGCCGCACCGCCGTTAGCAATGGTGAACTTGTTGGTGTACTCGCTGTAGTTGCTGTCGCTGCGCACAACGCGAAGCCGCAATGCATGTTGGCCATTCGGCAGGCCTATCGTGTTCAGCGCGTAGCTGAAGTCGCCCGGCTTCTCGCCGAACGCCAGGAAGATCGCCGCATTCGGATCACCACCAGGCAGCAGGTCCAGCTGCCACTTCTGGAATTGAGGATCGCTTGCGTATCCGGTCACATCGACCTTGCCACTCACAGTCGCCCCATCTTTCGGGGTGATGATCCCATTCGCCGTCGCCGCGCCGGCTGCCAGAGGCAGGCTCAGCAGCATGATCGCAGCGAGCGCCGACACCAACCACTTCGACCAACTTCGCCTCGCAGACATGTTCCGCTCCTTAAAGCTTGTTTCGTTCACGGTTCATTGCCCTGAACGCAGAATACGACTCATGTATAAGGGATGAATAATCTTTGTTCAGTAATGCAGCTACCAATTCCGGCCGCGACGTCATTTCCGGCGCCCCGTCGCGCCCATCCGATGCCAGGCTGGCGCATGGGTTTGCTTCATTTTGACAGCCCGCCAGGCCTGTGCTACACTGCAAGCGCTTCCGTAAGGAGAAGCTTGAGATGCTCTTGGGGATGTCTCTCCGCCATCATCATGCGAAAAGGGGCGGGCGCTCGGCGTAGCCGGCGTCTGATTGGCGCTTGCCCCTGGACTGGTTGATCGTCAACCAGTCCTTTTTTGTTAATGGGAACGAAGCCTATGTCTGATCGCACGTCATCGGTCGACTGCCCTCTGCCGGAGGGTGTGCGCGACCTGTTGTTCGCCGACACCGCGGCGTTCCGCAGCATGGAGGCCAGCCTGCAAGCCACATGGTCGACTTGGGGCTATCGCCAGATCAGCTTGCCTACGTTCGAATATGCCGACACGCTGGCAACCGATGTGGGCGCAGCGGTAGACGCCGAGATGTATCGCTTTTTCGATCGGCACGGGCGCACACTCGCCCTGCGCCCCGACATGACGATTCCCACAGCGCGCGTTGTCGGCGCCCGACTCTTCGAACGGCCGATGCCGCTGCGTCTGTCATACGTCGGGAGCGTCTTCCGCTACGAGCCGCCACGGGCCGGCCGCCAGCATGAGTTCACCCAGGCCGGTGTCGAGCTGATCGGCGCGCCGGGTGCGGTCGCAGATGCCGAGTCGATCGCCCTGGCCGTGGCGGCGCTGCGCGCGATCGGTCTGCCGCAGTTTCGCATCACGGTCGGGCATGTCGGCTTCTTTCGCGGGCTGCTGGCGGCGCTGGGCCTGCCACCGCGGCCGGCCGCTCGCGTGCGAGCCGCCGTCGAGCGCAAGGCTGAGGCTGAGTTGGCGCTGCTGCTGGCCGAGATTCCCGGCCTTCCGCCCCTCGCCCGCAATGCCGTGGTCACCCTCCCTCGCCTGACAGGCGAGGCCGCCGTGCTGGCGCATGCTGAGACGATCTGCCTCAATACCACGATGATGCAGGCGCTTTCCGATCTGCGCGCCGTAGCGGATCTGCTCCGCATCTATGGCGTCGAGACGGCGGTCGCCTACGATCTGGCCGAGGTGCGTGACCTGGACTACTACACAGGCGTCACGTTTGAAGGCTTTGCGCCGGGTCTCGGTTTCAGCCTGGTGTC
Source organism: uncultured Anaerolineales bacterium (assembly GCA_964423545.1). Classification (GTDB taxonomy): domain Bacteria; phylum Chloroflexota; class Anaerolineae; order CG2-30-64-16; family CG2-30-64-16; genus JALOOE01. The sequence goes on along the minus strand of CAYRFV010000011.1, from coordinate 13,591 downwards.
GGGTGGCCGTTACGATGATCTCATCGGTCACTTCGGCCCGCCGTTGGCCGCGGTGGGTTGGGCATTGACCCTCGACCGGGTGTTGCTGGCCCGTGAGCTTCAGGGCATCGGCAGTGAGGAGCCCCGGTCCGATCTGCTTTTGTCGGCAAGCGTCTGGGCGGCCAACCCGCAATGGGCGGCGCAGGCCCGGCTGCTGGGGGTTAAGGTCGAGATCGACCCGTTGGGGCTGGATCCGGAAGCGCTCTGGCAGGCGGCCCTTGGCCGCGCGATCCCGCGCATCGTCTATGGCGCTGATCTCGACCATCTCACCGTGCGTGATGCCGTGGGAAGGCGCAGCGTGACTCGCGAAGAGTGGCAGGAGGTGACGCGATGGCTGAACCGCTGACGATGGCGCTGCCGAAGGGTCGGCTGACGGAGGACGCCCTGGCTTTTCTGGGGCGCGCCGGCTATGCCATGCCGGTGAATGGCAACGGCGGGCGCAAGCTGGTGCTTGACGCTGCGGACGGCCGCTTGCGCTTCATTATGGTCAAGCCCGCTGACGTGCCGATCTTCGTGGAGTATGGCGCCGCCGATGTGGGCATCGCCGGGCTGGACGTCGTTCGCGAGGCCGAGCGAGATGTTTACGAGCCGCTGCACCTGCCGTTCGGCTATTGCCGGCTGGCGGTGGCCGGCCGCGCGGATCGCGCCGATCTTGGGCTGCGGCTGGAACGCAGCCCGCGCGTTGCCACGAAATTCCCGCGTCTCACCGAGGCTTTCTTTCGCAAGCGCGGCGTAGCCGCCGAGCTGATTGTGATGTCCGGATCGGTGGAGCTGGCCCCGCTTGTCGGTCTGGCCGACCTGATCGTCGACCTCGTCCAGACCGGCGCGACACTGCGTGAAAACGGCCTGGCTGAGCTGCGCACGATCCTGGAGAGCCAGGCCCTGCTCATCGCGAACCGGGCAAGCTACCGGCTGCGGGCGACGGATGTGCGCAGTCTCATCGATGCGCTGGCGAGCGTTGCTCGCAACACGTGAAGCGTGAACCGTGATGCCGAGAAGCGACCTGCCGATGTTTCGCGCTGGATGAAAGGAACACCATGTCGGTCATAAGCACTTACGAAGCCGCGCAAGCCCGCTTCACCCTCCTGGCGCGCAAGCCGTGGGAAGATCAGGAGATGCCGCCGCGCGTCTTGGACGGCATCGAGCGTGTCTTTGGCGAGCGCCTGGCGCCGGCCGAGGCCGTTGCGCGCATTCTCTCCGACGTTCGTCGCCGCGGCGACGCTGCCGTAGCGGAGTGGTCGGCGCGCCTCGACGGCCGGCCGGCCACCCTGGAGATACCGGCCGCCGAGTGGCGCGCCGCCTTCGAGCGGCTCTCCACCGGGGAGCAGGCCGCACTCGACCTTGCAACACAACGTATCACGGCGTTCCACCGCAAACAGCCGATCGATTCCTGGATCGACGCCGGGCCAGACGGAACGCTGGGACAGCTCATCCGGCCGCTGGACAGCGTCGGCGTTTACGTTCCTGGCGGCACTGCGCCGCTGCCATCGTCCCTCCTGATGGCTGCGATCCCGGCGCGAGTCGCCGGCGTGCGGTCGGTGGCCTGTTGCACGCCGCCGGGCAAAGACGGCAGGGTTCCCGACCTGATCCTGGCGGCGGCGCATCGCGCTGAGGTGGACCGGCTGTTTGCGTTGGGCGGCGCGCAAGCGGTCGCTGCGCTGGCCTACGGCACCGAGACGATCCCGGCGGTCGCCAAGATCGTCGGCGCCGGTGGGCTGTTCGTCACACTGGCCAAACGCCAGGTGATCGGCAGCGTCGGCATCGACGGCTTCTACGGTCCGACCGAAACACTCGTGATCGCCGACGAGACGGCCGATCCGGCCTTGGCCGCCGCCGATCTGCTGGCGCAGGCCGAGCACGACGTCCTGGCATCGCCGCTGCTCCTGACCCCTTCGCGCGCGGTGGCCGAAGCGGTGACTGCGCAACTGGCCCTGCAGTTGGAGGGGCTGGAACGGTCCGACATCGCCGCGGCGTCCCTGGCCGGTCGGGGTGGCATCGTCGTGACCGCGGATCTGGCCGAGGCGATCGACCTGGCGAACGCATACGCACCGGAGCACCTCTGTCTCCTTGTCGCTGAGCCGTGGTCTTGGGTGGGCCGGGTGCGCAATGCGGGCGGCATCTTCGTGGGCGAGCATTCGTTCGAGGTGCTGGGCGACTATGTCGCCGGACCGAGCCACGTCATGCCCACAGAAGGAAGCGCACGCTATGCCAGTCCTCTCAGCGTGGCAGATTTCGTCAAGCGCATCAGCCTGATAGCGTTGACTCCCGAGGCAGGCCAACGCTTGTCGGCGCCGGCGGCCGTTCTGGCGCGCAGCGAAGGCCTCACTGCGCACGCCGCGGCGGCGGAGTGCCGGTTACCATGAATGGACGATGGAATGGATCGGGACAGGATGTGACCCAGGGTGATCAGCCCGGCACCCCGGACCCCATCTTCCCGGTTGCAGATCGGAGCTCAGCCGTGCCTGATTCGCCCTTTGCCCGTCTGCTCCTTCCGCATATCACCGCGATGGAGCCGTACACCCCCATCGTGCCGTTCGAGGTGCTGAGTCGCCAACTCGGTCGCCCGCCGGACCAGATCGTGAAGCTGGACGCCAACGAGAACCCTTATGGGCCAGCCGCAGCGGTGCGCAAGGCGTTGGCGCACTATCCTTTCACCCACATCTATCCCGATCCGGAGCAGCGCGAGCTGCGCGCCGCGCTCGCCGACTACGTGGGGGCGCCGTCCGAGCACATCCTGCCCGGCAGCGGCGCCGACGAGTTGATCGATCTCGTCTGCCGCCTGACGCTGGCCCCCGGCGATGCCATCATCGACTGCCCGCCGACGTTCGGCATGTACAGCTTCGATGCGAGGCTGGCCGGCGCACGCGTAGTCCAGGCCTGGCGCCGCGCCGATTTCAGCGTGGATGTGGAACAGATCAGCCGATTGGCAACGGTCGCACCGGTTCCGGCTTCTGACGTTTCAGGTGTCCGGCCCAAGCTCCTCTTCCTCACTTCGCCCAACAACCCGGACGGCGGCCTGCTCGACCCGGCCGTCCTGAAACGGCTGTTGCGCCTGCCGCTGCTGGTCATCCTGGATGAGGCGTACATTGAATTCGCTGGGTTGGAGCGTTCCCTGGTGCACTGGGTGCCGGAGCACGAGAACTTGATTGTGCTGCGCACCTTCAGCAAGTGGGCGGGGATCGCGGGTCTGCGGCTGGGTTACGGGGTCTTCCCGGCCTGGCTGATGCCGGCGCTGTGGACCGCGAAGCAACCATACAACGTCAACGTCGCCGCAACCGTCGCCGGGCTGGCATCGCTGGCGCACCGGGCCGAGATCCAGCGCACGGTGGATGCGTTGATCGCCGAGCGGGAGCGGCTCTGCCGGGAGCTGGCCGCCGTGCCGTTCCTGCACCCCTATCCCAGCCGGGCCAACTTCGTGCTGTGCCGGGTGGAAGGCCGCAGCGCCGCTGATCTGAAGGCCGCGCTGGCGCACCAGGGCATCCTGGTGCGCTACTATGCCAGGCCCGGGTTGGAGAACTGCATTCGCGTCAGCGCGGGGCGACCCGAACACACGGACGCACTGCTGGCGGCGCTGGCGCGCGTCTGAACACTTACGAAGAGCCGGAGCGGGCGCACGGGCCGAGGCGCCGGAGCGAATCAGCGGCTATGATTCACCGATTCTCTCTCCAGGCCGTGAGCAGCTCGTCCGGGTGTCCCACAATGATGTCGGCGCCGAGGGATCGATAGTGCGCGGCCTGAGCCGTGGTGGCCGCGATGCCGACTGCAAGCCAGCGCCGCAGGCCTGAGGCGTCGGCCCGCCGCGCGGCGATGATGTCGTCGGGCGCGTCGCCGATGTACGCTGCGACCTGTGCGCCGGTCGGATCGAGGGCGTTGGCCGCGCGCTCAAGCAGGAAGGGATGCGGCTTGAGCAGCGAGCCGCCGCCTGGCTCCTGCGCAGCCAGTGCGTCACTCATGGTGGCGACCGCCCCGAAGAAGCGCGCGAAGTTCGCATCGGCCAGCAGTGGCGCCATCTCGAAGTGCGCGCGGCCGGTCGCAATGCCCAGTCGAGCCTGGACGCTCAGGGCGGCGAGCGTGGACGGATCGATCAACATCGTCTCGTGCTCGCGCAGACCGCGGCCGGTGTGAAACCGAGGTGCACAGCCGTAGGCCTGCACGAAGAGATGGGCGCCCAGGTAGGTCTCGGAGAAGATACGCTGCACGAGGTCGGTCGTCGTAGCTTCACCGGTGCGCCAAACCAGGTGTGCATTGCGGTCGGAGATCGCGCGGTCGAGGCCGGCCAATCCGCCGCCGGCAGCCCGCACTGCGGCGACAAGCGACTCCCAGTCGGGCAGAGGCGGGATCCGCCCGGCGACGGGGCGAGCTGCCGTCCGCAGGGCGTCGATCAGCGCATCCGGGCCGTTCCATGTCCGTTGCAGCAGCGGCAGCGCCGGGGGCAGCCCAGCCAGCAGCACCCGCAGCAGCCCGGCAGTCAGCTCCCAGTCGTCATTGAAGCCGGTCATACGCTTGAAGGTGTCGTAGACATCGCCGGTCAATGCAGGTGGCCGCACATCCAGCAGTTCCAGGTAGATGCGCGCCGCGGCCGGCGCGGTCTCCCGGTACGACAGGGTGACATCGACCAAGGTGCCGTCTACGTCGAAGATGATGATTCCGGGACGCGAGCACTGAACGGATTCGTTCATAGGTTCCTGGCAGGTTGGTGCATGGCAGAATCGGCAAGCCGGCAGAGCGCGTCCATTCTCCACCATTGGGCCAGGACTGTCAAAGATCGGTGCGCCAGCTATCTGCCGGCGGGGGAGAGGACTCATGCGTTCTGCAACAATCGATCGGACGACCGGTGAGACGCAGATTCACCTGGTGCTGGACGTGGACGGCCGGGGCCGTGCACAAGTGAACACGGGAATCGGATTTCTCGACCACATGCTGGCCCTGTTCGCACACCACGGGCTGTTCGACGTGACGGTCCAGGCCAAGGGCGACCTGCACATCGACGCGCACCACACCGTCGAGGATGTGGCGATCTGCTTGGGACAGGCGCTCGACCGGGCGTTGGGCGATCGCGCCGGAATCGTTCGCACCGGCCACAGCTATGTGCCGATGGATGAGGCGCTCGGCTTCGTTGCGATCGACCTGAGCGGGCGCCCCTATGCCGTCATCGAGGCTGCCTGGCACGGCGCCAACCTGGGTGGGATCGATCCCGACCTGGTGCGTCACTTCTTGGAGACTGTCGCGACTCATGGCCGTCTCAACCTGCATGCGCAGGTGCTCTATGGCAGGAACGACCACCACCAGGCGGAGGCGCTCTTCAAGGCATTGGGGCGTGCGCTCAACGCGGCGACGATGATCGATCCGCGGCGACAGGGGGTGCCGAGCACGAAGGGGATGCTGGTATGAGCGACGGCGAAACAAGAACGGCTGAGGACGGGCAGCGGCGGGTGGCCACCGCTGGTTCTGGCGCGCCGCGTTCGGCTCTGGTCATCGTTGACTACGGCGTCGGCAACCTGCGCAGCGTTCACAAAGCAGTGGAGGCGGCCGGCGCGGCGGTGGAGGTGATCACGTCTCCGGACAGGCTGGCAGGCGCGGCAGGCATCATCCTGCCGGGCGTGGGCGCGTTCGGCGATGCTGTAGCCAATCTGCGCGCCGCCGGCTTCGAGGCGCCGTTGCTTCAGGCCGTCGAGGCCGGCGCGCCGCTGTTGGGCATCTGCGTCGGGATGCAGATGCTGTTCGATGTGAGCGAGGAGATGGGACGCCACGCCGGGCTGGGGGTGATTCCCGGCCGTGTTGTCCGTTTCTCCGGCGACCTGAACGGGCCGGACGGCCGTCTGCTCAAGGTGCCGCAGATCGGCTGGAACCAGCTGCGGCACGAGGAGATCGATCCGCTGCTGGCGGGCGTGCCCGATGGGGCCTACGCCTACTTCGTGCATTCGTACTACTGCGCTCCGGATGATGCGGCGTGCGTCGTTGCGACAACTGACTTCGGGAGAGCATATGCCTCCATCGTCCGGCGCGGCAACGTCTGGGGCATCCAATGCCACCCCGAGAAGAGCCAGACGGTGGGGCTCCGGATTCTGCGCAATTTCGTGGTGAACCTGGGGCGGTGACCATGGCTTTCATCATCTACCCTGCTATCGACCTGCGCCGCGGGCAGGTCGTGCGCCTGAGACAGGGCGATCCGCTGGCGCAGACAACCTTCGGCGACGATCCGGCTGCCGTGGCTCGGCGTTGGGCGGAGCAGGGCGCCGAGTGGCTACACGTGGTGAACCTGGATGGCGCATTTGCGGGCCAGGACTCAGAACTGAGCCTTGATGCCAACCTCAACCTGCGCCGGCTGTCCGAGATTCGCGCTGCAACCAGCCTGCCCATCCAGTTTGGCGGCGGACTGCGCACACTGGAAGACGTGGCGCTGGCGCTGGCGCTGGGAGCGACGCGCGTGGTGCTGGGCACGGTCGCTGTCCGCCAGCCGCAGATCGTGGTGGATGCGCTGGCGCGCTTCGGGCCACAGCGGATCATCGTCGGCATCGATGCGCGCGACGGCTTGGTGGCGACCCACGGCTGGCGAGAGGTCTCGGCCCTGAACGTGCTGACTGTGGCACAGAGGATGAAAGCACTCGGCGTGCAGCGCATCGTCTACACCGATATCGCCCGCGACGGCGCGTTGACCGGAGTCAACCTGGCGGCCACGATCGATCTGGCGCGCGCCAGCGGTCTGCCGGTCATCGCCAGCGGAGGCGTCGCTTCGCTGGGCGATATTCGCGCCCTGTCCGATCAGCGGGTTGGCGGGGTGGAAGGAGTGATCGTGGGCCAGGCGCTGTATACAGGCGCCATCGGCCTTCGCGAAGCGGTTGCCGTTGGTAGGATGGGACGAGCCACGGCAGATGGGCAGATCGGCGCCTGACAGTATTCCTTGCGGCGCATCTGGGAGAGACCTATGCTCGCAAAACGCATCATCCCCTGTCTCGATGTCAAGAATGGTCGCGTGGTCAAGGGCGTCAACTTCCTTGAGCTGCGCGATGCCGGCGACCCGGTCGAGCAGGCGTTGGTCTACGACGCCGAGGGCGCCGATGAATTGGTCTTTCTCGATATCACCGCCAGCCACGAGCGCCGCGACATCGTCATCGAGATGGTGCGCCGGGTGGCCGACAGCGTCTTCATCCCATTTACGGTGGGGGGCGGCATTCGCACCGTGGACGACATGCGCGGGTTGCTGCTCGCGGGCGCGGACAAGGTATCGATCAACTCGCCAGCCGTACGCACGCCTGAGCTGATCACTGCCGGCGCCGCCCGTTTCGGCAGCCAGTGCATCGTGGTGGCGATCGACGGCAAACGCGTCGGCGACCGGTGGGAGGTGTTCATCGACGGCGGCCGGGTGCCGACGGGCCTGGAGGTGGTCGCCTGGGCGCGGCGGGTCGAGGAGTTAGGCGCCGGCGAAATCTTGCTGACCAGCATGGATGCCGATGGGACGCAGGCCGGCTACGATCTGCCCATGTTGCACGCGGTGTCGAGTGCGGTGTCGATTCCCGTCATCGCCTCCGGCGGCGCGGGGGCGCTGGGGCACTTCCACGAAGCGCTGACGACAGGCGGCGCCGACGCCGCGTTGGCGGCTTCGTTGTTCCACTACCGGCGGTTGTCGGTCGGTGCGGTAAAGGCCTATCTGAACCAGCGCGGGGTCCCGGTCCGACTGCTGATCGAGGATGCCAAGTGAGAAGCTTTTCCGAGCGTCCCCTGCCCTGCGAGGCTCAGCCCGCTGCCGGTGCGGAGCGGCAGCCGGCGACTGCCCTGAAGTGGGACGAGAACGGGCTGATCACAGCCGTCGTGCAGGATGCTGCGTCGCAGCAAGTGCTCATGGTCGCGTGGATGAATGCCGAGGCCCTCCGGATGACCCTGGCAACCGGCGAGACGCACTTCTGGAGCCGCAGCCGTTGCGAGCTGTGGCGCAAAGGCGCGACCTCCGGCAACACCCAGCGCGTCATTGCCGTGTGGATCGATTGTGACGGCGACACGCTGTTGGTGCAGGTCGTGCCGGCCGGTCCGGCGTGCCATACGGGCGCAGTGACCTGTTTTTACCGGCGCCTGGACGGGCCGGGAGCCGAGTGAGGTTGATACGATGGCCGACACAATCGAGAGACTCGAAGCGACGATCGCAGATCGCAAGCGCGATGCGCCGGCAGGATCATACACGGCAAGCCTATTTGCCGCAGGCATGTCACGCATTGCGCAGAAGGTGGGCGAAGAGGGGGTGGAGACGGTGATCGCAGCCCTCGGCCAGGACAAAAACCGGTTGGCGGCCGAGATGGCCGATCTGATCTACCATTGCCTAGTGCTGCTGGCGGCCAACGACATGCGCTGGGATGACGTGGAGCAGGAATTGGCGCGGCGTTTCAAGTAGCGTGCGCCAGCCAGGCGTTTCACAATGTGCGGCGTCGTCGACTGCGCACAGGGGTCACCACTGAAAGCCGCCGCGGAAGGCCACGACCTTCTGGCTGAGGTTCGTCGTATAGCCTTCGAGTCGCCGCATGAGATCGTGCCATTGCGCTGTTTCGCGCACTGCTCGCACTGCCGCCAGGTCATCGGCAACGAACCCAAGCAAACGCAGCGGGTAGTCACCATAGGCAGTGTGCCACGCGTCGGTGGGCACCAGGCCCAGCTCCTGCGCCTGCGGCAGCAGCTCTTCGAGAACAAAACGCCGGTAGGTGTTCTCCTGACCGGCTCGTATGTTGTATGCGATCAGCAGTTTGACCTGTTCGCCCATGCTATCCCATCCCGGCCGCCCCATCCCTGCACGGCAGTGACTGCACTCAACCAGGGCATGATACCGACCAATCGCAGTGGTGTCAAATCAGTTCTGAGCAAGTTCCGCTAGTTAGCCAGCCTATTTTGACATCGGTCTGTTTGTAGGTATAATTCCTGATTGACGGTAAGCCGTCTCAGTGCTTATCTTGGAGGAGCAGGAAAGTCGTGGGGCAGGAAGAAAACGCTCTGAACATTCCACCCCGCAAGGTCGTCAAGACCCTTGCGGTCGGACAAGAGGTGGAAGGTGTTGTCAAACGCGTGACTGAGTTTGGCGCCTTTGTGGATATCGGCGTGGGCCGCGATGGTCTCGTGCACGTCTCTGAGATGGGCGCCGGGCGCATTGCCAAACCATCCGATGTGGTGTCCCAGGGCGACAAAATCAGGGTGTGGATCAAGGAGCTCGATCGCGAAAAGAATCGCATCAGCCTCAGCATGATCGCACCGGGCACGCTCACCATGCGCGAGCTGGAGGAAGGCATGATCGTTCCGGGCAAGGTGACTCGCCTGGAGCGCTATGGTGCATTCGTCGATATCGGCGTGGGACGGGATGGGATGCTCCATGTCAAGGAGATGGGCCACGGCTACGTTGAGAAGCCTGAGGACGTGGTGCAGATCGGCCAGGACTTGCAGGTGCAGGTGGTCGGTCTGGATCGGCGACGTGGGCGTATCGACCTGAGCATCAAAGAGCTTTTGCCCAAGCCCGTTGATGCGCCCGTGGCTGAACCTGGCCCGGCGGTACACGAATCCGAAGAAGCAGCCGCCCCGGCTCTGGATGATGTGTTCGTCTCCCCCTTCGAGTTGGCGCTCCAGGAAGCGAACGACGGCCGGCGCAATCAGCGCCGCGAACGCCGCAAGAAATCGCGTGCCTGGGAATATGCGGACGACGAAGAGGACATCATCGAGCGCACCCTCGCTCACCACCGCAAGAGCCAGTAGCGCCACCAACCCCGTACGCTGCCAACTCACGGATTTGTGATACGGTGTGAAGTCATAGTTCACACCGTTGTTTCGCGTCGGAGGACTGTCTAGCGCGCGTCTAGTGTCACCGTGACCGTGCTGCCGGCGGGGATGCCATTGCTGTTCAGCGGCACTTCCACGACCCCATCGGATCGAATCAGGGTGTAGATCAGATTCGACTTGCCGAACACTGGGGCAGCCCACGTCTCGCCGTCGCGCTGCTCCAGACGCACGCGCACGAAATCGGCGCGGCCGCTGCCAGCCGGGATGTTGCGGGCGAGTCGCGCCTGCACCGTGCAGCCCGGCAGCGAGGAGGCGCCGAGCATCAGCCGGATGGTTGGCGTGACGAAGCGCTGGAAGATGTTGATGCACGAGACGGGATTGCCGGGCAGGCCGAATACCGGCTTGCCCCGGCACAGCGCCAGGATCGTCGGCTTGCCGGGCCGGATCGCCACGCCGTGCACCAGCACGCCAGGCGGACCCAGTCTGTTGATCGCGTTCGCCGTCAGATCGCGATAGCTGACCGAGCTGCCCGCCGTGACCACGACGATATCGGCATCATCGAAGGCCTTCTGCACGGCGACATCCAACGCCTCCTGCCGATCCGGCGCGATGGCATAGGTGAGCGGGATGCCGCCCGCGCGCCGCACCAGGCCCGCCAGCGTGTAGCTGTTGATATCGCGCACCTGGCCGGGGCCTGGCTCCTGGTCGGGCGGCACCACTTCATCTCCCTGGCTGACGATGCCCACGGCCGGCTGTCGTGCGACGCGCACCTGTGTGATGCCGACTGCAAGCAATCCGCCGATGTCCTGTGGCCGCAGCGCATGGCCGGCTGCCAGCACCATCTCGCCGGCACGCACGTCCTCGCCGATCTGGATGCAGTTCTCGCCGCTCGCAACGGGACGATAGACCTCGATCGCAAATGGCGACCACGAAGCCGCAATGACCGGTGCAGCGGAGGCGTCGGCCGCAAGCGGCTGGCCGGCGCGATGGGTATACTCCAGCATCACGACGGCATCTGCGCCCTGGGGCACGCTGCCGCCGGTATGCATTAGCGCAGCCTGTCCGGGTTCCAGGACGAACGCGGCGTGCGCACCCATCGGCACCTCCGCCACGACATCCAGGTACGCAGGCAGCCCGGCGGAAGCACCGTGGGTGTCGACGGCGCGCACGGCATAGCCGTCGACTGTGCTGCGAACGAAGGTCGGCAGGTCGTGCGGCGCCGTCGCGTCCTGCGCTAACACCCGATCGAGCCCATCGATCACCGGGCACAGCTCAACATCGATGATCGGTGTGAGGTTTGCCCGAAAGATCTGCCAGGCCTCTTCAGCAGTACGGAGTTTTAAGAATTCGGTCATGGCATACGCAACGTAGAGGGCCGGCCGCCAGACAGGATGGCGCTCCATCGCGTCCGGTGGCCGGCTGGGCGACCCCTAACGGCCGCCGGCCATGCTGATCGCAATCAGCGCTGCCAGTCCCATGGCGCCAATGAAGACGAGCAGCAAGACGAGCAGCAGCGGCAGCACCACCGCCAGCAAGGCGCGCTCCAGGCTCATCTGATGGCTGCTGGCCGTGCCCTTGATGTAGATTGCCAGGCCCCAGAAGTAGGCGACGAGCCCCAGGACGCCGCCGAGAATCGGGACAAAGGCAAAGAAGCTGAGCAGGTGCGGCACGGCGTAAAGTGCAGTCACGCCGAAGAACCCTGCCAGTGTGCCGCGTCCGCCGAGTATCTTAGCGAAGAGCATCACCCAGATGCCGTAACCCAGCCAGGTGCCCAACGCCACTGCGGCCAGCGGGAAGCCGCTAACGGTGAAGGGCTGCGAGACCCATTCGCCGACCGCCTCGAAGAACGTGTTGATCGGCTTGGGCAGGAGGGTCGGCAGGCTCTCGATCTGCTGCGCGATGTTGAAGCCGAAGCGCATATTCTCTTTGATCTGCGCCACCACCAGGTCCATCGCGCCGCTGGGCATGTTGCCCAGGAATGGCTGCATCTGCTGCATGATCTGGTCGAACTCGGACATCACCTGATCCAGCTCTGCCTCGATCGCGTTGGGCCGCAGCCCCCTGGCCAGATCTCCGACGAGCGCCGGGAATCCGATGACCAGCGCGATGACCACGATAACCAGGAACCCTTGCAGGAAGGCGTCGCGGCGATCCCTGAGACCGGTGAATGCCTCATCCCGGAAGAGCAATCCGTTCCACAGCATGCGCATCCATGTGGCCATGGCTCACCTCCCCGCCGAAGCTGCTGCGACGATCAAGACGGCGCCCACGCCGAACATCAGCCAGATCAGCAGGTAGAGGGCGAAAGGCAACAGCGTGGCCCAGACTGCGCGGCCCCATGATATCTGACCGGCCGACCGCACCGCTTTGTAGCGACAGATGAGCTGCCAGGTGTTCATCACCGCGCCCACCGTGAAATAGGGCAGGAAGCCCAGGCCGCGCAGCAGCAGCGGCGTGAAGGACAGGGAAACCGTGCCGAGCGTCTGGCCCAGACGGCCCGTGCCGCCCAGCAGCCGGGTGAAGATGTGGGCCAGGATGCCGTAGACCAGCCAGCTCAACACTGCTGCCAGTGGCCAGGTCACGACGTTCAGCAGCGCACTGGCCGGATCGGGCGCCCCGAAGATCCGGGGGAAGATCTGCCAGCCCAGATCATAGTACTGCTTGAACTGCCGCATTGCTTCGGCGTTGCCCGACATCTGAGACCACCACTGCATCTGCGGGAACGCCTGCCAGACAGTTTCCTTGATGGCGCTCATCGACGGCGTGCCCGCCCACGCCAGGGACTGGCCGATGAGGTTAAGCAGCGCCGTGACCACGCCGATGATGACAACCAGGAAGAGTCCCTCCACGAAGGGATTGTCGTCATCGCGCAACTGGTCATACGCTTCGCTGTCCAGGAACAACGCTCGGAACACGAGATCCAACGATAGCGTTCGATGTCCCATGCGGACCTCCTTTCGAGACCGCGAGAGGTTAGTGGGGAAGACAGCGCATCGCACGACGATCCAAGTATAGCACAGCGCCGCAAGAGGTCGCAAGAGGCCGCCGGGTCGGGTCGTGGACGAAACGCTGCGCGTGTGGAGCGATCTACTCGACCTTCAACGTATAGCCCAGCTCGTCCAGCGCCTTGAGCAGCTGTGCGACGTCCGCTTCGCTCACCAGCGCCGATTGCGCCGACAGCAGCTCCCCGAGCAGCGGCGCGACTGCGGCATCGGCGCGCAGTGCAGCCAGGATACTGGCATCTTCGACGCGCACCACCGCGCCGCGCGTAATGCGCACCGCACCTCCGTGCTGGTCCCAGCGGGCCAGCGCGGCGGCCACGCGCGGTGGCGTCTGCCCGCCACTGGCCCGCTGCAGGAACTCTACGATCGACTTCGCGCGCACGCCGGCGGCCCGCGCGCGCGCGAGGCCGCCGCGCGTGATGCGATGGCGGGTGGGCTGGCCGAGCTCCTGCGGCGTCAGTGTCAGCGCAGCCACTGGCTGCGCCGCAGGCTCCGTGAAGCGCAGCAGCCGAAAGCGATCGAGCAGGGGCAGAAGCAGCGGCGCACTCACTATGAAGCGATCATCGATCGCCAGGCGTGCGGGCCGCGGCAGTTCGACCGGCATACCACCGCCCGACCAGGCGGCCCCTAGCTGCGTGAGGCGGAACACTTGGGGCTGACTGTCGGTCGCAGCGCCGGTCTCCGCTGGGCTGGCCGCAGCCGCGCCCAGCGCGGTTGCGCCCAGCCAGAACAGGGGCCCGGTGACCATGAAGCGGATCAGGCGCCCTTCCACCGCCTCCCAAGATTCGAAGCCCGACAGGTAG
>CAYRFV010000010.1:0-42426 GCA_964423545.1 uncultured Anaerolineales bacterium | reverse complement strand
GTGATGCAGGAATCCGCGCAGGCCGCCCTGACGTACGCGCGTGCGCATGGTCCCGAGCTTGGCCTGTCGGAGGTTGATTTCGACAAGATCGACCTGCACGTCCACGTGCCGGAAGGCGCCATCCCCAAAGATGGCCCCAGTGCGGGCATCACTATCGCCACCGCGCTCGTCTCGGCATTGGGGGAGCGTCCGGTGCGTCACGACGTGGCCATGACGGGTGAGATCACCCTGCGCGGTCGCGTCCTGCCTATTGGTGGCATCAAAGAGAAGCTGATGGCCGCGCATCGCAATCGGATGACCACCGTGCTCATTCCTCGCCGTAACAAGAAGGACCTGGTGGACGTGCCGCGCGACGTTCAGCGCGAGCTTAAGATTCTCTTTGTCGATCGTATGGACGAGATTCTAACCTCGGCGCTCTTGCCGAGGCCCGAACGGACGCTGAAACCCCGGCGCAGCCGCGCCAGGAGAAGAAAACCGGAGACTCAGTCCGTTGAGGTGCAGACTGCGGTCCAGCCCACACCGGCGCCATCGGCCAACTGACGGAGCAATGCCGTGAGGTTTGTACGCATCGTCGTCATCGCGCTCGTCTCGCTCGCAGCGGTCCTGGTGTTGTACTCCTGTTTGCAGTCCCGCATCACGCCTGAGGGCGACCAATCGCTGCCGCTCAACCTGCAAACGATCATCCCATCCACCTGGAAGGTCGTGCCGAACCAATACAAGGCGTGCGATTTCGATGGCGATGGCGAGCTCGAATACCTCATCGTTTATAGCTATGATTCTGCCTCCGCGCCCTCCGCGCTGCCGGCCACCCCGGTGCCGCCTGCTGTCGCCGTTGCTGGCCGCAGCCTGATCGGCGGGGTCATCTACGATACCCAAGTGAATCGCGTGCCGCAGGCTCCGAGTAATCAATCTCCCTACCGTCCCGCGTTCCTGATCCCTTACAAGCTCCTGCCGGATATCTACGGTGGCAAGGGGCAAGGGTACCTGGGCCAGGATGGAGTCGCAGTGTACCCACTGCCGGGTGCAGTCAACAATGCTCCATGTCAGGCGAAGGAGATCACGATCTTCGGCACGAGCTACGATGTGACGCCCACCAACCTTTCCATCTTTCGCTGGGCTGGAGACCCCGTCGGCTATATCGCCGCCTATTTCCAGGCCGACACGCGGCTGCTGGCCTATGGGCCCAATCGGAGCACGCAGCCCACATCGCCCGTGGTGGATGTCTACGTCTACAACACACTCAACCAGCGGAGCCTGCTCTGTTCGGTGCAGCACTATGTGCGCGGCCATGATCCACAGAACCCAACCGCTATCCCGCCGGGGCTGGAGTTTGTCGAGGTCACAGGCGACTATACGATCGATTTCTGCTACGGCCCGCCCAAGGATCCCGCATACCCGGAAGGGGTGGTGGCAGCGCTGCTGCGCGGTCAGAATCCGGATGCCATCACGCCAACCGGCCCCAGCTACTTCGCACCGGCTGCGATCGTGCCCGCCGAGTTGGCGTTCCTGACCAACGCGCAGCGGACAGCCGTGCGCACTCTCTCGGTGTCTTCGCCCGGGTCGCTCGGACTGTATCCCCCACAGGGCACGATTTCGATCTGGACACCCTCTGGCGGCACACCTCCGCCGACGCCACAGGTCTGGTGGACGAGCTCGAACACTGCGCCCGTCGACACGGAGATCGTTCTTGACGGCCAGAAGCGCCAGGCGCATTGGACCCTGGTCAGCATGGCCAGCGAGCAGACCAACTCCGATACGCACTGGCGCATCACGCAGGTGGAGCTTCGCTGACATGTTCGTCGAAAAACCCCGTTGGCTGGCGTCAGATATCGAGAAGCTGCTCCTGACCGAGCCGGACGAGCGCATTGTCCCCATTCCCGCCAGCATTGCACCCAGCAAGCTGGCGGAGACGCTGACTGCGCTCGCCAACTCCCACGGCGGTGTGATCCTGCTGGGCATTGCAGCGGGCGGCAAGGTGGTCGGCGTGCCGGATCTGGCAGACGCTCAAGAAGGCGCGCAAGCTGCGGGACTGCTCTCGACGCCCCCGCTGATCCTGCCGCTGCCGCAAGTCGTGGCGTTGGACGGCAAGCAGGTGTGTGTGGTCGAGGTGCCGCCCGGCCTGCCCCACGTCTACAGCCTGGGCGGTCGCTACCTGACCCGCACCGGTGCGCAGAACCGGCTGCTTTCGACCAGTGAATTGACCGGGCTGCTGCTCGAACGCGGCGAAGCCGGTTTCGAGCTGCGCGCTGCGCCCGGCGCCACACTGGACGATCTCGATTCGGCGCAGGTCGATGCATACCTGGCCGCGCTTGGCCCCGTAGCGATGGGGGCGGATCAGCAGAAACTGCTGCTGGCACGGGGGTGCCTCGCCGAGACAGCGGATGGTCTCGTGCCCAGCCAGGCCGGCATCCTTCTCTTTGGCCGCCAGCCGCAGCGCTTCCTGCGTCACGCCGAGATCATCCTGGTGCGCTATGCCGGCCCGACCATGGGCGATGAATTCCTGCGCCACGACGCGAGCGGCACGCTGTCCGACCAGATCCGCCAGGCCGAGGCATTCGTCACCGCCAATATGCGCCGCGGGATGCGCATCAAGGGCTTCACGCGGGAGGAGACGACCGAGTACCCTCTCCCGGTGGTGCGTGAGGCGATTGTCAATGCGGTGGCGCATCGCGACTACTCGATCCGCGGCGAAGGGATTCGCGTGCTGATGTTCAGCGATCACCTGGAAGTCTACAGCCCGGGCCGGCTGCCCGGCCACGTCACACTGACGAATCTGAAGACGGAGCGTTTCTCGCGCAATGAAGCGATCGTGCAGATCCTATCCGACATGGGGTTTGTCGAGCGGTTGGGTTACGGCATCGATCGGATGATCGCCGCGATGGTTGAGGCGGGCCTTTCTGAGCCGGTCTTCGAGGAGATGACCGCGGGCTTTCGGGTGATCCTCCGCAGTCGCGGTGACGAGCTGGTGAGCAAGGAGCCGGCCAACCAGCGCTGGAGCAACCGCCGCCTCAATCCGCGCCAGGAGCGCGCCGTCGCTTACCTGGCCGAGCGCGGCAGCATCACGAATCGCGAATTCCGCGAGCTTTGCCCGGAGCTGAGCGACGAGACGATCCGCCGCGAACTGGCGGATATGGTGGATCAAGGCCTGATCATGAAGGTGGGAGACCGGAAAGCAACCTACTACATTCTGAAGTAGGCGATGAATGAAGCACGCAACCGCACTGCTCGCCCTGGTCATCCTGGCGCTTGCGACGGCCTGTACGGCAGCGCCTCCTGCGCTCCCTATCTCCGTGCCGCAGCCATCGCCGCGACCCGCGCTGGCCGCCAGCGCGCCCTCGCCGGTCGCAACCTCTCTGCAGCCTGCCCCACCGGTGGGTGTGGATGGCCGTCTGGTGCAAGGCACAGCCGGGCAGCCATGGTGGAACGACACCGTCTTCTACGAGATCTTCGTCCGCAGCTTCAGCGATAGCGATGGGGACGGGATTGGCGACCTGAACGGCCTGATCCAGAAGCTGGACTATCTCAACGACGGCGACCCGGCGACCGCCACCGACCTGGGCGTAACTGGCATCTGGCTGATGCCGGTCGCCGAATCACCGAGCTACCACGGCTACGACGTCTCCGATTATGGTCGCGTGGATCGCGAATACGGCTCGAACGCCGACTTCAAGCGGCTGATTGCCGAAGCGCATCGTCGCGGCATACGCGTCATTGTGGACCTGGTGTTGAACCACACATCCAGCCAGCATCCATGGTTCGAATCCGCGCAAGACCCGGGGTCAGCGCAGCGCGATTGGTACATCTGGTCGAAGGAGCAGCCCCAGGGTCCCGGCTGGCACAAGGGTGCGGACGGCTGGTACTACGGCTACTTTTGGGAGGGAATGCCCGACCTGAACTACCGGAACCTGGCCGTCACCGCAGCGATGCACGATGTCGCGCGCTTCTGGCTGGAAGAGATGGGCGCCGACGGCTTCCGCCTGGACGCTGTTAAGCACCTGATCGAGGACGGACGGCGCATCGAGAACACACCGGCTACGCACGATTGGCTGAAGAGCTTCCGCACGTTCTATAAGGGGGTGCAGCCCGATGCCCTCACGGTCGGCGAGATCTGGAGCACCACGGACGTCTCGGCCCGCTATGTGGGGGAGGAGCTGGATCTCGCCTTCGATTTCCCGCTGGCCGATGCCACCATTGCCAGCGCGCTGAATGGCCGCAGCCTCGATGCACAGCGAGCGCAAAAGGCGGTGTTGGCAGCCTATCCCGCCGGACAGTATGCCACCTTTCTGGCCAATCATGATCAGAATCGCACCCGTTCGCGCCTGCTCGATGACGATCAAGCTCGCATGGCGGCTACGCTCCAACTTCTCTTTTCTGGCGTGCCGTTCATCTACTACGGCGAGGAGATCGGCATGAGCGGCACGAAGCCCGATGAGAACATCCGACGGCCCATGCAGTGGACAGCCAGCGGCGGCTTTTCGACGGGCACACCGTGGCGCGACTACTTCGAGGATTACGCACAGCGCAACGTGGCGGCGCAGGCGCAGGACCCTCGATCCCTCCTGAGCCACTACCGCGAGCTGATTCGCTTGCGCAACAGCCACGAGGCGCTGAGAATCGGCCGGCCGTGGCTGATTGACTCCGATCACCCGGCAGTCTATGCTGCGCTCCGCTCCAGCGCCAGTCAGACCGTGCTGGTATTGCTCAACTTGAGCAGCAAGCCGGTCGAAGGGTATGGCCTGAGTCTGGCCGCCGGCCCGTTTGAGGGCACCCCAGATGCCCGACTGCTCTGGGGTTCGGGCGACGTCCGGCCGCCGCAGCCGAACGCGGCCGGCGGCTTCGACGCGTACCAGCCGACGGCGAGCCTGCCAGGCTATTCGGCGCTGGTGGTGCAGCTAACGCCATGAGGGGCGGAGACAGGAGAACGCGCCGCTCAGCTATCCTGTCTGGCGCTCCTTGCGTGGTCAAACCGCGACCCCTCGACAATGCACGGTGTCTCTTCGCTGGGAGGCAATGATGCTCGATTTCTTCAAGACACGGCTCTCTGACCTCGACCCGGCCGTCCGCTCCCTCATCGACTATGAGGCGGAGCGACAGGCGCGCAAGCTGATCCTGATCCCCTCCGAAAGCCAGGCGCCGGAGGCGGTCCGAGAGGCGCTCGGCTCCGTATTCCAAAACATCTACGCCGAGGGCTATCCGGACCCAACCACCCACGGGCTGACCGAAACAGAGATCCTGGACTACGAAGTCCAGTTAGCGACTTATCGCCGCAACTCCGACGAGCGCTACTACAAGGGGGTCGAGTACGTGGATGTCTTGGAGGCGCTGGCGCGCCGGCGCGCGGCTGAGGCGTTCGCGGCCAATGGGGTGGCGCCGGGGTCGATTTACGCCAACGTCCAGCCTCTCTCTGGGTCGCCGGCCAACAGCGCTGTATACGATGCCCTGGTGCTGCCGGGGGAGACGGTGATGGGGATGAGCCTGCTGCACGGCGGCCATCTGACGCACGGCAGCCCAGTCAACCGCTCCGGCAGGCTGTACAAGATCGTCTCGTACGGCATCGACCCGGTCACCGAACGACTGGACTACGACCAGATCGAAGCGTTGGCGAAACAGCACAAGCCAAAGATGATCATCGCCGGCTTCACCTCCTATCCGTGGATGCCTGACTGGCTGCGCTTCAGGCAGATCGCCGACGCCGTCGGCGCGTATCTATTGGCCGACATCTCTCACATCGCAGGCATGGTGGCCGCCGGCGTCGTGCCCAGCCCGATCGGACACGCTCATGTCATCAGCTTCACCACACACAAGACCCTCTACGGGCCGCGCGGCGCCTGCCTCCTCAGCACTGACAAGAAACTGGCAGCCAGGCTCGATGCGGCCGTATTTCCTGGCGAACAGGGTGGCCCGCACGTCAACACGATCGCCGGGATGGCGGTCGCGTTTAAACTGGCGCGCACGCCGGAGTTCGCGCAGCTCCAGAGGCAAATCGTAGACAACGCGCGCCACATGGCCGCCGAGTTCGAACGCCACGGTCTGCGCGTCCCGTACGGCGGCACCGATACGCATATGCTCCTCGTTGACTGCAAGAGCGTGCGAGCCGCCGACGGCACTAGCCCGGACGGCGGCAAAGGCACGCCCCTGATGGGCGATCCGGCCGCGCGCATCCTCGATCTGGCCGGCATCGTGCTCAACCGGAACACGATCCCGGGCGACAAGAGCGCACGCAATCCCAGCGGGGTTCGCCTCGGCACGCCGTGGATCACGCAGCGCGGCTTCGAAGCCCCACAAGTGGCGCGACTGGCTGAGATCATCGCCCGCATCCTGAAGGCGTGCCGGCCGGTCGCCTACCCTGGCCGGCGCGGGCCGATCTACCATGCTCGCATCGACTTCGACCTGCTCGAACAGGCGAAGTGGGACATCGTCGATCTGGCGTGCTGCGTCGACCTGGGCGGAGACTACCGGCCGAGCGGCTATCCACACCACTACTTCATGCATAAGCCGACCACCGATCCAAGCCCCGATTGGGATGTCATCGAAATCGAGGGCGCGCAAGCGCGTGGCTTCTGCAACGTTGCGATGACCCATGATGTCTATCTGCTCAAGCCCGGTGAATGCCAGCCAACCTGGCTGCTGGAGCCGGATGGCCGGTTGATGGCTGGCGGCGTGCTCAGGCGGCCGGGCGATGCGAGCACGCGCTTCCAGCTGCTGGTGGCGAAGGAATTCGAGCCGCGGGTGGTGCATTGGCTGCGCGACCTCTCCGACGGTTTCGTCTGCATGGACCCGGGCGACCTGTATGTCAAGGCGCCCGGCCCGGTCGTCGTGCGCCGCCTGGCGCACGACGAGGCCTATGCTTGGGAGATGCGACCACCAGCCGTCGAGGAGTTCGCGCAGGAAACGATCGGCTGGGCGCTCCACAAGTCGTACTGGATCGGCCAGACGGCTCGCGCAGATGCACCCGGCGGCCTGCATGCACTGCCTGCGTTCGTGTGGGAGGCGCCTCCCAATCCGGCGCTGCGCCGCACGCGGCTCAACGAGCAGCATCGCAAGCTCGGCGCCAAGATGGCGCCGTTCGCCGGTTACGATATGCCCATCCAGTACACCTCTGTGTTGGACGAACACCAGGCCGTGCGCACGAAGGCCGGCTTGTTCGACGTAAGTCACATGGGGCTGTTCGAGTTCAGCGGCGAGAACGTCCACCTGTTCCTGAACAACGTCACGACCAATGACATCTCGCTGCTCAAGATCGGAGGATCGCAGTACTCCTTCCTGTTAGCACCTGACGGCAGCGTCGTGGATGACATCTGGGTCTACCGGCTGGGCCAGGAACGCTACTGGATGGTGGTGAACGCCTCGAACAACGAGAAGGATTGGGCCTGGTTGGAGGCCGTACGCGAGGCGCGTACGCTGATCGATCCGGCGCGGCCGTGGTCGCGCGCGCTCGGGTGCGAATCGGTCGTGATCCGTGATTTGCGCGATCCGCGATGGGGCGATGAGCAGCGCGCCCAGATCGCGCTTCAGGGGCCGCGCGCGCGCGATATCCTGGTCGCGTTGACCGGCGATGAAGACGGCGCGATGTGCGACCAGTTGATGGAGATCCAGCGCACCGAGATCATAGGCGGGACGCTGGCGGGGTATGACGTCTGGCTGGCGCGCACCGGCTACACCGGCGAGCCGATGGCATTCGAGATCTTCGTCCACCCCGACGATCTGCCCGCGTTCTGGCGCGACCTGCTGCGCGTCGGTGCATCGTTCGGGTTGAAGCCGTGCGGGCTGGCCGCGCGCGACAGCCTGCGCATCGAGGCCGGGCTGCCGCTCTACGGACATGAGTTGGCCGGGCCCCTGGCGCTCAACCCGGCGGATGCCGGGTTCGCGCCCTATGTCAAGCTGTCGAAGGCGTTCTTTGTCGGCAAAGCGGCCTATGTCGCCCATGAACTCAAACGCCAGTCACGACTGGCGCGCTTCCAGGCCGATGAAGAGCACGGCCCGATGCTTGGCCAGGGGGATGTGATCGTCAACGCCAAGGGCCGCGTGGTCGGATACGTGACGAGCTGCTCCGTCGATGCCAACGGCCGGCAGATCGGACTCTGCTTCGTTCAGGATCCGAACTGGCAGCGCGGCGTCAGGCTGGGCGTCTATCGACTGGGCAACCGCAACTGGGAGAACCGCGCCTTGGACGAACTCCAACCGGGGGATCGCATCCAGTTGCCTGAAGGCATCACAATCATCGAGCGGTTCCTGAATAAGCAGTAGGGCGGTGCGACGCCGCATCGCACGAAACGAGGAGGGAGGAATGACCAGAGGCGCATGGTGGATCGTGCCGCCGATGCTTTGCCTGCTTGCCGCCGGTTTGTTGTGGGGTGCGACCGGCGCAGCGGGGGCTGTGCCGCTTGAACCCACCCCCACACCCGTCGCGCGCGTCCGTCTGCCGCTGATGCTGAAGCCTGACTGGCCGGCATGCCCGACCAGCTCGGCGAACAGCTACGCGCAGGGGACCGCTTACCAGCGTGACCGGGACAATCCAGTGCGACCGGCAGCCGAGCATGCGGACAAGAACCTCGAGCTGCGCGGCTACGAGGTGAACAACGACACCTCGCTGAAGCGGGAGCTGGTCGACTACGGCCCCAATGATCCGACCCGGCCGCCACAGTTCGCCACGCTGTTTGCACCCTACCGGGTCCCGCCGCTCGCCAGTTTCTACCGCGTCCACGACTGGGAGTGGGCGCCGTCGCCGGATCCGGGCACGCGTGGCGGCCTTATGACGACCTGGCGGGTGACCGTGCTGGGACTGCGGGTGGAGCCTGGCGAGACGCTGCATGTGCCGGTGTCCGACTACGACCTCGGCCTGGGCTTCGAGGTCATTGTGCTCCATGCCGATGAGCGGCGCCTCGCGCTGCACTATGGCCGTGAAGACAGCGCCGCGGTCGGCTACACGGTGCACATCGAGGGACTCTGCACTGACCCGAGTCTACTGGCGCTCTACAACGAGCTCAATGCGGCGGATGGCCCGCGATACGTGTACCCGATCAACCAGTATCCGATGCCGATCCTGCCTGCGGGCAAGCCGATCGGCGTGGCGCATGGCGATGCGCTGGTGGTCGCCATCGTAGACAGCGGCAGCTTCATGGATCCCCGCTCGTGCAACGAATGGTGGAAAATCCGGCCCGGCTACACCGGCTCCTGCCCACCCTTTGAGGTGTGGCCGCTAAGAAAGTAGACACCCTCGAGCGCAGATCCCTTCGGATGAGGTGGGGCAAGATGGCGTCTTGCCCCACCACTCCACCGCCCGGCATGAACGACGCTGCGGCTTTCGCCTTCTCCTTTTGTCTGCGTAAGTGCGCCCACCGACATTCGTGGTAGAATGCGCTAGACTATCTGATGAGAGGTTTCGTATGCTTGATTCGCTCTCGCCGGAGATCATCGCCTGCATCCGCCGCGCCCTCGCCGAGGACATCGGCTCGGGCGACGCCACCACAGACAGCATCGTACCTGCAGACGCAATCAGTCGCGGGCAGATCATCGCCAAACAAGCGGGCGTGGTCGCGGGGCTGGATGTGGCGGCGGCTGTGTTTCGCCTGGTGGATGAACGCGTTCGCCTCGTCTCGCACGTGATCGAAGGCGCAGCCGTGACGGATCGCCAGGCGCTCGCAACCGTGTCCGGTCCGGCGCGCGGCCTGCTGACCGCCGAGCGCACAGCCCTCAACTGCCTGGGTCGCATGTCGGGCATCGCCACGCTGGCCCGGCGCTTCGTCGATGCCGTGGCCGGGACGCGCGCCGTGATCCTCGATACGCGCAAGACCGCGCCGGGACTGCGTGCGCTCGACAAGCTGGCGGTGCGCCGCGGCGGCGGGCAGAATCACCGCATCGGCCTCTACGATATGATCCTGATCAAGGACAACCACATCGACTACGCCGGATCGCTGTCCGAAGCGGTGCGCCGCGCGCGCGCGGCGCACTCCGGCCTGGAGATCGAGGTGGAAGCGCGCACGCTGGAGGAGGTAACCGCAGCGCTCGATCTGGGCGTCGAGCGCATCCTGCTCGACAACATGCCGGCCGACGCGATGCGCCAGGCGGTTGCGCTCAGTGCCGGCCGCGCCAGGCTGGAGGCGTCCGGTAACGTGACCCTCGACAACGTGCGTGCGGTGGCTGAGACCGGTGTGGACTACATATCAATCGGCGCGCTGACGCACTCGGCAAAGGTGTTTGACGTAAGTCTTGAGCTCGGCGCCGCATCACGATGACGCCTTCGCGCACTGACTGGATGATCGCTGTATGGAGAGATAGAATGAGTGAAACTGACCTAACCGTTGAGGAGATGTACTCGAAACTCAAGCGCATGCTCGGAGACTACACTCCCGATTTCGAGCTGCGCTACAAAGCCGAGCTGGCGGTCGAGATCAACCGGCTGAAGCGCGCGAAGAACGCCGTGATCCTCGGCCACAACTACATGGAGCCTGCGCTCTACCACTCGATCCCCGACTTCGTCGGCGACTCGCTGGAGCTGAGCCGCAGGGCTGCCAGAACCGACAAAGACATCATCGTCTTCTGTGGTGTGCGTTTCATGGGCGAGACGGCCAAGATCCTGAATCCGAGCAAGACCGTGCTCCTGCCCGCCAGGAAGGCCGGTTGCTCGCTCGCCGAAAGCATCACCGCGGCGGACGTGCGCGCGCTGAAGCAGCGTTTCCCCGGCGTGCCGGTGGTCACCTATGTCAACACGTATGCCGACGTCAAGGCGGAATCGGACATCTGCTGCACTTCGGGCAATGCAGTGGCGGTCGTCAACTCGCTCGAATCCGATACGATCATCTTCCTGCCCGACGAGTACCTGGCCGGCAACGTGGCTCGCGAGACCGGCAAGCGCATCATCTATCCCTCGCGCTTCGACCTTGCGACGGCCGCTCCCGACCGCGCCGGGCACACAGGGTTGATCGGCTGGCAGGGCCGGTGCGAGGTGCACGAGAAATTCACAGTGGATGACATCCGCCGCGTGCGCGAGCAGTTTCCCGATGTCGTGATCCTGGCGCACCCCGAGTGCAGCCCAGAGGTGACGCAGACAGCCGATTTTGCGGGCAGCACCGGCGCAATGATCCGCTATGTCGAGCAGACCCGTGCCCCACGCTATCTGCTGCTGACTGAGTGCTCGATGGGAGACAACATTGCCGCCGCCAATCCCGACAAAGAGATGCTGCGGCTCTGCACCGTCCGCTGCCCGCACATGAACGAGATCACCCTGGAGGATACGCTCAAGGCGCTGCAGCTCAATCGCTACGTCATCGAGGTGCCGGAAGAGATTCGCGTGCGCGCAGCGCGTGCCGTTGAGCGAATGATCGCGATCGGGTAGCACATCCATCGCGAAACGGGATGCGTGAGTCCGCCTGTTTCGCTGCGCACATCACTCGTCACGGAGCCGTTCTTTGATCCAAACCGAGGTCCTCATCATCGGCTGCGGCATCGCGGGCGCCACGACCGCCCTGCAGTTGGCGCGCAACCCGCGGCGTCGCATCACCGTCATCACGCGCGAGTCCGACCCGCAAGAGTCGAATTCGCGCTATGCCCAGGGCGGCATCGTAGCGCGCGGCCCCGATGACACCGTCGAGCTGTGCGTCGCCGATATCCTGGCAGCCGGCGCGGGCGCCAGCTCGCCGCAGGCCGCACGCATCCTGGCTGAGGAAGGGCCGTCCTTGCTGCGCGACGTGTTGATTGAGGCAGCCGGCGTGCCATTCGACCGCGAACCGGATGGCGAACTGGCCTGGGGCCAGGAGGCGGCTCACTCGCGGCGGCGCATCGTCCATGTGGGTGACGGGACGGGCCAGGCCATCGTGACGGGCATGGTCGCTGCGCTGCGCCGCTGCCCCAACGTCACCATCCTGACCAACGCGACTGCGGTCGATCTGATCACCTTCCCGCACCATGCGCGCGATCCACTGGCTGCCTATCGCCCGATCTCGTGTCACGGCGCCTACGTTTTCGATCGGGATGAGCGGACGATCCACCGGCACCTGGCCGGCGCCACCGTGTTGGCGACCGGCGGGCTGGGTCGCATCTATCGCAATACGACCAACCCGCCCGGCGCGCGCGGTGACGGCCTGGCCGTGGCGCACCGCGCCGGCGCGCGCATTACGAACGCCGAGTACATCCAGTTCCACCCGACTGCGCTGGCCGCGCCGGGCGCTGAAGGGTTCTTGATCAGTGAGGCGGTGCGCGGCGAAGGGGGCGTGCTCCTCTCGCCGGATGGTCGAGCGTTCATGGCCAAGTATGCGCCGGAATGGAAGGACCTGGCCCCGCGCGACGTCGTCGCGCGCGCGATCCATCATGAGATGGAGACGCATGGCTACTCGCACGTGCTGCTCGACATCGCCACGCGCATGCCCGCCGATGTGATCCCCGTGCGCTTCCCCAACATCCACAGCAAATGCCTGGAGGTCGGCATCGATATCACCCGGGAGCCGATTCCGGTCGTGCCGGCCGCCCACTACTCGTGCGGTGGCGTGTGGGTGGATGAATGGAGCTGTTCCAGCATTGCCAACCTGTACGCCGTGGGCGAGGTCAGTTGCACCGGACTACACGGGGCCAACCGACTGGCGTCGACCTCGCTCCTGGAGGGCCTGGTGTGGGGCAACCGCGCCGCCCAGCACATCGAGGCGCTGCTCGACCGCACCCCTGCGCCCGGCGTTCCCGGTCGCCACGAGGTGCCGCCTTGGGACGAAAGCGGACTGACTGCCGACCCTGACCCCGCGCTGATCCAGGGCGACATGCAGGTGATTCAGAACATCATGTGGCACTACGTCGGGCTGGTGCGCAGCGCGGACCGCCTCTCGCGCGCCATCCGCGAGCTGCGTCACCTGTGGAATGAGATCGAGACTTTCTACCGCACAACGAAGCTGAGCGATGGCCTGATCGGTCTGCGCAATGCCGTCGAGGTTGGCCTGATCGTGGCCCAAGCTGCGCGCCACAATCGCCAGAGTCGCGGCTGCCACTACCGCTCCGATTCGGTCTCGGGGGAAGGGGATCGGCTGCTGTAGCTGATCCACCGTCCCACAACACGAGCGCCCCGGCCGGGCCATGATCGGCCGGGGCGCGTGTCGCTATTGATTGAAGACGGCCGCCTGGTTCAGAGCGACGATGCTCAGCCCATCATCCCGCCATGTGCCCCAGGTGTTGCCAACATGTACAAGGCCCACCGGCGTGATGCGGAACAAGCCGCCGCCCGACGCACCGATCTCGATCGATCTATCCACCACCAAACCCAGTGCGTCACCTCGCCTCTCTAGCGCCACAGGTCTGACCCATTGCACCCAGGTGGAGTTCGGAAATGGTTCCCAGTTGATCTGGGCCAACTCACCGGTGTCGACGAAAACGGCGCGCAGCGGAGCCCGGTCAGCGACCTCGTATGCGAGCGCGGGCACAGGCGCAAAGAGCGATGATGCAAACCGAACCACTCGCGTCTGAGTCCCTCCGCCGGGCGCGTCCGAGCGCAGCTGCCGTGCGAGATCCTTCAACTCTGTCGCCTCCTCGATCTCTGCAATCGGCTCGCCCCACGCAGTCGCTACTTCCAGGGAAGCGATGGCGCACGCGGGATCGCCCAAGGGATGGTAATGGTCATGCGTCAGAAGCGTCCGGCTGTCCACGATCGTAGCATGCGAGGGGATAAGCGCCACCTGTGATAAGTCCCCGTCACGACCGCAGTGCAGCGTGAAGCGGAGGAACACCGTCGCGTCGAGGATCTGGCGCTGCCATTCGGCACAGCGGGAGGTCTCGGTGACGTCGCGCGGAGCGCTGCAGGTACCCGGTGCAGCCGATGGCCTCTTCAGCTGCTGATCGGCTCGCACGGCATACGCACTTGCCACAATCACAGCGGCAAGCAGCGGGATCAAGGCTTTGGACGCATTCACGGTAGTCATCGCACCCTCCTGGCAAGCAGGTTGTCTTCAGCCTACTCGCCGGCCGTGAGCGCGACGTGTCAGGATGCGTGATGGAGTCCGTGAATGTGGCGTGAAAGCCTTGTGTTTGCCGGCATCTCCTGCTATGATACGTGTGAAGCAGCACCGAAACTGCCAGGCAGATTTACGTGATGTGGTCCCATGCCGACTCTCACTCTCTCCCTACTCGGCGCGCCGACCGTCGAGCTGAACCACCAGCCCGTCGAGATCGCTTCGCGCAAGGCTGTTGCGCTGCTCGCCTACCTCGCCCTCACCGGACAGCCGCACAGCCGTGAGCGTCTCGCCGCACTCCTCTGGCCCGACGCCGACACCGAGCATGCCCGCGGCGCGCTGCGTGCGGTCCTCACTGCGCTGCGCCGGGCCATCGGCCAAGTATGGATAGTCGCAGAAGGCGACACGCTGCGCCTTGACGCCGCACCCGGCGCCATTGAACTCGATGTCGCTGACTTTCGAGCCCAGATCTCCGCGGCGCGCGCCCACCAACACCCCCCAAGCGCTGTCTGCCCAGTCTGCAAGACCCACCTGACCACCGCAGCTGACCGGTACCGAGGCGATCTGTTGGCCGGCTTCTCTCTCCCCGACACGGCTGCGTTCGACGAATGGCTCTTCTTCGAGGCGGAAGCGCTGCGTCGCGATCTGGCTGATGCACTTGAACGACTCGCGACCGCCTACACGACCAGTGGTCAGCTGGAGCATGCCATTGGGGCCACGCGGCGCTGGCTGGCGCTCGACCCACTCCACGAGCCAGCTCATCGCAGCCTCATGCGGCTCTACGCGCTGGCCGGTCAGCGATCAGCAGCGCTGCGCCAATACGACGAATGCGAACGCATCCTCGCCGCCGAGCTCAGCAGCCCACCCAGCGCCGAGACGCGCGGCCTGCGCCGGGAGATCCAGGCGGGACACATCCGGCTGTTGGCCGAAAAGCCGACGTCGGCTGAACCGCGCCCCAGGCCATCGATGCGTTGGCCGGCCTACCTGCGGGAGGAGGTCGCCGAGCCGCCGCGGCCGCTCTTCGTCGCCCGCGAGCGGGAACTCAACCGTCTGCACGCCTTCCTCGACGCGGCGTGCCGCGGTCAAGGCCAGGTCGCCTTCGTCACCGGCGAGGGGGGCGCGGGCAAGACCTCGCTGCTCACTGAATTCCTGCGGGAGGCGTTGGATCGCCATGCCGACCTCTTGGCGGCTACGGGCGCGTGCACCGCGCTCGGCGGGCTGGGCGACCCGTATCTGCCGTTCCGCCAGGCACTCGCCATGCTTACGGGCGATCTGACGGGCCGGCTGGCATCAGAACCGATCGGCCGGACACAAGCGAGACGTCTTTGGGAGGCGCTGCCCGAGACGCTGGCCGCGCTGGTCGAACACGGGCCAGCGCTGCCGGGCTTACTCCTCCCGTCCGCACCGTTGTTGGCCCGCGCCCAGGAGGCTCTGGAGGCGAATGATCTGATCCTCGGCCGCCTACACCAACTCGTCGCCCGTTCATCCGATGCCGCGGTGGAGCTCCAGGCCGGCCAGCTTTTTTCGCAGGTAGCCGACTTGCTTGCCGCGCTGAGCGCTGCGGGACCCATAGCGCTGGTGTTCGATGACCTCCAGTGGGCCGATGCTGGCACGATCAGCCTGCTGTTCCACCTGGCGCGCAGCCTGACCCATTGCCGTATCTTGCTCATCGGTGCGTACCGGCCGGAGGAACTCCCACTGGATGACAGCCACCAGCCGCACGGCAAGGCATTGGCCGAGCTCCGCCGCTCGTTCGGCGACGCCTGGCTGGAGTTGGATGCGACGCTGCCCGACGAGGGCCGTGCGTTCGTGGACGCCTACCTCGATGCCAGTCCCAATGCGCTCGACCCGGCCTTTCGCGCCGCACTCTCCGCCCACACCGGCGGCCACGCGCTGTTCACCGCGGAGATCGTCCACTCGCTGCGTACACGCAGCTTGCTGGCGCAGGACGCCGAACTCGGCTGGGTGCAAACGGCAGAGATCGATTGGTCGCAGTTGCCGGCGGAGGTCACGGGGGTGATCGAAGAGCGGCTGGGCCGACTACCGGTAGAGCTGCGCACACTGCTCCAGGCCGGCAGCGTCGAGGGCGAGGAGTTCACCGCTCAGGTAATCGCCCGCGCAGTCGGCAGCGATGAGCGCACCGTCCTTCGTCAGTTGGGCCGCGATCTGGAACGCGCGCACCGGCTGGTGGCGCGGCAGGGGATCGCGCAGATCGCGGGGCGGAGCCTCGATCGGTTTCGCTTCCGCCACGCGCTCTTCCAGCAGCGGTGTTACCAGAGCTGTGACGCCGGGGAGCGTCGGCTACTGCACAGCGACATCGCGCGGGCGCTCGAAGAGCTCTACGGCCCGGCGAAAGACGATCTGGCGCCACAACTCGGTTATCACTGGGAGCAGGCAGGCGAGGCGGCAAGGGCCGTCCCCTACCTGCTGCACGCCGGAGACCGCGCCCGGCTGACCTATGCCAACGCCGATGCCATCGGCTTCTACCAACGCTGCCTGGCCCTGCTGCGCCGCCGGGGGGACGACGAGGAGACGGCACGCGTGCTCATGCGACTGGGTCTGGTCTACCACGCAGTCTTCGACCACGAGCGGGCGCGCGAGGCTTACGACGAGAGCTTCTTGTTGTGGCAGCGCGCCACGACCACGTTGCGCGCGACCGGCGTGTGGCAACCATCGCCATACGCCTTCACACTGCTGTACGATACGAGTTTGTCGTTGGATCCTGCCTATACGAGTTATATTCGCACGTTCACCCATCCCCTTTTCAGCGGGTTGGTGCAGGAAAGCCCCGCTTCCGAGGCTCTACCGGATGTGGCGACACGCTGGGATGTCCTGGATGGCGGCAAGACGTACCTCTTTCATCTGCGGGAAGATGCGCGCTGGAGCGACGGCGCGGCGGTGACCGCCCACGACTTCGAGTACGCCTGGAAACGCTTGCTCGATCCGCAGAACAAGGCGTGGCTGCCCAGCCTTCTGTACGACATCAGGGGAGCTAAAGCCTACAACCAGGGCGCGCACGCCGATCCGGCGCAGGTGGGTGTGCATGCGCGGGATGATCACTCGTTGATTGTCGAATTGGAGCGACCGATCAGCTACTTGTTGTACCTGTTGGCGGCGCCCGGCGCAATGCCAGTCCCGCGCCATAGGGTAGAGCGTCATGGCCGACGCTGGACGGATGCGGACAAGATCGTCACGAATGGGCCGTTCCTCGTAGAAAGCTGGCAATCTGGAGAGCACATGACGCTGGCGCGCCACCCTGCTCACCATGGCCCGCGCTTCGGCAATCTTCAGTGCATTGTGGCCTATCTCGGCAGGGTGCCGGCTCAAACGGACTGGCGGGCGCGCTATGAGATGTATCGCGCCAACCAATTGGACCATCTCAACATCTCTGAATTCCCTACCGAAGCGATTCAATTCCTGCACATGATTCACCCTGGCGAATATCGCAGGCATTCGATGTGGGTCACTTCGGGCTGGGGCTTCAACATGCGGCTACCGCCCCTTGACGATGTACGCGTGCGCCAGGCGTTGGCCCTGGCCTTCGACCGCCCGGCCTTCACGCGCGCGGTGTACGGCGCCTATGAGTTGCCCGCCGATGGCGGCGTCCTGCCGCCCGGTATGCCCGGCCACGCCGCGGGAATCGGCTTGCCCTATGATCTTCCACGGGCGCGTGAGCTTCTGGCCGAGGCCGGCTATCCCCAAGGTCACGGCTTCCCGGAGCTGTCGCTTCTGGCGAACGACACGGGTCGCTCGCGGTCGGAGGCGCGATGGCTGGCGGAACAATGGCAAGCCCATCTCGGCATCACCTGCCGCCAGCACTTCCTGGAGCCGACGCAGTTTCGCACGCTGCAAATGGAGCATCGGCTGCCCACGGCTCACGTGTTTACCCTTCGTTGGTGCGCGGCCTATCCCGACCCGGACAGCGTACTCCGCTCGTGGTATGAGGACTTCGTCCAGCCTCAAACTGGCTGCTGCCATGAAGCCTACGAGGCGTTGGTTGAAGAAGCTCGCTATCAGCCAGACCAGGTTACGCGCGTGAGTCTGTATCGCCAGGCGGATGCCCTTCTCGTCCGCGATGCGATCGCCCTCCCGCTGCGATACTACACCGTGCACCTCCTCGTTAAGCCCTGGGCGCGACGCTATCACATGTCAGCGTTGGCTGCGCCGTTCTTCGAGCGGGTGACGATGGAGCCGCACTGAGGTGGAGCGCGGCCGTCTGCGAAGGCCAGGGGCGACACGAATCTACGAATCGTCACGGGCCTGGCCGAAGCGCAACCGTGAGTTCGTGGTAGGATGCGTGGATGGTGTGGCTGACCCATTAGCTGAGCGGCGCCCATGAAAGGGGCAAACCAGTTGAGCACTCGACGGATGGCCTTCGCCCTGGGTGCGGCGGTTGGAGCGGCCGCCGCGCTGACCCTGCTGCGATCAAAGACGGCCCCGCTCAAGCCTGCCGCGTCCGCCACCACCGCCATCACCGGCGCTTCGAGCGGCATCGGTGCGGCGTTCGCGCGGCAGCTGGCCGCGCTGGGCTACGACCTCGTGCTGATCGCCCGTCGCGTCGACCGGCTGGAGGCGCTCGCCGCCGAGCTTCAGCGGAGCTGCGGCATCCAGGTCGAAGTGCTGCCCGCCGACCTGACGCACGAAGCCGATCTTCGTCGCGTGGAGGCGCAGCTCGCCGTGCTGAGCGACTTGGAGCTGCTGGTCAACAATGCTGGCGTCGGCGTGGAGGGACGGTTCCACCAGGCCGATCCTGGCCCGCAGCTTGCCATGATCGAGCTGCACGTGCTCGCCAGCGTGCGCCTGGCGCGCGCGGTGCTGCCGGAAATGGTCGCACGCGGTCGCGGCGGGATCATCAACGTCGCGTCCGTAGCCGGGTTCATGGCGCTGCCGGGCAACGCCACTTACTGCGCCACCAAGGGCTATCTGATCACCTTCTCGAAGGCCCTCGCGCTCGAATTGCGGGGCACAGGGGTCCGCGTGCAGGCGCTCTGCCCCGGCTTCACGCACACGGAATTCCACGAGGATCTGCGCGAATTCGACAAGCGCAAGACACCCGCGTTCCTCTGGATGCCGGCGGAGGCAGTCGTGGACGCTTCGCTGCGGAGCTTCGCGCACGGCGATGTTGTCTGCATCCCCGGCTCGGGCAATCGCCTGCTGGCGATGCTTGGCGGTAGTCCGCTGGCGAGCATCGCGGCGCCGCTGTTCCTGCGCTAGAGGATGCGCTCTACGATCGGGATGCCGCCTGCCGGCGATCCGGGCTGGACCGATCGGGCCGCGCCACCCGTGCGGGACGCTGCCGGCGCGCGAGCGAGGCACAGTGATAAGCGCCGCGCCTGCAACGCGAGCGCAGCCCACCACCCACCCGAACTGGCGGAGACGATCGCCAGCATCAACCTGCGGCCGGAAACTCGCGGTCGCATCCCACTGACCCCTGCACGCCTGGCGCGGCCTCCGGAGTAGTGGACTACGCCCGCCTCCCTGCGGCCCGGGCGATCAGCGGCCGGCGCGCCGTGCGGGGCATGGCGCCCTGCTTCTACGCGGCGCTTGTTCATGCACAAGTATTGCACAGGTATTTGGCCGAAATACGCTAATGATGTTACCATTGATTACGACCATGCCGTCGGGGCTGGCTCGTTGCCTCGCACCTCACGACAGGAGAACGAAATGGAAACCCAACCCTGGCTGGCAAACTATGATCCGGGCATCTCAGCGTCACTGCACCCCTATCCGCAGACCACCTTACTTGACATCGTCGCCGAGACGGCGCGCCTCCGGCCGCAACATACGGCACTGGTCTTCAAAGGCAGCAAACTCTCCTATGCCGAGCTCGACTTGCGCAGCGACGCCTTGGCGTCGG
The DNA here is from genome assembly GCA_964423545.1 of uncultured Anaerolineales bacterium. Taxonomy (GTDB): domain Bacteria; phylum Chloroflexota; class Anaerolineae; order CG2-30-64-16; family CG2-30-64-16; genus JALOOE01. The sequence goes on along the minus strand of CAYRFV010000010.1, from coordinate 22,644 downwards.
CATTGGTCGAGCTGGGCGTCAAGAAGGGAGATCGGGTCGCCATCAACATGCCCAACTGTCCCCAGTACGTCATCGCTGAGCTGGGGGTCTGGAAGGCTGGTGGGATCGTCGCGTCCATCAACCCGCTCTACACTGAGCCGGAGCTGGAGCACGCGCTCCGCGAGTGCAATGCCGAGACCGTCGTGGTGTTGACACGGTTCTATGACAAGATCAAGCGGGTGCAAGCCGCGACCGCAGTGCGCCGGGTGATCGCCGCCAACATCCGAGAGTACCTGCCGCCGGTGCTGAGGGTGCTGTTCATCCTGGCGCGGGAGAAGAAAGAGGGGGATCGCATCACCCTTCAGCCGGGCGATCTCTGGTTCAGCCAACTGATCGCCCAGCACGAGAAGTCGCCGCGGCCCCAGGTGGCCGTCGGCCCCGCGGACCCGGGGCTCATCCTGTTCACAGGGGGCACGACGGGTGTGTCGAAGGCAGCCTTCGCCAACCACCATGCGCTCGTCATGGCCGGAATGCAGATCAGCGAATGGTTCAGGAGCAGCCTGGTCGATTGGGATGAGCGCCTCTTGGCCAGCCTGCCGCTCTTCCACGTCTTCGCCGCGGTGGGGGTGCAGAGCACCGCGTTCATCCGCCGCGCCTGCATGGTGCTCATCCCCAACCCGCGCGATATTCCCGACGTGGTCGAGACGATTCAGCGGGAACAGCCCACCTTCATGCCCGGTGTGCCGACCTTCTTCCAGGCGCTCCTGAACAATGACCGGATCAGGACGGGCAAGGCGCACCTGAGATCGATCAAGCTGTGCATCTCCGGCGCGGCGCCGCTGCTGCAGGAGACCAAGGAGCGCTTCGAGGCCGCGACCGGGGGCCGGATCGTCGAAGGCTATGCGCTCACCGAATCGATGATGGCTGCCTGCATCACGCCGGTCCAGGGGCGATACAAAGCTGGCTCGGTCGGTCTGCCGATCAGCGATGTGCAAGTGCGCATCGTGGATGCAGATACGGGCCAACGGGACTTGCCGCCGAATGAAATCGGAGAGATTGCACTGACTGCGCCGCAGCTCATGCTCGGCTATTGGGGACGGCAGGATGCCACCGCCGAGATTCTGCGCGATGGCTGGCTCTACACTGGCGACCTCGGCTACATGGACGACGACGGCTACCTGTTCATCGTGGACCGCAAGAAGGACGTGATCAAGCCAGCCGGGTTCCAGGTGTGGCCGCGCGAAGTGGAGGAGGTCATCGCCAAACATCCGGCGGTGGCAGAGGTCGCCGTGGCGGGCGTGCGTGACGAGTACCAGGGCGAGGCAGTCAAGGCCTTCGTCGTGCTGCGTGAGGGACAAGCCGCGACAGTCGACGACATTCGCAACTTCTGCCGGCAGTCGCTCACCGGTTACAAGGTGCCCAAGTTCGTGGAGTTTCGCACCGCGCTGCCGAAGAGCTCGGTGGGCAAGGTGCTTCGTCGCGAGCTCTGGAATAAGTAGGGGCGAGCCCGGTGCTCGCCCCAAACAAATGAGCGGCCTTACGGGTGCAAATCCCTCGCAGGGCCGCTCTTCATTCCCTCTTATCCCTCATTTATCCCGCATTATCCCTCGCGTTTCCCACACGGCCATGCCGCTTTTCTCGCACTTTATCCCCCATTTATCCCCTGTTTTCCCACATATCTCCCACACGCGAGCCCAACCTGCACGCAATGACGGAGCACCTCCGGGCTCCCCAGGCGCCCCGCCATCGCCGGGGTCAGCGCCGTACCAGCGGAAGGCGGCGCTCTCCACAGGCTGCGTCAGTCTTGCAGCGCCTCGAGCGTCTTGACCAGATCCCGCTGCCACGCGCCCCCATCCCGCAGCTCCAACCAGATGGCGCGGCGCGCCACGCGTGCCGGCACGCCCTGCGCCTGTAGTTGGCTTTGCAGCCGGACGCGATCCATGCTCTCCAGCGCGGCCGATTTGAGCACGAGCTGCCCATCCTCCTGGCTGATCGCCTCCACCCCCACGTTCACTGCCAGCACCTTGACCCGGACCACGTACAGCAGATTCTCCACCGGCTCGGGCAGCGGCCCGAAGCGATCGATCAGCTCCTGTCCCATCTCATCGATCGCTGCCTGGTCGGTCAGGCCGGCCAGCCGTCGGTACAGCTGCAGCCGCAGACTTGCCTCGGGTGCGAAGCTTTCCGGTAGGCGAGCGGGCAGGTTCAGGTCGAGCGTGACGGTCGGCGCCAGTGGCTCATCGAGCAGGTTACGCCGGGTGGTGGGGACAAGAGGGCCGCGGGACGACGCGTCTCGCGGCTCCGATCCATCGTCTTTCCTCACCTTCTCGCGCGCCTCCGCCACGGCCTGGGCCAGCAGCCGCGTGTACAGATCGAAACCGACCGCCGAGATGTGGCCGTGCTGTCGCGCGCCAAGCAGCTCGCCCGCGCCGCGGATTTCCAGGTCCTCCATGGCGATGCGGAAGCCTGCGCCCAGTTCGCTTGCCTCCTGCAACGCCTCCAGGCGCCGCCGCGCGTCTTCCGTCAGCGTCTTGTATTTGTCCACCAACAGATAGGCATAGGCGCGCACGGCCGAACGGCCGACGCGGCCGCGCAGCTGGTAGAGCTGGGCCAGGCCGAACTGGTCGGCCCGATTGATGATGATCGTGTTGGCGTTCGGGATATCCAACCCGCTCTCGATGATGCTGGTGCAGACGAGGATATCGTACTCCCCCTCAGCGAAGTCCAACATCACTGCAGAAAGCTCCTTCTCCGGCATCTGTCCGTGGCCGATGGCGATGCGCGCCTCGGGCACGATCCGCTGAACGCGCGCGGCGATCTGCTGGATGCCCTGGACGCGATTGTGTACGAAGTAGATCTGCCCGTTGCGGTCCAGCTCGCGCAAAATTGCCTGGCGAATCAGCGTCTCATCGAACTCGCCGACAAACGTCTTGACGGGCAGGCGCTCTTCGGGCGGCGTCTCAATGGTGCTCAAATCGCGCACACCGGTCAGACTCATGTGAAGCGTGCGGGGGATCGGCGTCGCGGTCAGCGTCAGCACATCCACCTCGGTGCGCAGCTGCTTGATGCGCTCCTTGTGCGCTACGCCGAAACGTTGCTCCTCGTCCACAATCAGCAGCCCCAGGTCCCTGAACGCGACATCCTTGCTGAGCAGTCGGTGCGTGCCCACCACCAGGTCGATGCTGCCGGTCGCCAGGCCCGAAATCGTGCGATCCTGGTTGGCAGGGGTCTGAAAGCGGGACAGGGTGCCGACCGTGACCGGGAAAGCCGCCAGCCGGCGGGAGAAGTTGGTGTAGTGCTGCTGGCAGAGAACCGTGGTCGGCACCAACACGGCGACCTGCTTGCCATCCATGATCGCCTTGAACGCCGCGCGCAAGGCCACCTCGGTCTTGCCATAGCCCACGTCGCCGCAGATCAAGCGATCCATCGGCCGTGGCTGCTCCATGTCGTGCTTGACCGCCTCGATCGCAACCAGTTGGTCTTCGGTTTCGATGTAGGGGAAGCTGGCCTCCAGCTCGTGCTGCCACGGCGCGTCGGGGCTGAAGGCGTGGCCCTGCACCACCTCGCGCGCTGCATATAGATCGAGCAGATCCTCCGCGATCTCGGCCACGGCCTTCTTGGCGCGGGCCTTCACCTGCTCCCACTCCAATGTGCCGAGACGATGGAGCGACGGCGCACCCTCCCCCGGTCCCACATAGCGGGCCAGCCGGTCGGCTTGGTGGACCGGGACATAGAGCTGATCGCCCTGCACGTACTCCACCTGGAGGTACTCGCGTTCCGATCCGTCCAGCGTCATTTTCATCAAGCCCTTGAAGCGGCCGATGCCGTGCTCGATGTGCACCACATAGTCGCCGGGCTTCACATCTGCGAAGAACACCTCGGGAGCCAGCGCGCGACTCCGCTGCGGCCGCCGCGGCTTCGGCTTGCCCCAGCCGAAAAGCTCGGCGTCGGTGAGGAACCAGACCGCTCGCGGGCGGTGGTCGGCGGACGACGCCATCTCAGCCGAATCCGGCTCATTGAGCCAGCTGCCTCCCTCCAGCTTCCAACCCTCGTCCATCACCCCCTGCACCACCGTGAGACCGGGGGGCGGGGGCGCGACGACCTGCTCGACCGGTACGATGGCGTGGCGGGCTTCGCCGAAGATCTCGGCCAGCCGTGGGGCCTGCCGGCTGACCAACACGACCGTGGCGCCCTCGCGCAGCACGCGTTCAACGTCCGACACCACGTTGCGCACCTGTCCGCCGAAGCGCTGGCTCGCAACAAACGCTCGCGCCAGCGGTGAATCCACCGTCGCCGCCCATCCATCCAGCATCATGCCACCCAACAACAGAGGTGAGCGCCCAGCGATGGCCTGCCGCAGAATCGCGGGGGCAAAGTAGGGGGGCTGCACACCCGCCGGCAGATCCCCGGCCCCTGCCAGATCGCGCTGCAGTTGCTCGGCCTGCCCTGCCAGATCGGACAGCGTGGCCATCGTTTCCGCAGCATCGTCGATCAGCAGCAGACCGGAAGGGGGCAGGTAATCCAGCAGGGTGGCAGGCTGAGAGTAGAGGTAGGGCGCCCACCACTCCAGGTTGCGGAAGCCGCTTCCCTCAATCAACTGCTCGATTTCACGCTCGTACTCGATGCGCGCCGGGGGATGGCAAGGCGACAGATCGAGGCCAGCCAGCCGATCTCGAACCCGCTCGCCCAGTCGGGGCAGCGCCTCGCTTGCGGGACCTACCTGAGCCTGTTCGATGCGCGCCAGGGTGCGCTGCGTCGATGGATCGAAGGTGCGCAGACTGTCGATCTCGTCGCCGAAAAGCTCGACGCGCAGCGGCCTGCGCAGGTTGGGCGGCCAGATGTCGACGATGCCGCCGCGCCGGCTGAATTGCCCTGCAGCCTCAACCACGGCCGCGGCCTCGTAGCCCCAGCCCACCCACTGCGCCAGCACTTTGTTCAGATCAAACAGCTGGCCCGGCCGGATCGGCCGCAGCGCGGCGCGCATCTCGCGCACGGGCAGGGTCATCTGGATGAGCGCACGCGCCGACGTGACGACAATGGGAGCGTGAAGGGCAGGCGATCCGCCGCTCTCCGTGATCAGCAGGCTCACCAACCCTTCCAGCCGACGTTGTCGCGTCTCAGGCGCCCAGGGAATGCGTTCATAGGGAAGCGCGTCAGGATCAGCAAAGAAATGCACGGGGTGCTCGTCGGGCAACCACACGCGCAGCTCATCCACCCACTGGCGAGCGCGTCCGCTACGTGCGCTGACCACGATCATCGGCCGGTCGAGCGCGCGCGCCAACATCGCCACCAGGTAAGGCCTGGCTGCGTGATGGACGCCCAACGGTTGAACCGGCACGGCGCCGCCGGCCGAGGTCAGGCTGTTCGTCAGCTCCCGAAACGCCGGAAGCTGCTCACCCAGAGCGAGAAGACCGTTGAGTTTCATGCATCTGCGACGCAGGAGGGGTGGCCAACGATGTGTGGCGACGGTTCTGCGTCCCTGGCCTTGCGTCCCCCTCCACCGTCAGTTAAACTGATTCATTGCCGCGTCGATCCCGTCCGCAAGCCAGGCCTCGATGGCGTCGGCAGCCTTGATGCGGACAAACACCATCTCCTCCTCCTGCGCCGCCGAGAAGGGCTGGAGAACATAATCGGCGGGATCCATCTGGCCCGGGGGCCGGCCGATGCCGACGCGCAGCCGCGGGAATGCCTCGGTGCCCAGGCTGTGGATGATCGATTTGACTCCCTTCTGCCCGCTCGATCCTCCATCGGCGCGCAGCCGGACCCGGCCTACCGGCAGATCGAGATCATCGAAAATCACCAACAGGTCGGCAGGCGCGATCTTGTAGAATTTCGCCAGTGGTCCGATCGCCTCGCCGCTGGCATTCATATAGGTCAGCGGCTTTGCCAGCAGCAGCCGACCGCTCCATCTCGCCAGCTTCACCGGCCCCAGGGCCACGCGCGCGCGCTTCTGCGACCTGTCAAACGCCAAACCATGTCGCCCGGCAAACACATCGAGCACCTGGAAGCCGATGTTGTGTCGGCTGCGCGCATAGTCTGGCCCGGGGTTGCCCAGCCCCACGATCATCTTTAGGGAGACATCGGAGGCCGGAGCGGCATCACGGACGCCGCGCAGAAATGGCAGGTTCATGCCTCACCAGCAGAGACAATGGCAAACGAGGGGAGCACCTGCCCCCTCGCGTCACTCGTCGTTCGTCAAGCGTCGCGCATCACGGCCTGATCTTGTGCCAGATCCACGCCAGCACCGCCTTCACGGCAAAGAAAGCCCCGACAGCCACAAATAACGCCACGGTGTAGGTGGCCGCCTTCTCGGCCGCGCCGGCGAGCCGGCCTGTGTCGAGCAGGCTGTCTGCTGCAGCCGAAGGCGTCGCCCGCGTCTCGCCGGCGAGCGGCGTGGCGGTGGCTGTCGTTCGCGCAAACACCGTGGGCGTGACCGTGCCGCGCGGCAATTGCACGGTCGGCGCCACGATCGCAACCGTCGGAACCGGAAGGGGCGTTGCCGGCGCCTCCGTAGGTGCGAGGGTGACAGCGGGTGTGGCCGTCTCGACGGCGCGGCGGTTCGCCACGATCACGCGCCGCGGGTCGCTATCCGTATAGTTGCCATCTTGCCGCACCACCCGCACCCTCAGGGCATAGGCGCCGTCGGGCAGGCTGCCCGTGGCCCACGTGCCCAGTAGACCCGCCGGCTGCTGCTGAAAATGCGCATCGCCGATGAAGATCCAGGCGTTATCGCCGGGCACGGGAAACGGGGCGTAGTACAGCTCATAGCGTTGGAATTGCGGATGCGTCGCGGAGCCGACGATCTGTACGGTGCCACGGACGGCTGCGTCCGGTTCAGGCTGGGTGATCGCTGGTTTCGGCCCTTGGGCAAGCGGCGCAGCCGACGCATACGCCGCCAGACTCAACAGCAGGAGCATCAGGACCAAAGTAGAGACGAGCCGCTTCATGGGCTGGTGACCTCTGCTTCAGATTGGGCATTCCACTCACAAGCATTCAGTGTAACATAGAACAGGCCTCTCGCCAAACAGGGGCGGCCGCGCGCCTCCTGGCCGCGTGCAATTTGACAGGCGGCGCATGCGTCGTTATAGTGGAACTCACGTCGTTGCATCCTACCTTCCACTCCCGACCCACGAGGACTCTCTCCCATGAGCGACCATCAGACCAAGTTAGCACAGATTCGATCCATGCTCGCTCGCCGCGAGCTCGATGCCGTCGTCATCAAGCGGATTGCCAACTTCGCCTGGGCCACCGACGGCGCAGCGAACTACGTCGGCCTCGCCGCGGAGCAGGGCGCGGCTGTGCTCCTTGTCACGCCCGATGCGCAGGTTGTGCTCACAAGCAACATCGAGGCTGTGCGCCTGGCGGCGGAGGAGCCGCTGGAGGCGAATGGCTTCGCCATCCGCGCGGCGCCGTGGCACGGGCAGAGTCCGCCCCTGGCTGACCTGACGCGCGACCTCCGCCTCGGCGCCGACGCCCCGCATCCGGGCGCGATCGATCTGAGCGACGAGTTCAACCGGCTGCGCCTCAGATTGACGCCGGCTGAAGGGCAGAGGTTCCGCGTGTTGGGCCGCGCTTGCGCGCAGGCGATGGATGCCGCCATTCGCGCAGTGCGCCCCGGGATGACCGAATGCGAGATTGCTGGACTGCTCAGCCAGCACACCTATGCACAGGGCGCCGTGCCCATCGTCAACCTGATCGCTACCGACGAGCGCATCTTCCGCTTCCGCCACCCACTGCCCACCGGCAGGCGGCTGGAGAAGTATGCGATGCTCGTGCTCTGCGGCCGCGCCGCCGGGCTGGTCGCATCAATCACCCGGCTGATCCACTTCGGCCCGCTGCCGACCGAGCTGCGCGGCAAGCAGCGCGCCTGCGCCACGGTCGACGCCACCTTCTACAGCCGCACCCGGCCGGGCGCTCGCGTCGCCGACATCTTCCGAGCGGCCGTCGAGGCGTACGCGTCGGTCGGCTTCCCTGACGAATGGCAACAGCACCATCAGGGGGGTGCGGCCGGGTACCTGGCGCGCGAATATGTCGGCACGGCCAGCTCCGCCGAGGTGGTGACCGAAGGGCAGGCCTTCGCCTGGAACCCATCGATCGCCGGGTTCAAATGCGAGGACACCCTCCTGGTAGGCGCGACTGCCAATGAAGTGCTGACCACGATTCCGGATTGGCCGATGACGTCGGTGCAAGTGGATGGGCGCACCTGGGAACGACCGGCCGTTCTGGAAGTGCTGCGTTGACAAATGCCCCCTCTCCGTCTACAATGATCGGGTAGGCATGCGCGGCCTGCGCTGGAGGTTTTTTCGTTGCTGATCGTGGGCGCCGTCGCCTTTGTTGCGGCAGGCGCCCCTTGTTTTCGTCCGCCCGCTCCATGCTCTCGATGCCTTGAGCACGCATCCTGGTCTCACCCATCCTGGTTTGAGGAGAAAGCCATGATTCGCATCGTCACAGATTCGACCTGCGAGGCCCCACCGGAACTGCTGACGCACCCGCTGGTCACCGTGGTTCCACTCTATGTGATTTTCGGACAGGAGTCTTTCCGAGACAATATCGAGATCACGCGCGAGCAGTTCTGGGAGCGCCTGCCGAAAAGCGACAAGCTCCCGACCACGTCGCAGGCGACACCGGCGCAATTCGACGTCCCATTCAGAACCTTCACCGATGCGGGCGATTCAGTGGTTGCGATTACCCTCTCGGCCAAGCTCAGCCGCACCTACGAATCGGCGCTGCTGGCGAAAGAGAGCCTGGCTGGCCGGCCGATCCACGTGGTCGATTCGAAAAGCATTTCCGTCGGTCAAGGCCTGATGGTGCAACAAGCCGTCGACATGGCTTCGGCTGGAGCCTCCAGCGCTGAGATCGTCGCCAGGCTCGAGCGGATGCGCGACGAAATCCGCCTCTTTTTCACCCTCCAGACGCTCGAATACCTGCAACGCGGGGGGCGCATCGGCAAAGCGCAGGCCTTCATGGGCACCCTTCTGCAGTTCAAGCCGCTCCTGAGCATCGTTGAGGGAGAGGTGCATCCCGCCGCCCGGGTGCGTAGCATGAGCAAAGCGATCGAAACGATGGAAGATCTGTTGGCGCAGCAGCTCTCCGCACGAGGAGCGCGGGTGCGCATCGGCGTGACGCATGCTGACTCCCCCACCGCGGCGAGCGAAATCGCGGCGACCCTGACCAAGCGGTTCGACACGCCGAATGTCTTCACCTGCACCCTGGGTCCCGTCATCGGCACCCACGTGGGTCCGGGCACAGTCGGCGCGGCAGTGTACGGGGGCGACTGAACGGCCCACGCCGGAAGGCTGTGGCGCAACATCCAGGATATGCGGTGCTGCGGCGCCGCAAATCCTGGCAGTCATCTCGGCGCCCTGCCAATATTGGCCGCACCCCGAGTCGTTCTGCGGTGTTTCATATCATGGCAAGCGGTGAAAACCTGGAAGTCCCGATCGCTCACAACCATCGCTACATCGACATGACGGAGAGCCAGTTGGTTGAGCTGGCGAAACGCGATGCCGAGGCATTCGGTGAGCTTTACCTGCGCAACGTCGATCGAATCTATAATTATGTTTACTACCGGATCGGCAACACGGCAGATGCAGAGGACTTGACTGCGCGCACGTTTCACCAGGCGTTGGGAAGCATTGACCGGTACGTGGATCAAGGCATCCCATTTGCGGCCTGGCTCTACAGGATCGCGCACAACCTGGTGGCTAACCATCACCGAGCGCGCGGCCGTTGGCGCATGACGTCGCTGGAGGATGTGGAGTTGGCTGGGCGCGCTGCGGAGAGCCCGGAGCGCAGCGCCGAGACGCGCGAGAAACAGCGGGCGCTGTGGTCAGCAATCCGCCGCCAGCCGGAAGAGCGGCAGCGCCTGCTGATTCTGAAGTTCGCCGACCGGCTGTCGAACGACGAGATTGGTCGGCTGATGGGTCGCACCGAGAGTTCGATCAAGTCGCTCTACTTTCGCACCCTCAAGTCATTGCGCGCTGATCTGGAAGCACGCGAATGGCAATGAGCTCAGGGCGCGAGCGGACGGGAAGGCACATGAAGCAATACCACGAACAAAGACTCAGCGTAACACCCTACCTGGCCCTGTCGCGCGACCTCTCAGCACTGCTTGCGCCGGCGCCGCCCGACGCCCGCTTCCGCGCCGAGCTGCACCGCAGCCTGGTGGATCGCGCGCGCCGCGAGCAGCTTCAGCCTGCGCTCCTGCCGCTGATCGAAGACGAGGTTGAGTCCGGCCTCTCCCGCCGCGTCTTCCGCAGGGTTGTCACCGTGCCGGGACAGGACCGGCGCTGGGTGTGGGGCGCCGCAGCCGTCGGCTCGGCGGTGTCACTGGCCGGGCTGGTCACCTACGTCTGGCATCGACGCGGCAGCCGCGCCGCCTGACCGCCGGCGCCGCACTTCCCCGGTGCGGCGCTACGATCCCGCGGCTCAGGTCGACCTTCCGCCAGGTACGCCCGCCGCCTTTTCGCCTCGGCTACTGCGTCCACCCCTCCAGAAACGCCGCAAACAGCCTCACGCCGTAGCCTGTGGCGCCCTTGGGCTGGGCCGGTTTGTCCTCATCCGACAGCGACATCGAGGCCATGTCGATGTGCGCCCAAGGATAGCCCTCGGTGAAGTGCTCGATGAACTTCGCACTGCTGCCGATGCCTGAGGTGCGCCCGCCACTATTCTTAACATCGGCGACCTGACTCTTGATCGCCTCGACGTATTCGTCGTAGAGCGGCAGCCGCCAGAGCCGATCCCCCGTGGCTTCGGCCGCCGCCAACAGCCGGGCCGCCAATGCGTCGTTGTTCGCAAACAGCGCGGCCGCCTGCGGGCCGAGCGCGACCGCCTGGGCGCCGGTCAGCGTGGCAATGTCGACCACTGCCGCGGGGGCATAACGTGCAGCGTACGCCAGCGCATCGGCCAGCAACATGCGCCCCTCGGCATCAGTGCTGATCACTTCCATCGTCTTGCCGTTCATGCCGCGATAGACGTCGCCTGGCTTCTGTGCGCGACCGCCCGGCAGGTTTTCGGCGCACGGTGCCAACCCGATCACGTGCAAGGGCAAATCGAGCCGCGCGGCGATCCCGAGGGCGGCGATCACCGCGGCCGCGCCCGCCATGTCGCCTTTCATCCGCCACATCTCTTCGCTCGGCTTGATCGAGATGCCGCCCGAATCGAACGTGACCCCCTTGCCCACCAGGACCACCGCCGGCAAATCGCTGCGGCTCGCATTGTGCTCCAGGATGACCAGTCGCGGGTCCTGCTCGGACTCCTCGGCGACGGCCATGAAGATGCCCATGCCGAGCGCCTTACACTCGGCGCGGCCCAACACTTCGCACTGCAGACCGGTTTCACCCGCCACTGCCGCAGCGCGCTCCGCCAAGATCGCAGGCGTCATCAGGTTCGCAGGCGTATTCACCAGATCGCGCGCCAGCGCCACTCCGGCCGCAATCGCGTCGCCGCGCGCCATACCCGCCTCGATCGCCGGCAGCCGGTCGGTCGCTCTGTCGACGATCGTCATGGTTTCAGGATCGGGCTTCCAGTCCTTCGGCGGCTTCGAACGGACGCCCTCGAACCGGTAGAGGCCCAGTCTCGATCCTTCCACCAGTGCGCATGCGGCGGCCCTGGCATCCAGCTCACCGGCGCCCACACCATGGACGATCGTCGCGAACGACTTCACGGCCAGGTCGCGCGCCCTGCGTGCCGCCGCAGCCGCCGCCGTACGAGCCGCGCTCAGGCCAAACTTGGATTGCTCACCCAGCCCCACGACCAGCACGCGCGGCGCTGGGATTGCGCCGCGCGTATAGAGCAGGACGGTCTCTCCTGCCTTGCCGGCGAAATCGCCCGCCGCAATGACGGCGGCGATCGCGCCGCCCAGTGCTTGGTCGACCGCACCGGTTGCGCCACCCGGCTGCGTCACCCCCTGGAACAGGTTGACGACGATCAGGTCCACAGCTTCGTCGACAATGTCGGCTTGCTTGAGTCTGATATCCACGGTTATGCTCCTCGAACTTCGTCAGGCCATCTACACCACATTGTGCTCCCTGACCAGGTCTCCTTCCGCGAACCGGCTCAATCGGAGTTGATGCACGTCCAGGCTGAGCGATCGGCCGTCGAGGATCATCTCGGCGGCCAGGAGACCGGCAATCGGGCCGTGCATGAAGCCATGTCCGCTGAAGCCAGCCACGATGGTGAAACCCGCCGGAACGGCCAGGGTGTCAATCACCGGGTGCGCATCAGGCGTGACTTCATACAGCCCCGCCCATTCACGCAACAGGCCGGCACGCTCCAACAGCGGGAAGCGCCACATGGCTGCGTCCAGGTGGCGCTCGGTCCAGATATGATCCACCGCTTGGTCGAACCCGGGCGCCTGGTCCGGGTTCGATTGGCCGGTGAGGATGCCCTCCCCCTCGCGATGGAAATACAGGGAGCGGCTGAAGTCGATCACGAACGGGAACCCGTGCGGAACCTGCGGCAGCGGTGTAGTCACCGCGATCTGGCGCCTCAGCGGCACGATCGGCAGCTCGACCCCGGCCAGCGCCGCCACTTGGCCCGCCCACGGTCCTGCCGCATCCACCACGTGCGGGGCAGCGATGGCGCCGCTGCTCGTCTCCACCCCCTTGACCCGGCCGCCCTCGATCTGGATGCCCGTTGCCGTCACCCCGGTGAAGATGCGCGCGCCATGCCGGCGCGCGCCCGCGGCATACCCCTGCACCACTCCGTGTGGATCGGCCAGACCGTCATCTGCATGCCAGGCTGCGCCGATGATATCATCCATCCGGATCAGCGGCGCCCGCGCCACCGCTTCATCATGCGACAAGAGGCGCGACGGCACGCCCAGGCGATTCTGCATCGCCACGTTGCGCTCGAAAACCTCGAGGTCGGCGCGATGATCGAGCAGAAACAGGTAGCCCGTCCGGCGCAGATTGATAGGCTGCCCCAACTGCGCCTCGAAGCGGTCGAGCAACGGCAGGCTTAGCAGCGAGAGCTGGACATTGATCTCGGTGCTGAACTGATAGCGGATGCCCCCTGCGCACTTGCCTGTAGCCTCGCTGCCCAAGAACGGCGCCTTTTCCAGCAAGACAACTTCGGAACAGCCTCGGCTCGCCAGGTGATAGGCGGTGCTGACACCCATCACCCCGCCGCCGATGACGACAACATCCGCGCTCTTGGGGAGCACAGATCCTCCGCTCATCTCCGCTCAGCCGCCAGTATGCTCTGAGTCGCTGGCCGCGACTCCTTGCGTCGGTTGGCCCGATCCTGCCTACCGCCTACGAGCGCAGCGTTGCCACCAACCTCAGCGGATACAGCAGTAGATCGAGCGCGACCTGGATGCTCGGCGCCACAACATCCGCCGCTTGAAGCGCATCCACCGCGGCGCCCTCCGGGCCGATCACGACGATGCCAAGCGCAGCAGCCTGCAGCATCAGCCGATCGTTCCGGCCGTTGCCAATGCACACGGTCTCGTTGCGGCCATGCTGCGCGACGTATGCCATCTTGGCGTGGTTCTGTCCCGTCTGCGGCAGGATGCGCACCGTGCAAGGAACGTCCTTCAATGCATCCTGGACCGTGCCGAAGGTGTCGGCCGTGATCACATGGATCGCGAGGTTCCCGGACAGAGCCCTCAGGCGCTCAATCACCCCATCGAGCAGGATGCCGTTGCATGCGAGGGTGCCGTTATAGTCGAGGACGAGACAGCTCAACCGCAGCCACCCATCCCCTGGAATCGAAATCTCGATCATGCGTCCTCCCGAAATCGCCTCACTCACGCCGTTTCAGGCAGGCGCGTGCGGGGCCGGCCACATAGGCGACTTATGACAATGTACAAGCTGCCAGCCATCCGGCCGCCGATGGAAGACGCGCGTCTCGTTGTGTTCGGTGTGATGCACTCCCGTTTCACCGATGGTGCGCATGAGCAGCGAATAGGTGACGATAGCGATATCGCCGTAGAGCTGCACCTTCGGCGCGAGCACCTCGTGCTCTACTTCGTGGCGCTGACCGGACTGACGACGCGCCTCCGCGACGCGAAAGCTGGCAGCGGTCTCTCGCAGGTGAAAGTCAATTCCATCGATGCGTTGGGTGCTGATGTACCACTCGAAAAAGGTCACATCGGCGCCGGTCGTGGCCCGATAGGTGGCGAGATCCCCCGTCCAGATGCTTGTAAGGTGCCGGTCCAGCAGTGCGAGGATCTCCCGCTCCGCCTGGGTCGTCTCTTCCATTGGATAAGCCCCCATTGTCCACCGCGTGGTCAGCGGATTAAGCAGCGCTCGGATTCGGAGGCGCCATCCGTCCTCCGCCGTTCCTGCGCCAGCATGGCCGATTATAGCACGGCGGCAGGCCTTTGGGAATCTCGCCCGCCCGCGTCGGATCGTCAGCAGGCGCCATGGCGCGATCCGGGTGTTTGGCGAAAAAGCCCTCGATATGCTAGACTTGCGCTGCCACTTCTGGCATTCCCAGTGGGAAGCAGACTCGAGCAACGCGCCATGGAGGGTTCCGTGGGTCAGAAGATCAAGATCGGCGGCATCATCCAGAACGATCAGTTAGCCAGCATCAGCGTGTTGGCGGTCAAGGATCGACCGGGGATTGCCGCGGCGGTGCTGGATGCGTTGGGGCAGCGCAGCATCAACGTGCAATTCGTGGTGCAGGTGATCGACCAATCGGATCAGGCGCAGATGGTGCTCTGTGTCGATCGCACCGATCTCCAGGCCAGCCTGGCCGCCATCGAGACCATTCGACCGGAGCTCCAGCCTGTAGCTGTGACATCGCGAGCAGATATCGCCTCGGTCGCCATCTTCGGGCCCGATTTCCGGGAGCGTCCCGGCATCGCAGGCGCCATGTTTCGTGCTCTGGCCGGCAGAGACGTTAACATCCTCGCCATCAGCACGTCGATCTCAACCATCAACTGCATCGTGGAGCTCTCTAGACTGCATGACGCCCTGGCGGCCATCAGCACCCAGTTCGACCTGCCCTGACGCCCCACGGCCAGCCACATCGCCGCCATGCATCGACGCCCGAACCCGACGTGGTTCATCCTGCTGATCTTGCTCTCGCTGCTGGTGATTCCGTCGCTGGCAGCTTGCGCCGAGACAGGCGCGCCCCCGTCCTGCCCCGATCCTGCCTCTCTCCCTCGTCCGGTTGCTCCAGCCGACAAGGTGTCGCTGCCCATCCTGATGTATCATCACATCACGCGCCTGCCGGCGAATGCGAACGCGACGTGGCGGAATCTGACCGTGACCCCGGAGGCATTCGAGGCGCAGATGCAGTGGTTGGCCGACAATGGCTACCATACCGTCTCCTTCTCGGACCTCGTGGCATACTTCCAGCACGGCCAGCCGTTGCCCGCCAAGCCGATCATCCTTACCTTCGATGACGGTTGGGTCGACGGCTATACGGTCGCCTATCCGACCCTGAAGAAGCACTGCATGGTCGGCGCGTTCTTCCCGCCGGTTGAGTGGGTGAACCGCTCCGATGGCTCGAAGGTGTTGACGTGGTCGATGATCGAGGAAATGAGCCGGGGCGGCATGGAGTTCGGCAGTCACACGCTCAACCATCATCTGCTCAACGAACAGAACGCCCAGCAGATCACCGAGCAACTGGTCGGCTCAAAGGCCGAATTGGAGAAGCACCTGGTCAGGCCGGTGACGGCATTGGCCTATCCCGGTGGCGGCCACAATGCACTCGTCACGTCGCTCGCACCCAAGTCCGGCTACGGTGCAGCGGTGGGCGTGAGGGCCGGGGTGGAGCAGACGCGCTCCGGTCTATTCCTCCTGAACCGGATCACCATCCCCTACAGCGACGACTTGAAAGCGTTCGAGCGGCGGATCACGCCCAAACCGACGGCCACTGCCGTAGCGTCGCCTGTCCTCGCCAGGCGTCCGGAGTCGCTGCGCTGGCCCGATCGCCGGACGGCGCAGCCTGCGCAGTAACGCACCGCAGGGATCGGATTACGCCGGACGACGATCGGTTGGCGCAGGGGGCCTATCCAGGTAGATCAGGATCGTCAGGTGCGTGCCAACACCGACGGTGGACTCGAGTTTCATCACATCGGCGCACGATTTGATGTTGGGCAGTCCCATGCCGGCGCCGAAGCCCATCTCCCGCACCCACTCGGGCGCAGTCGACCAGCCCGGCTGCATCGCTTGCTCGATATCCGGGATGCCCGGCCCCTTGTCGAGCGCTTCGATTTTGATCCGGTCGGGACGCACCTCTGCGACGACCTCGCCCCCATCACTGTAGACGACGATGTTGATCTCCGCTTCATAGGTTGCAACCGCCACGCGGCGAATGATCGCCGGATGGATGCCCAGACGGCCCAGGGTGCGCTTCAGGCCGCTGGAAGCCTCGCCAGCATGGCTGAAATCGCGCGGTTTGACCCGATAGCCGAACACCAACGCCATCTCATCGGCAATGATGTCCTCGAAGATGTGACTGGCGCGATAGCGATGAATCTCCTCCTCGCGATAGCTCACCTCCAGGCGCTTCAACAGTGCCCGCATGATATCGCCCTGGGTGATAATCCCGACCAGCTCGCCAGAGCGATTGACCACCGGAAAACGCCCGAACTTGAGTTCGCTGAAACGCGCCACGGCATGCACGAGCGGTTCGTCTGCATAGAGAGTCACCGGTTTGGTATGCATCCGCTCACGCACGGTCGCCTGCAACTGGCCAGCCGCCAACGCCTTGATCAGATCCTCGATGCTGACGATGCCGACCATCCGCCCATTCTCCACCACCGGCGTGCCGGAGATACGGTTGGCACGCAGCACCTCACGGAAATCGGCCATGCTGGCGTCCGGCGAAACCGTGAAGACGTTGTGGCTCATGGCGTCTTCGATTCGGAGCTCGTAGGTCAACTCCTGGAGCCTGGTGATCTCCTTCTTGTCAGCCGGCAGATTCATCGGCGCTTACTCCGCACCCTCGAACGCGTCATGCCAACGGCGAACCGTGAGTTCGAAGAGACCGTGCGCCGGCAGCCCCGCCTGATAGAGACGTCCGCACGTCTCGAACATGGTGTAGCGGGAGGCGAGCAGCGGGATGCCCTTCTGTTCGGCCAGGGCTATGGTTTCGGGTGGCGGGATCTTGCTGCGCACAAAGACAATCGCAGCCGTTCCGGCCATCTCTGCCGTGCGGACCACCTGCGGGTTGGTCAGCCCAGTCATCAAGAGCATGTCGTCTTGGGCGAATGCCAGGACGTCACTCATCAGATCCGCGCCGCCTCCCGATGTCACCTCGGCGTCGAGGTCGACTTCTTTGGAGATCACCTTTCCTTCGATGATCTGGAGGACTTCACTGAGCTTCATGTCTGCCTCATGCGTCGAAGATGCTCCCGTTACTGCATATCGCCCCGAGGTGCGATCGGCCGCCGCTTGACCATGAGCAGGCGCTCTACATCGGCCGCGTCCGTCTCGCAGGCGACAGGAATCCACAACCACTTCCCGTCGTGCAACAGTGGCGTCTCGCGCACCAGGGCCCCGACCTTTTCACCGAGCGGTAGACCCCACACTTTCTCGACCTGCGCCTTGCCGAGCACGACTTGTGCGATGAAATGGTCTCGCTGCGGAAAGAGTGAGACCAGCGGTTTGCCGCCTTTGCGGTACCACAGGTTCCAGCCGTAGTTCTTGCCGCCGTAGCTGAGATCGGGCGGGATGGCAAAGCTCGTCGCGATGAACTGCGTCAGACGCACCCAGTGCGGGAAAGCGGGCCCGAGCGCGGCCTCAATCTCCGACGGAGAAGGCGCATGACTCTTGTCCAGGAAACACCCGACACTCATCCCTGATCCTTCGGCAGCCGCACCGCAATCACCTCGCCGCGGGCGCACAGTTCGCCCGCCGCCATGAGCCACGCGTCAACCACGACCTTGCGGCCCTTGACCTCGCGTACGCGGCCGCGTATCTCGAGCTCCGGTCCCAGCGGCGTAGGCCGCAGGTAATCCACCTTGAGGGAGGCCGTCACGTAGCGCAGAGGGGGTTCGGAGCCGGGCTCGCGGCCCTCGGCGCGGTAGCCGGCCCCGGCCGCTGTGCCCGTGCCGTGGCAGTCGATGAGCGAGGCGATCAGCCCGCCGTAGACGGCGCCGGGGATAGCGCTGTGATAGGGCTGCGGCGTAAAGTAGGCCACCGTTTCGTCGCCGTCCCACCTGCTGCGGATGTGCAGGCCGTGTTCGTTGAGGCGACCGCAACCGTAACAGCGCGCCCAATCGTCGGGATAGAAATCCTGGAAGGCGGAATCGGCCATCATACGCTCCCTGCTGTGCCGGAGGCGCACGCCGCGAGTGCCGGCCACACGGCGCGATAGCGTCGCGTCAGCGATAGGGTGCGCCCCACTGGAATGTAGAGCACAGGCAAGGGCCCGGTGAACACATCGAGTCCGGAGGTTCTGGCCTGGAGGCGGGCCGCAGCCTGCATCGGGCGTTGTCCCGCAGTCAATCCCCCGGAGTGTGGGCGCCTGCACCAACTGCTTCGGCCAGCACCGCTGTCACGGCGAGCGGTATGGCCGCCGCCACGGCAGGCGTCAAGGTCTCTCCGAAGGTCAGAACATCCTCGGCTTCGATGGCAATGATGGAGATCCCCTCGTCGGGCGGCAACGCCATACCCATTCGCCGGCCCCATGCCAGCGCGCCGCGAAATGGCAGATCATGGGTGGAGCCGACATGCAGCGAGGTGCGCAAGTCATGCGGCCCCAGCCGGTGAATCTGCCCCGGCGCGCCAGCAGGTGACTGGATGGCGTCCACCACGATCAACCGGTCATAGCCGGCGATCACCTCCAGCAGCCGCAGCCCGCCGACGCACGCCTCCTGGAACTCCATGCTATTTCCCGACCAGCGGGCAGCCACCGCCCGCACGACGTGGACGCCGACGCCGTCATCGGTCAGAATGGGATTGCCGAGGCCGAGAACGAGCGTCTTCACCTACTTCTTCACTGGCTCGTTCACGCGCTGGCTGGTCGGCGTGTTCATCAGTTGCGGATCAGGCGTGCCGGGGCCACATTCGGGCGCATAGCAGGTGACATCCACGAAGACGCACTTCTGCTGGCAGCTCGGGCATGTGGCAGGCGGCGGCGGCGCGGCCTGGTAGGTGTAGCCGCACTCCGAGCATTTCCACCAGGGTTGGGGATTTCGTTTGCGTGCTGGCATGAAGGACCTCCTGACGGGAGACGATGGACGGGTGCTGCTATTCCGATTCGCGTGGCTCGATGACAAGCCTCACGCCATTGACGATTTCACGCACACGCCCGGACGATAGCGACCCGACATACTCATCCAGTTGCGATTTGTCCACTGTATAGATCTGTGAGATGTTCACGACGCTCTGCCTGGGCAGATTGGCTTCGCCCGGCTCAAGAAGCACGTTGCCGGGCGCCTGAGCGCGTCTGAGGTTTGAAGTCAGCGCACAGACGACGACTGTCTTGATCTGGCTGCGATTGAAGAGGTTGTTCTGCACGACGACGTGCGGGTGCCTGTACCCAGGCTCCGACGCCGATGGCTCGCCCAGGTCAACCCAATAGATGTCGCCCTGGTTGATCACCACTCCTCCTCCACGATTCGGCGATGTGTGCTTCTCATCTTGCGGCGGAGAGTTCGTTCGGCGATGTCCGGCTCATCGGCGTAAGCTGCATTGATCTGAGCCAACAACTCGCGATCTTGCTGGCGGCGAATGTAGTCCTCCAGGGCGAGGACGAACAGGCGACTGCGAGAGATCTTCATCTGGCGGGCAAGCGCCTCCGCCTGCTCGAAGAGGCTTTCTTGTATCGAGATCGCGGTCTTCACAGTTTGCATCTGAGTTATACTGCCTTTCGATTGACAGTATAACCAAGCATTCGCTTCATGTCAATACCAAAACACAAACCCTTCGAAGATCACCAGTCACTGCGCGATAGACTGCCTCGCTCGGTTTAGCCCGATAGTTGCAGCCCCACTTCGAGCATTTCCTCCAGGGTTGAGGGTTGCGTCTACGGCCTGGCATGGGGACCTCCTGACGGGAGTTGATGGACGATAGAAGTGAATCGTACAGTCACTTCGCTTCAAAAAGTGCGCGAGGCAAGCTGGATTGCCTGATGATTCCCAAGAGCGTACCTGTTCTCAACTCTTCATGATCCGGTACAGGGACGGTGATCGTTGAGCGCCCCTCTTTCTTCTGCATGGTGATGTGGCTTCCCTTTTGCCTGACTAGCTGGAAGCCCTGTTGAGACATGATTCTCGCAGACTTCTTTCCCAGACAAGACGCGCAGTTTAGGCATGGCGCAGCCTCGCCACTTGCCTGGCCTTGGCTAGCGGCGCAGTCGGCATGATCGGCATGACGTAAGACTGTCTCTTCACCCTGCGCTGGATCTCCGATGGCGATGCGGCTTCAAAGAACCCCTCAACCGCTTCGAGCAGGTTCAAGCGCGCTTGTTCGACCGTGTCTCCTTGACTGACGACGTCCACTTCTGGACATGTGGCGACATAGCCTTCTCCGTCACGTTCAATCACGGCAGTGAGTTGAAGCACTTCTTCCATTTTTGTCTCCCCCGTTCAATCTTGTCGTATTGTATGATGCCATCGCCCCAAAGTCAATCGCCACGCAACGCGTAAAGCACGCGGCCCAGACCGCCGAAGTGTGCATAGGGGCAGACTGGGCCGCGGTGCGGTGAGAGCGGGACGTTCCTACTCCCGCTTCAGCACGTCCTTGACCTTCCCGTTCGCATCGATGATCCGCACCTCGAGCGGCATCTGCCCCGACAGCGTGTGCGTGGCGCAGCCGAAGCAGGGATCGTACGACCGGAACGCCATCTCCACGCGATTGAGGATCCCCTCGGTGACGACGCCCTTCTGGATCACCGCCTGGGCGGCCTTGCGCACCGAGATGGCGATCGGCGCGTAGTTGTTCGTCGTCCCGACGATCAGGTTAGCCTTCTTGACGATGCCGCGCTCGTCGGTGACGTAGTGGTGGGTCAGCGTGCCGCGCGGGGCCTCGACGATGCCTACGCCTTCGGTCGGTTTTTCCGTCGGCAGGTTGCGGAAGTGCGGGCTGGTGATCTCCGGATCGGTGCACAGCTCCAGCAGCCGCTCGGCCGCGTAGAGCAGCTCGACCAGCCGCGCCCAGTGCGTCGCCAGGGTGTGGTGCACCGGCTTGCCGCCCAGCGTGGCGTAGAACTCCTCGTAGGCCTCTTGCGCGCGCGGGGTCGCCATGCCATCCGCTGCGTTCAGGCGGGAGAGCGGGGTGGCCTGGTAGACGCCGCTGTCCTTGCCGGGCGCCAGCCCCTTCCAACCCACCTTCTTCAGGTAGGGGAACTTGAGGTAGGTCCACGGCTCGACCCGCTCGGCCACGACGTCCAGGTACTCGTTCGGCGAATACTTCAGCAATTCCTTCCCGTCCGGACCCACCACGCGCACCTTGCCGTCGTAGAAGTTGGTCTTGTTGTTGGCGTCCACCATGCCCATGTAGTAGGTCGGCATCGTGAACGCGTCCGAAAGGATCAGGTCGACGTAGCCCTGGTTCTTTAGCACCACGTCCTTGAAGAGCTGAATGCTGAACTGGCCGAAGTCCACCAGATCGCGTGCGGTCTTCTCGAACCCTGCCCGCTCCTCCTCGGTGATCTTTTTCGCCACGCCGCCGGGTACGCCGAAAGTCGGGTGCACCTTGCGGCCGCCCAGCGCGCCAACGATGTCCATCGCCTTGCCGCGCGCCTGGATCACCGCCGTACCGGTTTCCACGCCGACCTTGTGGATCAGCCCCAGGATGTTGCGCTCGGCCGGCGGCGCGTCCGGCCCCAGGACGAAGTCGGGCGCGGCCAGGATATAGAAGTGGACCGTGTGATCGGCGACATAGAAGGCCGAATAGAACAACTCGCGCAGCTTCTTGGCGGTCGGGGGTGGATCGACGTGGTATACCGCGTCGCACGCCTTGGTCGCAGCCATGTGGTGCGCCTCGGGGCACACGCCGCAAATGCGCGGGGTGATGTCGTTCATCTCCTCGACGCGGCGCCCCTCCGCGAACTTCTCGAACCCACGCAGCTCCGGGATCACCATGTACGCGTTGGCGACGTCGCCCTCATCGTTCAGGAAGATATCGATCCGGCCGTGACCTTCCAGCCGGGTGATAGGATCAATGCTGATTTTCTGCATATGCTTCTCCCTGTTTGCCACGAATTACGCGAATTTCACAAATCTTCTATCTCTACTTCTAATTCGTGCAATTCGTGGCTCTACTCTTGACTCATCTGGCAAGCCGCTTCTGCTGAAGCGATGGAGAGCCGAAGTTGAACAGAATCGCCAGGCGGAGACCAGTAGCAGCCAGAGAGTTGATTGCCTGAGCCTCGTGGCTGGCGTTCAACGTCGAGACTGCCTTCAGTTCCACGATGATCTTGTCCTCAATCACGAGATCGGCTACGTACTCGCCCACCAGAGCACCCTTATAGCTCACTGGCAAGCGTTTGAATTGCTCGAAGGCGATGCAACGACGCGTGAGTTCCTGAGCTAGAGCTGCCTGGTACACCGTTTCCAGATACCCTGGTCCCAGTATCTTATGCACCTCCATCGCTGCGCCGACAACCGCGAAGGATAGCTCCTTGTAGAGAATCTCAGACACGAACACCTCTACCGAGCCACAAATCGCACGAATTGCACAAAACTGAAAAGGGCTTCGTGAAATTCGTGTAATTCGTGGCTACCCAAGCTTAGCCCGATGCAACATGGACGCGGGCAGG
>CAYRFV010000009.1:0-43361 GCA_964423545.1 uncultured Anaerolineales bacterium | reverse complement strand
TCGCCCGACGCCATCGACCTGGCCGAAGACCGCGTGCGTTTCGGTGAGCTGCTGCGCCGGCTGGCAATTCCCAGCCCGGAGTGGGGCGCTTCCCATTCGCTCGATGCAGCCCGCCGTGTCGCGGCGCGCATCGGCTACCCGGTCTTGGTGCGGCCCTCCTACGTCCTGGGCGGCCGCGCCATGGAAATCGCCTACGACGATGCTTCGCTGGCCGATTACCTGGCGCATGCCCAAGCCGCCTCGCCGGACAGTCCGGTGCTGATCGACCGCTACCTCGAGGACGCATTCGAGCTCGATGTGGACGCCCTCGCGGACGGCGAACGCGTCGTCGTCGCCGGCATGATGCAGCACATCGAGGAGGCCGGGGTTCACTCCGGCGACAGCGCCTGTGTCCTCCCGCCTTACAAGATCAGCCTCTATCATCAAAGCATCGTCTACGAGTATGTCGAGAGGTTGGGGATGGCGTTAGGCGTCAGGGGGCTGATGAACGTGCAGTTGGCGATCAAGGATGACATCGTCTATGTGTTGGAGGTCAACCCGCGCGCTTCTCGGACCGCGCCCTACGTGAGCAAGGCCACCGGCGTGCCAATCGCCAAACTCGCAGCGCAGGTGATGGCGGGACGCAGGCTGGCCGATCTAGGGTTCACCGAAACACCCCGCATCGAAAGCTTCTTTGTCAAGGAAGCGGTGTTGCCGTTCACGAAGTTTCTCGGCAGCGACTACCGCCTGGGACCCGAGATGCGCTCGACCGGCGAGGTGATGGGGCATGCTGCGAGCTTCGGTCACGCCTTCGCCAAGGCGCAGATGGCCGCCGGCGCCCCCTTGCCCGTCAACGGCTCAGTGCTGATCACGGTCAATGATTTCGACAAGGGTGCGGTGGTCAAGATCGCGCGCGATCTGCATCGGCTGGGGTTCCGTCTTTTCGCCACCAGGGGCACAGCCGACTGGCTCGCACGCGTCGGACTGCCCGTGACAACGGTGAAGAAGGTGAGCGAGGGGTCGCCGAACATTCGGGATATGGTGGAGCGCAGAGAGCTGCAGTTGATAATCAACACGCCCCTGGGCGCACGCGCTCACGACGACAGCCGGACCATGCGCACCGCTGCAGTGGTGCACGGCGTGCCGATCATGACGACCCTGAGTGCGGCCTCGGCGGCCGTGAATGGCATCGCTGCGCTGAAAGCACAGGAGCTGGGCGTGCGCAGCCTGCAATCGCTGCACCCCAGGCAGTCCAGGAGGGACCAAGGTTGAGTGTCCGCAAACTGATGCGCGCCATGGTGATGGAGGCGCCGGGACAGCCGCTCGCAGCGGCCTGTCCGCGCACGCCGCTGCCCGGCGCCGGCCAGGTGCTGATTCGGGTGCACGCGTGTGGCGTCTGCCGCACCGATCTACACATCGTGGACGGGGAGCTGGCGCAGCCTAAGCTGCCGTTGATTTTGGGCCATGAGATCGCCGGAGAGGTGGCCGCGCTGGGCGATGGCGTGACGCAGCTCCAGGTCGGTGATCGCGTCGGAGTGCCCTGGTTGGGCTGGACATGCGGCGAGTGCCGCTACTGCCGCCGTGGGCAGGAGAACTTGTGCGAGGCCGCCCGCTTCACCGGCTACACCCTCGATGGCGGTTATGCGGACTACTCGGTCGCGGATCAACGGTACTGCTTCCGCCTGCCTGGCGATAGCGACTTCGCCGAGTCGGCGCCGCTTCTCTGTGCGGGGCTGATCGGCTATCGCTCATATCGCATGGCCGGGGAGGGGATCGAGCGCCTGGGGATCTATGGCTTCGGCGCCGCCGCGCACATCATCTCCCAAGTGGCGGTGCACCAGGGCAAGCAGGTCTACGCGTTCACCAGGCCCGCTGATCTCGAATCGCAGGAGTTCGCCCGGCGGCTCGGCGCGGTGTGGGCCGGCGAATCGACCGCGATGCCGCCCGAAATGCTCGATGCAGCGATCATCTTCGCACCGGTCGGCGCGCTGGTTCCGGCGGCGTTGCGGGCCGTCGCGCCCGGCGGGGTAGTGGTATGCGGCGGCATCCACATGAGCGACGTGCCCAGTTTCCCGTACGCGACCCTGTGGGGTGAGCGCACCGTGAAGTCGGTGGCGAACCTGACACGCCAGGACGGTGAGGAGCTCTTGTCGCTCGCTCGTGCGGCAGGCGTGCGGCCGACCGTGCAGCGCTTCAGACTGGAACAGGCGAATGAGGCGCTGGAACGTCTCCGCCGCGGCCAGGTTCAGGGCGCAGCCGTGCTGGTGATGGAGTAGAGCAACGTGAATGAAACGGGTGGCCTCGTAACAAGCATTCTGTGGGTGATATTGATCTTCTTGGTCGTGGGATTTCTGATCGGCTCATGGCTGAACCGCCGGCGCAGCAAGGTCATTGCGTTATGGCTGGCCGCCGGTCTGAAGCCGGTCGGCGGCCAGGCGCTCTGGAAATGGATCCGCGGCATGGGGTCCGGCGCACAAGTCACCGTGGAAAGCGCGGGAAAACCCTTTCGCCGGATGGAAATCGGCTACTATCTGATGACGCGCGAGTTCGCGCCGCTGTTCGCCTATGAATGGCTGCGCGGCAAGCGCGATCTGCTGGCAGCGCGTATCGAACTGCGCACGGCGCCAGCTTACGAAGTCGAGATCGTGCCGGTCGGGAGCGAACTCCGCGGCCGACTCGATGCGGGCGCCGGCTCGCAGCCGTTCGCGTGGACCGATGGGCCGTCGGGGCTGGGCATCGGCCACCGTGGGGCGGGCGCTGAGCAAGCGGCTCTGCGGCTCAGGCCGTTCGTGGAACGCTATGGCCCTGACATTCAACGACTCTCGGTTCGGACCCGTCAACCGAACATCATGCTGTTCGCCAACCTGACCGGACCGCTGAAAGCACCTCCTGAAGAATTCATGGCCGCCCTGCGGCGGGCTGTGGAGGGGTGAGCCAGGCCGGGCTCAGGTGAACTATATCGGACTCAGAGGGAAAGACCGCCAGCAGCCGGTCGTTGCAGCTGGTACCTGCTGCTTTCGGTTTTGCGCTGTCTTCCCTCTGGGGATATGATAACGGTCAGTCGCTAGCTTCTGTGTTCGGCTGTCACCGTTCAGGAGCCGCCATGTCTTCTTCCAAAGTCGCCCTCGTCGTTCACGCCACCCATGAAGCCGGCTTCAAGATCGGCGGCATCGGCGCGGTGCTCGATGGCCTGCTCGGTGCACCGGCCTACACCGCAGCTGTCCACCGCACCATTGTCGTCGGTCCCATCAATCCCTGGAATCCGGACGAGATGGAGCGCCTGACCGCGCCAAGGAATCAGCTCAACATCCTCTACTCATCGCTGCACGGAATCAACCAGACCGCGGAGGGGATCGCCCGTAGGCTGCGCGCGATCGAGGAACGCATGTATGTGCGGCTGGTCTACGGGGTGCGGAATTTCGGCGGGGCCGAGCATGAGGTGATCCTGGTCGACGCAGGCGGCATCTCCGGCGAGATAGTCAACAGCTACAAGTATCACCTCTGGCAGCGATGGGGCTTGCCGTGCCAGCAGTTGGAGCGGAACTGGGAGGTGAGCTTCTATCTGAACGCGGCGGAGCCGCTCTATGAGGCAATCGAGGCGATCACGGCCGATCTATCGCCCGTCGCGGAGCGATACATCATCGCACACGAGTGGCTGGGGTTGCCGGTCGTCTTCAGCGCCCTTTTGCGCGACCGCGAACGCTACAAGACGGTCTTCTACGCGCACGAGGTCGCGACCGCCCGCCTGCTGGTCGAGGAGCACGGCGGCCACGACACCCGCTTCTACAACGCGCTGCGACTGGGCATGTTGCAGGGCAACCGGCTGGATGAGGTCTTCGGCGACCAGTCCTGGTTCTACAAGCACGCGATGATCCAGCGTGCAGGCGTCTGCAATCGTCTCTTCGCGGTGGGCGATCTTGTCGTCGACGAGCTCCGCTTCCTCGGCGGCGTTTTCGGCAGCACAGGCATCGACCTGGTGTACAACGGCGTGCCGGCGGCGCCCGTCAGCCTGGAGCAGAAGTTGGCGAGCCGCGAGCTTCTGCTCCAATACGCGCAGAACCTGTTCGGCTATCGGCCCGACTACATATTCACCCACGTCAGCCGCATGGTGCTCAGCAAGGCGTATTGGCGCGATATCCGCGTGCTCGAGCACCTCGAATGGACGCTGGCGACGCGCGGACAGACTGCTGTGCTGCTTGTTGTGTCAACGGCAGTGCCGACAGGACGGCGACCTGACGACGTCCACCGCTGGGAGTGGGAATACGGCTGGCCCGTCGGCCATCGCGCCGACAACGGCGACCTGCAGGGCATCGAAGCCGACTATTTTTATAACGTTCTAGAGCCATTCCACTGGGGCCGCCACGCCATACGGGTCGTTCTGCTCAACCAGTTCGGCTTCGATCGCGCGCGCTGCGGGCGACGCATGCCCGATGCCATGGCCTTTGCCGACCTACGCATCGGCGCCGACCTGGAGTTCGGCCAGTCGATCTACGAGCCGTTCGGCATTGCCCAGGTGGAGCCGTTGGCTGCCGGCGCGTTGTGCGCGGTCTCGAACGTCTGCGGGTGCGTTGGGTTCGTGGCGCATGCCGCAGGCGAGCAGCCCACACCCAACCTGATCGTGGCGGACTACGTCGGGCTGCCGCCGGGATGGCGCCTCCAAAGCGCCTGGGACGCACTCGGCATCGATCGCGTCGCCCGAAACAACATCGAGGCATTCAACAGCCTCGCGGTCGCCCAGCAGATCGCTGACCGGCTGCCACGCTCTCGGGAGGATGCTGCGCACCTGATCGAGGAAGGTCAACGCGTAGCGCGCGGGATGAGTTGGGACGTGGTCACCCGCGATTACCTGTTGCCGGCGCTGGCCAGATGCTGATCGGGAGGTGACACTTGCGCAAGATCGCGGTCGCGCTCACCAAGGGGGGTGTCGGGAAGACCACCACGGCCGTGAACCTGGCCGCCGGTCTGGCTCTGGCAGGGCAACGCGTGCTGTTGGTCGACGTGGACACCCAGGGCCAATCCGCGCGGTCGTTGGGCGCGCAACCGGCCGCAGGACTGGCCGAGTTGGCGGCGGGCGAAGCCACCGCGGAGGAGGCGATCGTGCTGGCTCGCTCGAACCTATGGCTGCTGGGCGGCGGTCGCGCGCTGGCGAACCTCAAACGGCTGATCACTCGCCGGGACTTCGGTGGAGAGCAGACGCTGTCTGAGGCGTTGGCGCCGCTCGACGGCCGCTATGACTTCACCATCCTCGACACCGCTCCCGGCTGGGATGCGCTGTCGGTCAACGTCTTGTTCTATGCCGTGGAAGTGGCGACGCCGGTCTCACTCGAAGTGATGACGCTGCAAAGCCTGCGCGACTTCACTCAGAGCATGGCCGCGATCCAGAAGTATCATCCCCGGCTCGCTCTCCAGTACGTGGTGCCGACCTTCTTCGATCGCCGCGTCCGGAAGTCGGATGAAATCCTCCAGCAGCTCAGTAAGGCATTCCCGGCAGAGTTGTGCCAGCCGATTCGCTACAACGTCCGGCTCTCGGAGGCGCCCGGCTACGGCCAGACGATCTTCGAATACGCGCCGGGATCACCCGGCGCAGAGGACTACCGTAAGCTCATCCAAAGGATCCTGCACGATGACCGAACGTAAGCAGACGCCCGACGTACTGGCGGACATCCTGGGCGCACCGCGAGGCGGGGACAATCCTGCCGGCGCGTTGGTCTCCCAACCAACCGCGGCGCCCGACCGGCCGTCGATCCCGGCGAGAAAGGCCCCGCGATCAGAGCACGCCCTGCGCTGGGAGCATCGCATCGTATCGTTTCAGGAGTATCACGGCTGGCGGCCGCGCTATGAGAACGGCGTCGAGATCGCAGGATGGATGCATGGCCCGCTGCTCGATGACTTCGTCGTTCAGGCAGGAGCGGACGGCTGGGAACTGACGGCCGCCACCGCCGGCGAACGCCTCTACGGCATCAGCGACAGGAGGCAGCTCTACTTCAAGCGGCCGGCGCAGTGATAGCGGCCCGGCGCGCGGATGACCGGCGAGCGCGCGGGCCAGTCATCAGCGAATCGGCCCCATCCCACCTTTCTCGACGACGAGGAGGATCCCATGTACAGACGCATCGTGGTGCCGCTCGACGGGTCAAAGCTGGCCGAGGAAGTCCTGACGCACGTTCGCGCGCTGGCGCGCGTGCTCGGCAGCGAGATCATGCTGGTGCGCATCACCACCTATCCATCGTACGAGTATCTGCTCGCAGATCCGAGCGTAGCCGACTCATTGCAGGCTTCGCTGGAAACCGAGGCCGGCGAGTATCTGGAGCGACTGGTCAAAGGCCTCGCAGACGAGGGCTTCGAGGCGCGCGCTGAGGTGGTCACAGTGGGCGGACCGGTGGCTGACGCCATCATTGCATTCGCCCACAAGGTTCAGGCCGACCTGATTGCGATGTCGACGCACGGCCGGACGGGGCCCTCGCGCTGGTTCTTAGGCAGCGTCGCCGACCGGGTGGTGCGCGGGGCCGGAGTGCCTGTGCTGATGATCCGGCCGATCAAGCGCGAATAGCTGCGCCATCCAATCGGCGGGGGGAGCGCGCGAAGCTGTGGCCTGCCTATCGCCGGTTCATCTCATAGATGATGCGGAGGCCATCCAACGTCAGCCAGGGGTCGATGTGTTGGATGACCGGTGTCTCGGCCGCCACTCTCTGCGCCAGTCCACCCGTGGCAATCACCTTCATCGCATCGCCCAGCTCGCGACGAAAACGCGCCACCAGGCCTTCGACCAGACCCACGTAGCCGAAGAAGATGCCTGACTGCATCGCCATCGCCGTGTTGGTCCCGATGGCCCGCGACGGCGGCGCGATCTCGACGCGGTAGAGCTTGGATGCGCGCGAAAAAAGCGCCTCGGCAGCGATACCGATGCCCGGCGCGATCGCACCGCCCAGATAATCCCCCTCCGCCGTGATCGCGTCGAACGTGGTGGCGGTGCCGAAATCGACGACGCACGCCGGGCCGCCGTACTTCACCTTCACGGCCGCGCAGTCCACCACCCGGTCGGCGCCCACCTCGCGCGGGCTTTCGTAACGTATGCGCACGCCGGTTTTCACCCCGGCATCGACCACGAGCGGCTCTTGCTCCAGGTAGCTCCCGATGACCTCCCGAAACACGCCCGTCAGCGCCGGCACGACGCTCGCAATGGCGACGCCATCCACCCCCGCCGGCGACAGACCTCGCTGCGTCATCAACTGGATGAGCAGGATGCCATATTCATCGGGCATCCGGTCGTGAACCGTCGCCACACGCCACGTCGCCGCCAGGCGCTCGGCCTGATAGACGCCTAGCGTGATGTTGGTGTTACCGACATCGATAGCAAGAAACATGGGGCAACTCCTGCTTCAGCACCACATCGTGCGATCTTCTCCGGAAGAGAGGCGGCCTCAACGATCAGGGAGCAAGCGGACGTTGTCGATCAACCGCGCGCGGCCGATGCGCACCGCCATCGAGAGCAGCACACCGCGTCCAGCATCACCGAGCTCCGTCAGCGTGAACGGATCGGCGGCGCTCACATAGTCGGGGCTAACGAGCGGTTCGGCATCGAGGATGCCGCGCATGATCCGCCGCAACCGCTCGCCATCGTACTCACCCGCCTGCCACGCAGCGCGGCCGGCGCACAGCGCCCGGTACAGCACCGGCGCGGCGGCTCGTTGCTCCGGTGTGAGGTAACTGTTCCGGGAGGAGAGCGCCAGCCCGTCCGCCTCGCGCACCGTAGGACAGACGACGATCTCCAGTGGAAAGCTCAGATCATGCACCATGCGCTGGATCACCACAACCTGTTGCGCGTCCTTCTGGCCGAAATACGCCCGGTCAGGCTGGAAGACGTTGAACAATTTGGCGACGATGGTCGCCACGCCCCGGAAGTGCGTCGGCCGGGCCGCGCCCTCCAGCACCCTCGTCACCTCTTCCACCGTCACATAGGTCTGGAAACCCGCAGGATAGACCTCCGCGACAGGCGGGGCCCACACCAGGTCGACGCCCGCCGCCTCCAGCATGGCCAGGTCGCGCGGGAGGTCGCGCGGGTAGGCCGCCAGATCCTCGGTCGGCCCGAACTGAGTCGGGTTGACAAAGATCGACGCCCCGACTCGGTCGTTCTCGCCGCGCGCCCGCTGAACCAAAGCCAGGTGTCCTGCGTGCAGAAAGCCCATCGTGGGCACCAGTCCCCAACTGCCGGTCAGCTCGCGCCGGAGACGACGGATCTCGGCAATCGACGCTACGACTTGCATGAATGACCCTCCATAGCACGAACGAGGCGCCACACCGCTTCGTTGAGCGGCGCCAGCGCGCCCAGGCGGCGGCCCTCGGCGACGATCACGCCGTTGATGCTGTCAATCTCGGTCGGCCGGCCGCGCTCGATATCCTGAAGCATGGACGAGTGATTCGCCGCGCTCGCCCGGCAGATCCTTTCGGTATGCGCCAGTGGGTCGGCGAAGGGCAAGGTGACGCCGCGCGCCTGGGCTACGGCCGCGGCCTCGGCCACGAGCAGGCCGAGCAGCGAGCGCCGTTCATCGCACGAGAGCAGCTGCCCGTTCGGCACCCGCCAGAGCGCGGTCAACGGATTGATCCCCGCGTTGGCGATCGCCTTCCCCCACACTTCGCCCTCGATCGCGTCCGTGGCGCGCGCATCGAGGCCCGCCGCGGTCATGATGTCCGCCAGGCAGGCGACCTGCGGCGCAATCTCCGGGCGTGACTCGATCAGGTTGGTCAACTGAGCTGTGTGGCGCGTCTCGCCCGGTCCGATCAGCGTCGCGCCGGTGTAGTTCACGCCGAGAGCCGTGCGCTCCCTGCCCACTGCGGCTTCAAGCTTCGGGCCGTTATCCAGGCCGTTTTGAAAAGTCACCGCCAGGCCATGGGGGCCGAGCACCTGCGCAGCCCATGCTGCTGCGCGTTCAGTCTGGTAGCTCTTGACCAGGAGCAAGGCCGCATCGCAGATGGACGCCTTGGTCGGATCGCCCGTCGCATGCACGGAGGCCAGCGCCAACGAGCCGTCAAGCTGATGGATCCGAATCCCTTCACGCCGGATGGCGTCGACTGCCGCCGTCCAGGCGCCCAGCACCCAGACCTCGACGCAGCGTGCCAGTTTGGCTGCAAAGACACTCCCCAGCGCGCCCGTACCAAGAATAGCAATACGCATCAGTCCGCCTGATCTTCCATACCCCTTTCATGGGAGCGCTGCAACTGCTGCCATTCAAGCCAGGCTGCTTCGTCGATCGGAAAAGCGTGTTCGGCGTCAGGGAAACGGCGAGCTGCAACATCGTCGCGATAAGCTGCCAGCGCCCGCTCCGTTTCAACGAACAACTCGGCATAGCGTTTCGCGAAGCGCGGCGTGAATCTATCGAACAGCCCCAGCAGGTCGTGAAGGACGAGCACCTGCCCATCGCAGCCAGCCCCGGCTCCGATGCCGATGGTGGGGATGTGCAGGCGCTGCGTTATCGTTTCAGCGACCCGATCGGGCACCATCTCCAGGACAACCATCGCTGCGCCCGCCGCCTGCAACGCCTCCGCATCCTCCAACAGGTGCTGGGCCGCGGCGGCAGTGCGTCCCTGGACGCGATAGCCGCCCAGCTTGGCGGTCGATTGAGGCGTCAGGCCGATATGGCCGATCACGGTGATGCCAGACTCGGAGATCGCCCGCACCGTCGCCGCCATCGGCAGACCGCCCTCCAACTTGACCGCATCCATGCCGGCTTCCTTCAAGAAGCGTCCGGCGTTGCGCACCGCCTCGCGCCTATCAGCCTGATAGGACATGAAGGGCATGTCGCCGATCAGAAAGGCGTACTGCGCGCCGCGGCGCACCGCCCGGCAATGGTGCAGCATCTCCTCCATGGTCACCGGCGTGGTGGAATCGTAACCGAGAACAACCATGCCCAGCGAGTCACCGACGAGGATGCTATCGATGCCGGTCCGGTCGGCCGCCAGCGCGCTGGGATAGTCGTACGCAGTGACCATCGTGATCGGAGTGCGGTGCGCCTTCTTTTCCTGAAGCAGTAGAATGCTGTTCTTCTTGCGTGACATGACGGGCGCCCTGAGAAAGAAAAACCCCTCGGCGGGCCGAGGGGCGTGATTGACATGGAATCTGCCTCAGGCCAGATTGCCCGGGCCATCTTCCGGCTGCTATCGCGGCGTCTCGGTCACCACGGTGATCCAAGCGACTCGATTGTCGAAAACAGCGAGCTCATCGCCCATGCCGGGTCGATGGCAGTCAGTGGATAGGCGCAAACGCGCACAGGATGCTCGGATGGACACGCTGTACGATCACCCAACCGCTCCGCACCACCCTTTGATACTACCCCAGGTGACGGATGAAGTCAAAAAGCAGCGACGGACATCTCGCGTCGCCGGGGTGGGTGGCGCGGCGGTTGAGCGACAGGCGACATGGCTGCATCTGCTGCGTATGAAGCTGCGGTGAACACGGCGTCACTCATGCCTTTTCCCCCTGCCGTTTCACCAAGACCGTGCGTGGGAACCGCTCATCCCGAAGAGCATGAGCGAGCTGAGGTCCGACGCGAGTTTCGGGTCCTGACGGTGCAAGTGCCTGACCTGGGGGTCGATGAAGACAGCCATGAAAACTCTGAAGTAGACGCGGAAGGCATCCTCGGACAGATCGCCTCGAATCTCCCCGGCCGCCTTCCCTTCCCGGACGAGTTCGAGCAGCATTTCGCTCATCTTCTCCTGCGCGGCCTCTCGTATCTTCCTGATCTCCGGATCATCAAGCAAGTCGTAATCACCGAGAGAGAAGCCAGCCGCACCGCCTATCTGACCCTCCTCAAATTCCTGGGAGATGAACCGCACGAAACCGGTCATCCTCTCCCGGAAAGGAAGGTCAGTCGCATGGAACCCCTGGAAGCGCTTCACAAGTTGGTTGATCGAAACGGCCACAAACTCACGCACGAGAGCGTCTTTGCTCCCGAAGTTATTGTAAATCGTCGCCTGGGAGACACGGGCTCTGCGCGCTATGTCCGCGATGCTCACCCGTTCCACGCCGAAGCGACCGAAGAGCTCGCACGCAGCTTTGCGGATCTCCTCCTTGCTCTGCTCTTTCCGGCGCTCAAACCCGTCCGACATCGCATCCTCCCCTGTCCTCCACGAGCATTGTAATTGTTAGAGTCTTCCTTGTTGACAATTCCATGACTGCGATTATACTGCCGCTTGTTAGACTCATTATAGCTCAACGCACCAACATTGCGGAATTGGGCAAGCCGGAGGGACTAGGTTGGAGCAGCACAAAAGCAGATCGACCATCGTGATCATGGCCACCGGAAGTCGTGGAGATGTTCAGCCGTACATCGGGCTTGGTATGGGTTTGGCGCGCGCCGGGCATGAGGTCCGGATCGTGACAAGCCGCGAGTTCGAACCACTGGTCAGCGCGTACGGCCTCCACGTCGCGTGCGTCGATATCGACGTTCGAGCGGCGCTGCGGTCGCGCGATGCTAGTGCGGCTATCGAGAGCGGCGGTGTGATCAGGTCGTTCCGCAAGCTGTCCGAGCTGGCGGGTTCGGCTTCGCGCCTGCTGGTCGAGACGACCCTGGACGCAGCTCGGAGCGCCGATCTGATTATCTACGGCTTGGGCGGCATTCTGGTCGGCTCGTCGGTGGCCGAGAAGCTGGGACTGCCTGTCATCCAGGCATACAACGTTCCGCTCACACCGACAGCGGAGTTTGCAGGCGCACTGACGCCCTGGCTATCATTTCCGCCGCGTGCGCTCACACATCGCTTGGGACATATGTTGGCGCAGCAAGTTCTGTGGCAGACCGCGCGCGCCTCTGGAAACCGGGCGCGCGTACAGGTTCTGGCCTTGCCCCCCGCGCCACTCTACGGCATTCGGGAGACCCCAGGGCTTCGCAACGGGCCCGTGCTGTATGGCTTCAGCCCGTCGGTTCTGCCGCGTCCTGCAGACTGGGAGGAACGGATCCAAGTTACGGGCTATTGGTTTACGGACGAGCCCCATGACTGGACTCCGCCGATCGAGCTGCTCGAATTCCTGAACAGCGGGCCGACGCCGGTCTACATCGGGTTCGGCAGCATGACAACCGAACGGCCGGAGGAGATGATGCGCTTGGTCTTCGATGCACTGAACCGGCACAGCCGCCGCGCCATCGTTCAAACCGGCTGGGCCGGACTGGCCGCGACTGAGGCCCCGGAAAATGTTTACTTGCTCGATGCCGCGCCACATTCGTGGCTCTTCCCTCGCATGGCCGCAGTGGTGCACCACGGGGGCGCCGGCACGACTGCAGCCGCCTTCCGCGCGGGCGTGCCGGCGGTCGTGATCCCATTCCATGGCGATCAGCCGTTCTGGGCCGCGGTCACAGCGCAGCTGGGCGTCGGGCCAAGACCGATTCCTCGACGGCGTCTCTCGGCCGATCGGATGGCTGCTGCGATTGAAGAAGCACTGGACAGCGAAGAGATGCAGAGGCGCGCGGCGGAGTTGGGCAGGCGCGTGCGGGCGGAGGATGGTGTGGGGAAGGCTGGTGCGCTGATTGAGTCGTTTCTCCACAATGCGCACCGGCAATGAGCAGTGGGACCAGGTCTCTTCCAGTTAGGTCCAATGCAAGATGCGCCAACCATTTCGTCCACGAGGAAAAACCAACTCTTGAGAAGCGGTTTCGGCTGTTGACGAATTCGCTTCACGGTGGTAGACTCCATGTCGCCTTGGTGATGCATTCCGTTTCCGCATTCGCTGGTGGCGTCCGCCGAAAGCGTGTTGCCTCCCAGGAATGACCTTCGTTGGCTGTCAAAGGCGATTGGCCTCGCGACGCGTCACCCGGCGCATGATTCGACGGACCGGAAAGCGCGAGCGGCGCCCGCGCGGAGCGCAGTGCAGCCGGCTCGTCCGACATCACCCCGACTTTGCCAACTGCAAGACCCCATAGAACGGCAGCAGAGGCAGCGATAATGAGAAAAGCCCTGGCGGTCATAGGCATCATCCTGTTCGCCACAGGAGTCGTTCTGGGCGTCAGCCTTCTGGTGGGCGCACTGCTTGCCGCATCGCTGGACGAAACGCACACCGCGCATGCTGCAATCAGCTTCGAGGGCCCGCCGTTCTGCGAGTGGGAGGCGAGTCTGTCCGCCAGAGTCATGACACAGAACACTTCGCAGGCGATCCTGGTGAAAGTGCGCAATCCCGCGGAGACGGCCTGTGAGTCCACGCTGGCGCTGCGCGCTCCCACGTTCGATATCAGCCCCGCACGCGAAGAGCAGAAGATCACTCTTGCTCCTGGACGCTCGGGATCGCTCTCCTGGATTCTGACGCCGCGGAGAACCGGCGTCTTCCAGGTCGCCGTCTCGGACGTCCTGAACACCCAGATCCTGGGCATCACGGTGAAAGACGAGTACGGCTTGACGGCCGTTCAGGCGAAGCTGCTCGCGTTCGTCGGCACCCTCTTCGGTCCGATGCTGACGGTGCCCTGGTGGCTGGACAGGCTGCGCATGCTGAAGCCCAAGCGCGAACCCACGCAGGCAGCGAAGCAGGAGTGACACCCCGTGTCCCACGCCCTCAATGCGACGGAGAAGGCGCCACCTCAGCGAAGGGGCGCCCCAGTGCAGCAACTCCGATAGGCGAGAAGCTTGACGCGTTCCCGTCCGCAACGTAGATAGGGGCGGCGAAGCGCCTTCATCCACTCTCTTGTAACCAAGGAGTTTCTTCATGACCCTCAACCCAGAATGGCTGCGCCGGGTCACCAACTGGCGCGACGAACTGCCGCTTCATTTCTACCGGCCGCTTGGCGTTGTGGCGCTCAACGGGTTCGTCACCCTCGAGCAACTTACCGCCGAGGACGCACTGAAAGGCCCGTTCCAGCCGATGCCCAGCGGCGCCAGGTGGGGCGCGAAGTGGGAATACGGCTGGTTCCGCGGCGCATGCACCTTGCCGCCGGAGGCCGCGGGAGAGCGCATCGTACTGCGCGCGGATGCCGGCGGCGAGAGCGCCGTGTGGGTGAACGGCCGCCTTGCCGGCGCCGTAGACCGCCAGCACACAGAGATTACGCTGGCGCTGAGCGGGGCGCCCGGCGCGCGCTACGACGTGCTGATCGAAGCTTACGCCGGGCACGGTCTGCGCACGGCCGGGAAGGGACCGGTGGGCTATGGCCGCGAGAGCGTGCCCGAGCCGCCCACGGCGCAGGCGACCGTGGGTGAGACGACCTTCGGCGTCTGGAATGAGGAGGTCTATCAGCTCTGGCTCGATGTTGAAACCCTGCTCCAGACTCGCAACCACCTTGACCCCGACTCGCTCCGCGTTGCCGAGATCGACGCCGCGCTGCGGGATTTCACCCTCATTGCCGACCCCGAGCTGCCGCCAGACGAGTTTCGTGCGACCGTACGAGCCGCCCGGGAGCGGCTCCAGCCGTTGTTGGCATGCACGAACGGCAGCACCGCACCCACGCTGTTCGCGGTCGGGCATTCGCACATCGACGTCGCCTGGCTTTGGCCGCTGCAGGAGACCGAGCGGAAGATGGCACGCACCATCAGCACCCAGCTCGCGCTCATGCAGGAGTACCCCGAGTTTCTCTTCATCCAGAGCCAGCCCCATCTCTACTGGATGCTGCAGCGCCACTACCCGGCCAAGTACGAAGAGGTCAAGGCAGCTGTCAAGGCCGGGAAGATCATCCCGGAAGGCGGAATGTGGATCGAGGCGGATACGAACGTCAGCGGCGGCGAAGCGCTCATCCGGCAGTTTGTGCACGGGAAGCGGTTCTTCAGGGAGGAGTTCGGCGTCGGCAACGAGTTGATGTGGCTGCCCGATGTCTTCGGCTATTCGGGCGCCATGCCGCAGATCATGCGCGGATGCGGCATCAAGTACTTCGCCACCCAGAAGATCTTTTGGACCTACAACGGCGGAGACCCGTTCCCGTACAATACGTTCACCTGGGAGGGCATTGATGGCTCCGAGGTCCTGGCGCACATTTTCAACGACTACAATAGCCTGACGGACCCCAACGCCTTGATCCAGCGCTGGCGGCAGCGCGTGCAGAAGGACGGCATCAGCACCATCCTGCTCGCCTTCGGCCACGGCGATGGCGGCGGCGGACCGACGCGCAATCATCTGGAATTCCTGCGTCGCGCAGTTGATCTAGAAGGACTGCCGAAGGTGCGCATGGCCTCACCCATTGAGTTCTTTCGCGACCAGGAGCGGCGGGGCATCCCAAAGGAACGCTATGTGGGCGAGCTCTACTTCCAGGCGCACCGCGGCACGTACACCTCGCAGGCGAAAACCAAGAAGGGCAACCGCAAGTCGGAGTTGGCGTTGCGCGAGGCGGAGATGTGGGGGGCGATCGCTCGGAGCACGGGGGGCGCTCACGCGGGCCAGCCCTACGAGTACCCGGCGCAGGCGCTTGCAGAAGCGTGGCGTGCGGTGCTGCTGAACCAGTTCCACGATATCCTTCCCGGTTCCTCGATCCACCGCGTCTACGAGGAGGCCGAGGCGAGCTATGCTGAGGCCATCGGCGTGGCCGACGATGCGGCGAACCGCGCCAGGGCGGCCTTGGCGCAACCCGGCCAGGCGCTCACGGTTTTCAACTCGCTGTCGTGGGATCGGAAAGCGCTGGTCAAGCTGCCGGCAGGTGCACACGTCGCCACCGACGCGGCTGGCGAGCTCGTGCCGGTGCAGGTCGCGGAGGGACAGACCTGGGCCGAAGTGCAGGCTCCGTCGTGTGGGTGGACGACCCTCCAACTGACCGGCGACAGTCAACCGCAGACAGTCGGCGACGCTGCTTGGGCGGCCGGCTTGCTCCTGGAAAACGGGCAGCTTAAGGTCGCACTCAACGATCTCGGGGAGATTACCAGCATCTGGGACAAGGAGGCGGAGCGGGAATTGGCGGCAGGGCCGTGCAACAGCTTCAAAATGTACCGGGATGTGCCGGGCGCGTGGGATGCGTGGGATATCGACAGCATGTATGCAGAGATGCCCGTGCCATTACCGGACAAAGCCTCGATCGAGATCGTGACCGCTGGGCCACTGGTTGCCGTACTGCGCGTCAGGCGCAGACTCCACCACTCGTCCATGACACAGGAAATTCGCCTGCGCCGGGACTCGCGGCGCATCGACTTCGCCACGACGGTGGATTGGCAGGAGAGCCACAAGATGCTGAAGGTGGCTTTCCCCGTCAATATCCACGCCAATGAGGCGATCCATGAGATTCAGTTCGGCCACATCCGGCGACCCAACCACTACTCCAGGCCCTTTGACGCCAACCGGTTCGAGGTGTGCAATCACAAGTGGTCAGCGCTGGTCGAGGAGAACCGCGGCTGTGCGGTGCTGAACGACTGCAAGTACGGCCTGAATGTGCTCGGCAACTCGATCAACCTGACGCTGCTGAAGTCGGCCCTGGCCCCCGATATGACCGCGGACAAGGGGATCCAGTCCTTCACCTACAGCTTCTATGCCTGGAACGGCAGCTTCGCGGAGAGCGGTGTGGTGCGCGAGGCATATGAGCTGAACGCGCCGGTCACCACGGCGCCAGGCGGAGGCGGCGAGCAGTCCTTGATCCGTGTCGATGCGCCCAACATCATCGTTGAGACGCTGAAGCCGGCCGAAGATGGCTCGACCGATGTCGTCGTACGGCTCTATGAGGCCAAACATATGGCAACCCGCGCCACACTGACCACGGCCCTGCCGGTCCGGGCTGCATCCCAGACCAACATGCTGGAGGAGTTCGAGACAGTCCTGCCGTGCACGGCCGGCAAGATCGCTCTGGAGTTCCGGCCGTTCGAGATCAAGACGGTGAGATTGAGGCTGTAACAGACTGATGCGGTCCTTGCGAGAGCCGCCGCGCCGGCCAGAGCGGCCGCCGAAATGCGGACGAAAACGATCCCGCGGCGACTCTCGCAGTGACCCTTGCGGGAGGTGCGATGCGTTCCCGGCAGCCGCTGTTAGAGCGCTACGTCAGCCCTCCGACTCACAGGTGGGCGCCGGTCGCCGTCGCTGCGCTGCTTCCGAGACCGCGGCACAGGTTATTCTTCCGAGTTTTTTTGCCAGCTACCCCGCCTTGGTGTACTATATGGCTGGCAAGAGAAGCCACTCGCACCAGCAGTCCATCAAGATCGATCTGATGCCTCGCAGCGCTTTGCGGACGCAGGTGCAGCCGCGAGACCCGGCGCTGCTCCTCGAATGCATGGTGACGGATGCCGGGCGAGTGATAACACCCATCCCACCTCGAAGGAGACGTGGCAATGCACAAGAAGCTCTTCATCCCGGGGCCGACCGAGGTCGTGGACGAGATCCTGGAGGCTATGGCCACCCCCATGATCGGTCATCGGACCACTGCCTACGCTGATCTTCACAAGTCGGTCGAGGACAAGGTCAAAAGGCTGCTGAATGCTCAGCGGCGCGTTTTTCTCTTTACGGCATCTTCGACCGGCGTGATGGAAGGCGCGGTCCGCAGCTGTGTCGGGAAGAAGGTGTTGCACACGCTCAACGGAGAGTTTTCCCGGCGCTGGTACGAGATTTCCAAGTCGAACGGTCTGCCCGCGGAGACGATCGAAGTGGAGCCCGGCAAGGCCATCACGCCTGAGATCGTCGACGCGGCGCTCTCGAAGGGGGGATTCGACACCCTCTGCCTGACCTATAACGAGACCTCCACGGGCATCCTCAGTCCGGTGAAGGAGATTGCAGCGCGGGTGCGCACGCGGCACCCCGAGGTCCTCATCCTTGTGGATGCGGTGAGCTGCATGGCTGGTACGCCGATTGACATCGACGGCTGGGGACTCGACGCCTGCCTGGCCGGCGTGCAGAAGTGCTTCGGCCTGCCTCCCGGCTTCACTGTCTGCGGCGTCAGCCAACGCGCGCTCGACCGGGCCGCCACCGTGCCGAATCGCGGCTACTACTTCGACTTCGTTGAAAATGAGAAGTACGCCGCCAGGTACAACACGCCTGCCACGCCCGGCATCAGTTTTCTCTACGCACTGGATAGGCAGATGGATCGCATGTTCGCCGAAGGGCTTGAAAACCGCTATGCCCGCCATCTCGCCATGGCCGAGCACTGTCGCGGCTGGGCCAACACGCGCTTTGCACTCTACGGCGACCAGCGCTACGCCTCTCCGACCGTCACGCACATCACCAACACCACCGGCTTCGATTTCGGGGCATTGAATAAGGAGCTTGGCAAGCGGGGCGCCGCCATCTCGGACGGCTACGGCCCATTCAAAGGTAAGACGTTCCGCATCGGCCACATGGGAGATCTGACGCTGGGGGATGTGAAGTGGTTGACGGCGCAGATTGACGAGATACTGGGGCTATAGAGGAGTGAAGAATCATGAAAGTTCTCGTCTGCGATCCCATCTCGCCGGCCGCCATCCAACGCATGCGCGAGCGCGGCATCGAAGTCACGGTTGACGACACCATCACACCTGAGAAGCTGCTGGAAGTGGTTTCGGAGCACCATGCGGTCGTTGTGCGCAGCCGCACGAAGATCCGCAAGAACGTCATCGACGCTGCGACCAACCTGAAAGTGATCGTGCGAGGCGGTGTCGGCGTCGACAACATCGATCAGGAATACGCGCAGACCAAAGGAATCAAGGTGCTGAACACGCCGGCCGCGAGCACGGACTCGGTTGCGGAGCTGGCCGTCGCCTATCTCTTCGCCCTGGCCCGCCCTATCGTCCAGGCTACGGAGTCGCTGCGAGCCGGCAGATGGGAGAAGACGAAATTCCACGGCACGGAGATCCAGGGCAAGACGTTGGGAATCATCGGCGTGGGGCGCATCGGCCTCGCCGTGGCCCGGCGGGCAGCGGCGCTGGGCATGCACGTGCTGGGCTACGACAGCCGCACGGTCGGACCTGTTCCGTTCATGATGATGCTGCCTCTCGATGAGCTGATCGCCCGGGCCGACTATATCACCCTGCACATCCCGCTGACCGAGACGTCGCACCACATGATCGACGCGCAGCAGATCGCCAAGATGAAAAAAGGTGTCAAGATCATCGACTGCGCCCGCGGCGGCGTGATCGACGAGGATGCCTTGTACGCTGCTGTGTTGTCTGGCCAGATCAGTGGCGCCGCACTGGATGTTTTCGAGAACGAACCGCTTACTGACAGCAAACTGTTCAGTCTGCCTCAGATCATCGGATCGCCGCACATGGGCGCCAGCACCACCGAGGCGACGGAACGCATCGGCGACGAAGTGGCTGACATCCTGATCGGCATCAGCGTCGAAGGTTGGGTCTAGCCTACCGGCCCATTCGAGCATCGCCCGATCCGTCCAAACTCTATGACGAAGGCAGGCATCCATGAGCGGACCCTCCACGATCGGCGCAGCGATCGCCACCATTCTGCTGCCTCGGCCCGGCAATGACCTGACCCGGTGGGCTGTCATCGCCTGCGATCAATTCACCTCCGAACCGGAATACTGGGAGCAGGTGGCGGCGCTGGTGGGCGATGCGCCCTCTACGTATCACATGATCCTGCCCGAGGTCTATCTGGAGACGCCGGAGGAAGCGCGCCGCCTCCAGTCGATCCACAGCACGATGCAGGACTATCTCGCTCGCGGTGTATTCGTCGAACACCGGGGGATCGTTCTGGTGGAGCGCACGGTGGCGGGACGCACCCGCCACGGCCTCATGCTGGCGCTGGATCTGGAACAATACGACTACAGCAAAGGCTCCACCAGCCTGATCCGAGCCACCGAAGGTACGATCCTGGAACGGATTCCTCCGCGCGTGCGCATCCGATCCGGCGCACCGCTGGAACTGCCGCACATCCTGGTGCTGATCGATGATCCCGACCGGACCGTGATCGAGCCGTTGGTCGCGGCGCGCCAGGGGTTGCCGAGACTCTACGACTTCGAGTTGATGCTGGGCAGCGGGCGCCTGACCGGTTACCTGGTGGACCGCGCCGACCTGGAGCGGCGAGTGATGGCCGCGCTGGCCCGTCTGGCCGATCCCGTCCACTTTGCAGACAAGTATAACCTGGCGAACGATGTCCCCGCGCTGGTGTTTGCGATGGGTGACGGCAATCACTCACTCGCGACCGCAAAGGCCATCTGGGAACAGATCAGAGCATCGGCCGGCCCGGATCACCCGGCCCGATATGCCTTGGTCGAGATCGAGAACATCCATGACGCCGGCCTGGTGTTCGAGCCCATTCATCGCGTGCTGTTTGATGTCAGATCCGACTTCGTCAAGGCGCTGGAGGATTACACCGGCGGGCGGAGCTACTTCGTCCAGTGCGCCACACCCGAAGCGATGGTTGACCTCGTGCAGAGCCAGGCCGAACGCCATGGAACGCAGGCCTTCGGTGTGGTCACGAGCCACGGCTTCAGCGTCGCCTACGTTCCCGATGCGACGAGCAACCTGGCAGTCGGGACGCTGCAGGTTTTCCTGGATGCCTGGGGCAGCGCGGGCGGCTTCGGCAAGATTGACTACGTGCACGGCGCGGAGACCACGCTACGCCTGGGCGCATTGCCGGGCAATGCCGGCCTCTACCTGCCACCCATCTCCAAGAGCGCGTTTTTCCGAACCGTGATCCTCGACGGCGCGCTGCCGCGCAAGACCTTCTCGATGGGTGAAGCGAAGGAGAAGCGGTTCTA
Organism: uncultured Anaerolineales bacterium; assembly: GCA_964423545.1. Taxonomy (GTDB): domain Bacteria; phylum Chloroflexota; class Anaerolineae; order CG2-30-64-16; family CG2-30-64-16; genus JALOOE01. The sequence continues at coordinate 22,830 of CAYRFV010000009.1, read as the reverse complement.
CATGGAGGCGCGGCGGATCATGTGAGGTGCAGGGCGAGCGCGGAAGGTCGCGTGGTCTTTCCGCACACCCTGCGCCCACGACCGATCTCAGCCCTGCCCCGGAGGGATCGATGTCCATCACCTCTCATCTCCCGCGCTACCCGTTGGCCTTCCTGCCGACGCCGCTCCACCCGCTGCCGCGCCTGAGCGACATGCTGGGCCGGGAGCTCCAGCTGCCGCGCTCCAGCTTTCAGTTCCTGATGAAACGCGACGATCAGACCGGTCTCGCCACCGGTGGCAACAAGACGCGCAAGCTCGAATTCCTGGTGGCCGACGCGCTGGCTCAGGGCTGCGACACCTTGATCACGACTGGCGCGGTGCAGTCCAACCACTGCCGGCAGACGGCAGCCGCAGCGATCCACGCCGGGCTCAAGTGCGAGCTGGTGTTGGGCGGTCAACCTCCGGCCCAACCGAACGGCAACTACCTGCTGGATCAGCTCTTTGGCGCAACCTTTCACTGGACGACGCGTGAGAATCGGCTCAGCCGCCTGCGCGAGCTCGGTGACGAGCTTCGCGCCGCAGGCCGCCGTCCCTACTTCATCACCTACGGTGGTTCCGATCCGGTCGGCGCATGCGGTTATGCAGCAGCGCTGGAGGAGTTGCGCGAGCAGGTGACAGAGGCGCGCATCGAGCCAGACCTGGTCGTCGTCGCCTCCAGCTCAGGCGGCACTCAGGCCGGGCTGGTCGCCGGCGCATGGGCCTTGGGATGGGAGATCCCGATCCTGGGCATAAGCATCGATGAGACGGAGGCGGGCCTGCAGGCCGCGGTCGCTGGCCTCGCATCCCGGACGGCGGCCCGACTGGGAAAGCCGCATACGTTCTCGCCCGCCGACATCCTGGTCAGCGCTGATTACTTGGGCGCAGGCTACGGCGTGGTCAGCGACCTGGAACGCGCCGCCATCCGCGCGATGGCGCAGACGGAAGGCATCCTGCTCGATCCGGTGTACACCGGCCGAGCCTTCGGCGGACTGCTGGACATGCTGCGCCAGCGGCCCGAGAGCGTGCGCGGCGGGAGGTCGATCGTTTTCTGGCACACGGGCGGCAGTCCAGCATTGTTTGCCTACGCGGCCGATCTGGCATAGCTGGAGGGGGTGATGGCGGAGAAGGAAGTTGGTTATGTCGAGCTAGAATGGCGCTGCCCCAGTTGCGGCAACCGCAACCCCGGCAGTGTGAAGAAGTGCGCGCAGTGCGGCGCGCCGCTCACCGACGAGATCCGGTTCGAGCAGGCGCCGCAGGAGCAGATACTTACGGATCAAGCCAAGATCGCCGCTGCGCAAGCAGGCGCCGATGTCCAGTGCGGCTACTGCGGCACGGCTAATCCAGCGACGGCCGTGAAATGCAGACAGTGTGGCGCGGACCTGACGGAAGGCAAGGCGCGCGCGGCGGGCCAGGTTCTCGGCGGGTTTCGGGACCGGCCGGCTCCGGCATTGAAGTGCCCTTCGTGCGGTGTCGAAAACCCAACCACGGCGCTCAAGTGCTCAAAGTGCGGCGCAGCGCTGGCTCAGCCGAAGCCCAAGCCGGCGCAACCGGCGGCGGCCAGGCCCTTCCCCCTGGCCCTTGTGTTGGCCATCCTGCTGGCGTGCTGCGTTCTGGGCGCCGCGGGGATGTTCCTTTCAAGCCGCACAACCGATACGATCGGCGAGGTGCGCAGCGTGCAGTGGCAGCGCGCCATTGCCATCGAGGCGCTCGTTCCCGTCGTCCGAGAAGCCTGGAAGGACGAAATCCCCGCAGGCAAGAGCGCTCGCCAGTGTGTCAGCCGGGTTCACCACACGCAGCCTGATCCTGCTCCGGGCGCCAAGGAGATCTGCGGCACACCTTACACGATCGACCAGGGCAGCGGCTTCGGAAAAGTGGTCAAACAGTGCATCTATGAGGTGTATGCCGACTGGTGCCGCTACGACGATGTCGACTGGCGCGTGGTCGACACCCTGGCCGCGCAGGGCAATGACCTCAATCCGCGCTGGCCCGACCTGCGATTGGGCAGCAACCAGAGGGCCGGCGGGCGCCAGGAGCAGTACCAGGTTGTCTTCATGGGCAATGACAAGACGTTCAACTTCGCTCCGCCTACCGGCGAACAGTTTGTGCGCTTCTCGCCGGGCAGCCGATGGAAGCTGAAAGTCAACACATTCGGCGCCATCACCGGCGTCGAACCGACGACAGGCGGACCATGAAGTTCGGCGCACACAGCTATATCTTCACCGAGCATTGGACGGACGAGCGTCTTCCTGTCCTCGACACGGTCGCCCGACTCGGACTGGACTGCTTCGAGATCGGAATCGGTGACGACATCGTCTTCACGCCGGCATTGACACGCCGCCGCGCCGAAGCGTTGGGGCTGACGCTGATCGTCAGCCCCGGCGGAATCTGGCCGGTGGCATGCGATCTATCCGCCGACGACCCTGCAGACCGGGCGCAGGGGTTGGCGTGGCACAGACGCCAGGTGGAGCGCGCATCGGAGCTTGGCGCCGTCGCGTACACGGGCGCCCTCTATGGCCATCCGGGCGTGGTCAAGCGGCGCATCCCCCCGTCCGACGAATACTCTCGCACCGCGGAGGGGCTGGCGCTCCTGGCGGAGTTCGGTTTACGCCAGGGCGTGCAGGTCGTGATCGAGCCGATGAGCCATTTCCGCACGCACGTTGTCAACACGCCGGCGCAGGCGCTGCGCCTGCTCCGCCTGGCGGATCACCCCAACCTCACGATCCTGTTCGATACCTATCACATGATCACCGAGGTGCGCGAGTTCGGAGGCGCGCTCCGATCGCTCGGTGACAGACTATGGGGACTTCACGCCTGCGAGAACGACCGGGGGGCGCCTGGTGGCGGGCTCGTGCCGTGGCCGGCGGTCTTCGCGGCGCTGCACGAGATGGCATTCGATGGCTACGTGCTGTTGGAGGCCTACAACTCGGCGGAGGACGATTTCGCCGTGCGCCGGGGCATGTTCCACAATGTTTGCCCGGACGCCGAGGCGTTCGTGCACTCCGGCCTTACGTTCCTCAGAGCTATGCAGATGCTACGGACAGGTGATGCTTCCTGACTGTGTCCGACCGCTCATCGCGGCGGGGATCCCGCGCCGCCTGGTGGGGCCCTCGTGAACGTAGACGCCATCCTCATTGCCGCAGCGCTCCTGTTGTTCGTGAGCGTGCTTGCCAGCAAAGCTTCCGATCGCTTCGGCGTCCCCTCACTGCTGCTCTTCCTGATCTTGGGCATGCTGGCCGGTTCGGAGGGGCCAGGCGGGATCTACTTCGACGATCCAGCACTGGCGCAGCTTGTCGGCACGTTGGCGCTGATCCTGATCCTGTTTTCGGGCGGTCTTGACACTGACTGGCAGAGCATTCGCCCGGTCCTAAAGGAGGGGCTGACGCTCTCCACTTTGGGCGTGCTGCTCACCGCGGTGGTGGTCGGTCTGGCAGTGCACCTGCTTCTTAGGTTCTCCTTCGTCGAGGGACTCTTGCTGGGGGCTATTGTCTCCTCGACCGATGCAGCCGCCGTGTTTTCCGTGTTGCGCTCCAAGGGAATCAACCTCAAGGGGCGTCTGAGGCCGCTGCTGGAACTGGAATCGGGCAGCAACGACCCGATGGCCATCTTCCTGACAGTGGGCCTGATCGGGCTCCTCACCCACCCCGGACGAACCGCCTTCAGCCTGATTGGCGCGTTCGTCCTGCAGATGGTGGTGGGGGGCGTGATGGGCATTGCCATCGGCCGCGGCTCAGTGCTGCTGATCAACCGCCTCAAACTCGGGTACGACGGCCTCTATCCCGCCCTGACCCTCTCAGCGGTTCTCCTGGCGTATGGACTGGCGAGCTGGCTCGGCGGCAACGGTTTCCTGGCCGTTTACCTGGCAGGCATTGTCCTGGCGCAGCACGACTTCATCCACAAGCGCAGCCTGCTGCGTTTTCACGACGGTCTCGCCTGGTTGATGCAGATTGCCATGTTCCTGACCCTGGGTCTGCTGGTCTTTCCATCACGTCTCGTCGCGGTTGCGGGTGTGGGGCTCCTGGTTGCCGCCTGCCTCATGTTCCTCGCGCGGCCCGCCGGCGTACTGGTCAGTCTGGCTCTCAGCAAGTTCAGCTGGCGCGAGAAGTCGCTGGTCGCCTGGGTTGGGTTGCGCGGCGCCGTGCCGATTATCCTCGCAACCTATCCGCTCCTGGCCGGGACGCCGCACGCTGAAGTCATGTTCAACGCAGTGTTTTTCGTGGTGCTGACCTCGGTGCTGTTGCAGGGCACCACGATCCCATGGGTGGCACGGCGGCTGCATGTCGATGCCCCTGCGATACCGCGGCGCACCTATCCGATTGAATTCACCCGGATGGGGAGCCTGAAAAGCGAACTCAGGGAGTTGCCCATTCCAACGCACTCAGAAATGGCAGGCAAAGCGATTGTGGAGTTGGGCCTACCCAACGAATTCCTCATCATCCTCGTCGCACGCAATGATGACTTCGTAACTCCGAGCGGGGGGACTGTCTTGCTGGCCGGTGACACCCTGCTGGTTCTATCGGATCCGGCCTCTGCCGAGGAAGTCCGGCAGAGATACGGCTTGGAAGGCCGATAGGCGACCGCTCCGCTTGCTGAGACGAATGGAGGCGCGATCGATCGAAGCCATGTTGAACCGTTATCCGTTTCTACAGCGTCTCATCCTGCCCATCATCGGCCTGATCATGTTGATGGTGGCAGGAACGAGCGGGTACCAACGGCTGGAAGGCCTATCGCCGCTTGACGCCTTCTACATGACCGCCATCACGATCAGCACCGTCGGCTTCGGTGAAGTCAAGCCTTTCACCCCCGCTGGCCGCGCCTTCACCGTGGTTCTGATCGGAGCGGGCGCCGGGCTGGCGGCGTACCTGCTGAAGAGCGCGGTCGAATTCCTGATCTCCGGCGAGTGGCGCACTCAGCTCGATCATGATCGAAGGCAGAGCATGCTCAAGAAGCTTTCCAATCACTTCATCGTATGTGGCTTCGGCCGGGTCGGACGCGAAGTGGCGCACGAATTGCGAGCCGAAAAGCTGCCCTTCGTGGTCATCGATAAAGATCCCGACAAGATCACGCGCATCCAGGATGCCGGCTACCTGGCGCTGCAGGGCAACGCCGCCAACGAGATCTACCTGAAGGAGGCGGGCATCGAACGCGCAAAGGGGCTGGTCGCGGCAGTCAATTCGGATGCCGAAAACGTTTTCATCGTGCTGACGGCGCGCGGGATCCGCCCCGATTTGGCGATCGTGGCACGCGCCAACTACGAGGATTCTGAAGACAAGCTGCTGCGGGCAGGCGCAAACCGGGTCATCTTCCCCTATCGCATCAGCGGCCGGCGCATGGTGACGGTGATGGTGCGCCCGCACGTGGCCGACTTCCTGGATGAGGTGACGCACGCGGGAGAGCAGGAGCTTCTCGTCGAGCAGGTCTGGCTGGCGCAATCGTCTCCGCTGGTGGGCCAGACCCTCGGCGAGGCGGATCTGCGCAATCGGCTGGACATCACGGTGCTGGCATGTCGCACTGCAGGCGGGCAGCTGAATACCCATCCGGGCGCCGAAATGGTGCTCTGTGCCGACTCCTATCTGGTTGCACTCGGCACACGCGAGCAGCTTCAGGCGCTGGCCAGGCTGGCCGAGGAGCAGTGAACGCATGCAGGACAGAGAACAACTGCTGGAACTCTACGACCGGTATGAGCGGCGAGATGCCGTGTTCCACAACAGTGTGCGCGAAGTCACTCCGCACACGGTCCGCCATCGCCCGCTCCCCGGTATGAAGGGCGGCAGCTACATCCTGTACTCGAATCTCGACGAGACCAATGCAGATGCGGTGATCCGCGCGGAGATCGCCCATTTCCAGCAGCTCGGGCTGCGCTGCGAATGGAAGCTCTACGACCACGACCGGCCGCCCGATCTCATGGAGCGCCTGACCGCGCACGGCTTCGTCATCGAAGAACCTGAGGCGCTCATGGTGCTCGATCTGAAAGAGGCCCCAGACCCCCTCAGACGGCCAGTCTTGGGCGATGTGCGGCGGATCACCGATCCCGCCCTGATCCCGGAGATCCTGAGCGTACAGCAGACGGTTTGGGCTGAGAGGGAGATCTCCTTCGTCGAGGAGGCGATCCAGGAGCTGCTCTTCAACGGAGACCGGATCAGCTATTACGCCGTCTATGCGGATGGACGGCCGGTCTGCTCCGCATGGATTCGTTTCGGTGAGCCCGGCGCTGCAACCGCAGCCTCCTTTGCCAGCCTGTGGGGCGGCGCGACGCTGCCGGAACACCGCAGACGCGGCTACTATACCGCCCTTCTCGCCGTGCGTGCACAGGAAGCCATCCGCCGCGGCTATCGCTATCTGACCATCGATGCCAGCCCGATGAGCCGGCCGATCGTTGAACGACACGGATTCCAATTCCTTGTGCATACGCACCCCTGCAAGTGGACTCCGCCAACTGAGCCGGTGAACTCTCGTCTATCCGGCCCCAACTCCGAACCGCGTGACCGTCAGGATCCAGGCGTCAGGATTCGCGCCGATTGATTCGCGAGGAGATCGGTTGATCACAGTCTTGGCGACGCTGGCGCCGATTTTCGCGGTGATCGCGTTGGGTGCGATCCTGCGCGCGACGCGGTTTGCACCACCCGAGCTGTTCCGTGGCATGAACCGGCTGGTGTACTATGTGGCCACCCCAGCCCTGCTGTTCTACCAGACCGCGGAAGCCAGGATCGAAGGGGAATCCGCGCTGCGGGTCTTTGCCGCTCTCGTGGGAGCGGGGACGGTGTGCGGCCTGCTGGCCTATCTCACGGGTCGCGTGATGCGCCAGCCGCCCAAGGTATTGGCTTCCTTCACGCAGGGCGCATTTCGAGGCAATGTGGCGTTCGTGGGGCTGCCGGTCATCGCGCTGGTGTTCGCCGGCTCGGGCAAAGCGATCGCATCACAGGTCGCCTCACTGGCCGTGCTGGCGATCGCGTTCCTCATTCCGCTCTACAACCTGGCTGCGGTCGCCTTGCTGACGGCGATCCTGCATGGCGCAAGCGGCAGCCACACAGCCCAGGCGAGGCGCCTGATGCGCGATATCCTGACCAATCCCCTGGTGATCTCGTGCGTGGCAGGGCTGGCAGTCGCGTTTGCAGGCTGGACCCTGCCGCCCGTGGTGCGCCAGACGCTCAAAGTGCTGGGCGACATGACCGCGCCGCTGGCCTTGATCTGCATCGGTGCAGGTCTGACGCTCGTTTCGGCGCGTGCGAATCTGGGCCTGGCCAGCCTCGCCTCGCTCATCAAAGTGGGCGTTGCGCCGTTGGCCGGCTTCCTTCTGGGGCCCTTCATCGGCCTGACGCCGGTGGAGCTGAGCGTTGCCATGATCTTCCTGGCATGTCCGAGCGCCAGCACATCCTACGTCATGGCACAGTTGATGGGCGCCGACGATGTACTGGCCGGAAGCATCATCGTCACCTCCACCGTGCTTTCGTTTCCTGCACTCAGCCTCGTCCTGCTGGCGATGTAATCCTCACCGTTTGTCTCTACGCCCTCCCCGGTGTAGACTGGAAGCGAGATACTGAAAGCATGCCGCCAGCGCCCAGGGAGGACCCATGACGCCGTACGACCCACCGCAGCCCGTTGGACCGACTCCGAGCACTCGCCAGCTTCGCTGGCATGCCCTGGAGGTCTATGGTTTCCTGCACTTCACTGTCAACACCTTCACGGACAAGGAATGGGGCTACGGTGACGAGGCGCCGCAGCTCTTCTGTCCGACTGACTTCGACGCCGATCAGATGGCGGCAGTGGCGGCGGCCGGCGGTCTGAAGGGGTTGATCCTCACCTGCAAGCACCACGATGGGTTCTGCTTGTGGCCCTCGCACTTCACCCGGCATTCTGTGAAGAGCAGTCCGTGGCGCAGTGGCCAAGGCGACGTCGTCGCGGAGATCGCCGCCGCCTGCCGGCGGCGCGGCCTGCACTTCGGCGTGTACCTCTCGCCCTGGGATCGCAATGCAGCCGACTATGGGATGCCGTCGTACGTGAATTACTACCGCTGCCAGTTGCGCGAGCTGCTGGACAACTACGGCCTGATCTTCGAGGTGTGGTTCGACGGTGCGAACGGCGGGGACGGCTTCTATGGCGGCGCACGCGAGATGCGCACGATCGACCGCCGAACATACTATGGCTGGGACGAGACCTGGGGGATCGTGCGCGAGCTACAGGAGAATGCGTGCATGTTCAGCGACGCCGGGCCCGATGTGCGTTGGGTGGGCAACGAGCGCGGCGTGGCCGGCGAGACCTGCTGGGCCACGTTGAATCGCGACGATTTCGCGCCGGGCATGGCCGATCACGCCCGACTGAACCGCGGCGACCGGCCCGGCACGCACTGGCTCCCCGCCGAATGCGACGTCTCGATCCGGCCCGGCTGGTTCCACCACGCCGCCGAAGATGGCCAGGTGAAACCGACCGAGCAGTTGGTGGATCTGTACTTCCAGTCAGTCGGGCGCGGCGGGTCGTTCCTGTTGAACCTGCCGCCCGACCGGCGCGGCCAGATCCATCCGACCGATGCCGCCAATGTGGCCCACTTCGGCCGGCGCATCGAGGCGATCTTCGCGCAGAACGCGGCGTTGTCCGCTTCGGATGCGGTCGGCCCGGCACGCGGCGACCACGAACGCTTTTCGCCGCGGCGGCTGGTGGATGGAGACCCGGAGAGCTATTGGGCGACCAACGATGCACAGCTTGCGCCGGAGGTCGTCCTGGTGTTTCGTGAACCGGTGCACTTCAACGTTGTCGGATTGCGCGAGCATCTTCCTCTGGGACAGCGCGTGGCGGCGTTTGGGGTGGATGCACAGGTGGACGGGCGTTGGCAGGAGGTCGGCAGCGGGACGTCGATCGGTGCACGGCGCCTGCTGCGCACTGCGGACATCGAAACGGCACGCGTCCGCCTGCGTATCACCGACGCGGCGGCCTGCCCGGCGCTCTCGGAGCTAGGGTTATGGTACGATGCAGACCGGAGGGGCGCATGAACATGGCAAGGCCTTGGACTGAGGCGGAGGTCGCTCACATCACCTGCCACCGCACGCGGGGCACGATCCGCATGGACGGCCTTCTCGACGAAGAAGCCTGGCGAAAGGCGCCCAAGTCGCCGCGTTTCGTGGACATGGCGTCGGGCGCGCCCGGCCTCTTCGACACGCGCGTCGCCACGCTGTGGGACGACGCCAATTTCTACGTCGGTTTCTGGATCGAGGAGCCGTTCGTCGAGGCACACCACACCGAGCGCGATGCGATCATCTTCCAGGAGAATGACGTCGAGGTGTTCATCGACGGCGGCGACTGCTACTACGAGTTCGAGATCAACGCGCTGAACACCATTTACGAGATCCTCTTCATCTGGCGCGATGCCTACACGCGCGGCAGCCGCTTCGATGTGGCGGAGTTCGATCTGCTGGCGCGCAAGGCGGTCACGTTCGGTGGTGACTATGATCGCCGGCCTGAAAGCTTCTGGTGGGGCACCCATCCGCGCGGGTTGCGCTGGGCGTTTCTCGACTGGGATTTCCCGGGCTTGCGATCGGCGGTGCAAGTGGACGGCCGAATCAACGACCCGGAGAACATCGACCGGGGATGGTCCGTGGAGATCGCCTTCCCCTGGGCAGGGATGGCATGGCTGGCGGACGGGCGCTCGCTGCCGCCCCGCGACGGCGATACATGGCGCATGTTCTTTGGCCGGTTCGAGAAGCTTCTGGCCGGAGGCGTCGAAATCCAGCCGCACCCGGCGTGGGCGCTGAACAGCCACGGGGTCTACGACACGCACCTTCCGGACCGCTGGTCGACCGTGCATTTCTCGGAGCGGTATGTCGAGGATCTCGCTGGGGATATCGAGCCCATTTGAGTCAGGCGCGCCACTGGCCCTCTATGTGACGAGATCCAGGGGATACGGCCACGAACCAGGTGCGACGCCCGAACGGCAGTGCGCTGCGAGGCCAGCACGCGTCGTGACGCCAGACCGCATCTGGCGCAGGGCGCCAGACCTGTGATAAGATCGTGTGCGCCAGTGGAAACCATGAGTCAGGGTGGAGTGTGATAAGAACCAAGCGATACCACATCTGGACCATCGGCTGCCAGATGAATGAGGCCGATTCCGGACGCGTGGCGGCCGAGCTGGACGCGCTGGGCTACGCGCCGACCGACGATCCCAAGAACGCCGATGTCATCGTGCTCAACACATGCGTCGTCCGTCAGAGCGCCGAGGATCGTGCGGTCGGTCATCTCTGGTCCCTCAAGCCGCTGAAGGAACGCGACCCCGGACGGACCATCGCATTGATGGGCTGCATGGTCGGCTTCAGACCGAACGCGGCGCTGCGCCGGCGCTTCCCTTTCGTTGATGTATTCATGCCTCCCTCCGAGCCGGGGCCGCTGGTCGGTCACCTGACGGGCGATGCGATCGAGCAGGAGGCCAGGGGGCTGGTCGACGACGAGACGGAGGCGCGCCATCTGTTTCAGGATTACGGCAGCCCGGAAGCCGCTGCGATCGGACTGGTGGATGAATTCGAAGTGGCGAACTCGGATTCCAGCCTGCGGCAGGCCCACAGCCCCGAAGCGAGCGAGTTCGCCAGCCGCACACCGCGAACCACAATCCTCCAAAGCATCCGCCACGTCTCGCTTCAGGGTCACGCACCAGTGACCGCTAACGTGCCCATCGTCTACGGCTGTTCGCACGCCTGCACCTTCTGCATCATCCCGTTCCGGCGAGGCGTCGAGCGCAGCCGACCGCTGGAGGAGATCGTGACGGAGGTGGAAGGCCTGGTGGCCCAGGGCGTGCGCGAGGTGACGCTCCTGGGACAGATCGTCGATCGCTACGGCAAGGACTTCCCGGATCAGCGACCCGATCTGGCCGACCTGCTGGCCGCGGTGCACAGCATCGACGGCTTATGGCGCATCCGTTTTCTCACCAGCCACCCCAACTATCTGACCGATCGCATTCTGGCAGCCGTGGCAGAACTGCCGAAGGTCTGCGAGCAGATCGAGGCGCCAGTGCAGGCAGGCGACGATGCCGTGCTGGCCGCCATGAAGCGCGGCTACACCTGCGATGACTATCGCCGGCTCGTCGGCCGCATTCGGCAGGCCATTCCCGTTGCGGCGGTTCACACCGACATCATCGTGGGCTTCCCCGGTGAAACCGCAGAGCAGTTCCAGCGCACCTACGAGCTCCTGGCCGAGCTCAAGCTGGACAAGGCGCACCTGGCGATGTACTCGCCGCGGCCCGGTACGGTCAGCGCACGGCGTATGACCGATGATGTGCCGCCCGAGGAGAAGAAACGCCGCTGGGATGCGCTCGACGCGCTCCAGGAACAGATCGTCGGCGAGATCAACCGGCAAGCCCTCGGGACAACGGTCGAGGTGCTGGTCGAAGAGCTGCACAAAAAGGGACGCTGGCGCGGCCGCACACGCACCAACAAGCTCGTCTTCTTCGCAGACGATGCAGATTGGCGCGGCAGGATGGCACAGGTGCGGGTCACCTGGGCCGGCCCGTGGTCGATGATCGGTGAAGTGGTCGGAGAGTTGTCAGAACGGCGCTAAGCTGGTAGACTGGCAGCGTAACACTACCTGGGAGGCTGTCATGCCAACTGATGCTGCTCATCTGACCTTCAACCAGTTGGAGGCTATGCGCGTGGGCGCGCGAGTTGCGGCGCGCACCTGCATGGGGATCTCTTCAGCGGATCGCGTCTTCATCCTGACGGACAAGGCCACCCACGGCATCGGCCGCCTGCTCAGCGAAGAAGCGTCAGAGGCCGGAGGCGAGGTCCTGCTGCACGACCTCGAGCAGTATGGTGAGCGGCCGATGAAGGCGCTGCCGGAGGATCTTCGCCAGGAGCTGCTCAAGTTCCGGCCGACCGTCACGTTCTATGCCGCTTCGACGCAGCCCGGCGAGGTGACTTTCCGCACCGGATTGCGCGTCTTCCTGCTCAACGATCTCAACGTACGGCACGCGCATATGCCGGGCGTCACCCCGGCGCTGATGATGGAGGGCATGCGGACCGACTATCGGACTGTCGCGTCGGTGACGACGGCCGTGTATGATATGGCACGCCTGGCCGAGCGGGTGCACGTCACCACGGCCGACGGGACCGACCTGACCGCCGTATTCGATCCAGCGCTCCGCTGGGTGTCATGCACCGGCCTCTATCATCGTGCAGGCCAGTGGGGCAACCTGCCTGAGGGCGAGACGTTCAGCTGTCCGAAAAGCGTCGACGGGATCATGGTCGCTCACGTGGTCGGCGACTATTTCAGCGAACGCTACGGCATCCTCAAGGCGCCGGTGACGGTGCAGATCGCCGGAGGATTGGCGGTCGCGGTGCACTCAGCCGATGCGACCCTGGCGGCTGACCTGATCAGCTATCTGGATGCCGCGGAGAACGCGCGCCGCGTGGGCGAATTCGCCATCGGCACCAACGTGAGTCTGAAGCGGCTGAGCGGAAATCTGTTGCAGGACGAGAAGTTCCCCGGCGTCCACGTCGCATTCGGCAGCCCCTATCCATCGGAGACCGGTGCGCAGTGGCAGTCGCCAGTGCACATCGACCTGATCCCGGCTCGCTGCACAATCGAGATCGATGGAGAAACGATCATGCGGGACGGCCGGTTTGACTACGAGTTGCTCGGGGTGCCGCCGCCAAGAGGTTGATCCGAAACGGGCCGGAGCTGGACGCTGCTGTAACCAGCGTCCAGCTCCGAGCGGCCTGCAGCAGGCCTCAAGGGTTGGGCATGTTGCCGCACTGCCACGGGGTATAGTTGTCGGTGTTCGGCAGCAGGAGAAACGGCGGCTCACCGACTGTGTTGCCTACTGCCGCGACCATCGAGCCGGCTTCCCATAGCTCAACGCGATAGGGGTTGCCGGCCGGCCCGAAAAACGGATCCACGGGCAGGCCGTCGATCTTCAGGTACCCATCGGGGCTCATGGCGCCGTAGCCCTCCGGCCGTAAGTCATTCCAGTCGCCGCTTGGCGTCTGCTGATACACCTTCAGCCACGAACTGGTCGGCGGCGGATAGACGCACGAAACCAGGTTGCCCACCTGCGGCGACGCAGATGTCCACCAGAAGTGAATATAGGCGTTGCCCGTGCGCTCGAAATACTCGACCCGGAGATTATGCGTGCCGCCCGACACGCCGATCTCGGCGCTACTGCTATTCGCGCCATCTGCCCAGCGGTCGATGATCAGGTTACCGTCGAAGAATACGCGCACGCCGTCATCGTGATTCACGTAAAACCGGTAGTTATCCTGGGCGAAGTCGACGTTTCGAGTCCAGCGAACCGAGAAAAAGTCCGGCGGGACATTGGGCGCCGGGGAACCACCGCCCCAATCGAAGCCGATCTGCGAATCCGAGCGCACCAACACCGGCCCTCCCATGAGATCCGGGTTGGCGAAATACTCGCCCTGCCAGGCGGCATCCTCGGCCAACACCGGCACGGTCCTGATTCCGAGCAGCGACAACGCAAGCGCAGCCATTGCGCATGCCGACATCAACATCCCTACAGGATTGCGGTTCATTCAACCTCCTTTTCTGACCATACTGCCGCATTGTAGCAGAAGCCCTGGCAGACCGCAACTGATCACGGATCGAGATCGCTTGCAGGTCGATCAGCACCGCCCTTCGGCGTCGAGCGCGAGACTTCTCCACTTCGCACTTGCCCAGGTCATCGGCTTGTGCTAATATGGCGCTGCCTGATTTTTCACAGGAGTGCCTCGCATGGATTGCCCAAAATGCGGTACTTGGAATCCCGATGACAAGCGCGTCTGCTGGCGCTGCCAGGCGGAGCTGCCCAAACCCGTCGAAAAAAAGAAGCGCACCCCCACGATCTTCCTCGGTCTGCCGATTTGGGCATGGATCATGCTCGGCGCAATGGTGCTGATCTGGGTCTTCGTGCAGTTCCTGGCGCCGCGCTAGCTCGCCCTTCGACTCATGCCGGATGAGACCTCACCGGAGCCGCACGCGATCACAGTGCGGCTACTTGCCTGGATGCGTGTCGCCCGCCGCGATCTGCCGTGGCGTCGCCGCCGCGATCCCTACGCGGTGTGGATCTCCGAGGTGATGCTGCAGCAAACGCAGGTCGCCACCGTCGTCCCCTACTTCGAACGCTGGATGGCTTGCTTCCCGGACGTGCCGCACCTGGCTGCAGCTCCGCTGGATGACGTTCTGAAGACGTGGGCGGGGCTCGGCTACTACGCACGGGCGCGCAATCTCCATCGCGCCGCGCAGGAGCTCGTCGCGCGGTACGAGGGGAGGATTCCAGGGGAACGAGGAGCGTTGCTGGCGCTGCCGGGGATCGGCCGCTACACAGCCGGCGCCATCCTGAGCCTGGCGTTCGGACAGCCGGAGCCAGTGCTCGACGGCAACGTGCGCCGCGTGCTCAGTCGCGTCTTCGATGTTGCGGAGAATCCGGCCGATGCGACCACCGAGAGATGGCTCTGGCGGCTCGCCACCGAGTTAGTGGCGGTCGCGCCGGATGGCGCGGCCGGTGAATTCAACGAGGCGTTGATGGAGTTGGGCGCGCTCATCTGCACGCCCGGCAGGCCCGATTGCCCATCGTGCCCGATCGCAAGCCTTTGCCTGGCCCGCAGTCGCGGCGTGGAGGGTGAACGTCCGGTGAAGCGCCCGCGGCCGCCCGCGCCACACCATGAGGCCGCCGCCGCGGTGATCTCGGACGATGCGGGTCGCTATCTACTGATTCAGCGGCCGGCAGTCGGGCTGCTGGGGGGACTGTGGGGCTTTCCGGGCGGCCTCTTGCATGCGAGCGAGGCGCTGTTCAGCGGGATCGCGCGCACGGTGCGAGAACAGATCGGGGTGGATGTTGCGCCGGGCGAGACGCTCGCCACCATCCGGCACGCCTACACGCACTTCAGGATCACCCTGCACGCACACCGGTGCCGGATCATCGAGGGAGAGCCCCGGCCGCTCCGATGCGAGGCGGTTAGCTGGGCAGCAGTGGGTGAGCTGCCGAACTTCGCACTTCCGGTAACGGATGCAAGGATCGCGCAGGCTCTACGCCCCTCCGTGTGACACGTCCCTGACCTTCTACGAGGGAGAGCCAGTCCTCGTCACGATCCAGCCAGCCCAACAGCGCCGCGACATGGCATCGAAGGACAGCGTTGCGTCCGCAGCATGCTGCCTGAGTCGCGCCAACCAGGCCTGGCACGTCTGATGCTGCCGGGCGATCAAGGCACGTTGCACTTCGGGACGTTCCTGTTGCACCAGAAACAGCTTCGCCAGGAAATCGACGTGCATGGAAGACCCATAGCGCCGAATTCCACTACTTAAGATCTGAGTAGGCAAAGATAAGCTGCTGAGATCCTGTGCACGAACGGGCATCAAGTGCGAGAGATGACCATAGGGCGGTTCGGGATTATCGAACAGACAACGCCGCGTCGCGGATCGCAACGGCTCGCAGCGCCGGCCGGCTCCGCCAGCCCAGCCAGCCGGTCTGCACCGCAGTGCTAACCGTGAACGCTGCCAGACCGACGTAGAGGCCGATGGCCTGGCCCCAGGCGACACCGAACCAGAGCAACATGACGTTGGCAACCAGGTAGACGATGACGGCCTCGGTAATGCCACGCGTGCGCCGGCTGTGGACAATGGCGCCCTGGTACAAGCTTTGAAGGGCGGAGAGCGCTGGCAGAGGCAGCGCCAGCCATAAGCTGCTGCGCGCTAGCTCGGCCAGGCCGGGCGGCAGAGCAGAGATGCGCCCAAACCAAAGCTCAGAGAGCGGTGTGACGACGAAGAGCACCAGCACCGCTGTGGTCACAGCAGCCAGGAAAGCCGTGAACCGGCGCAAGTGAGCCGCCATGCCGCGTTCATCGAGCAGCGCCACAACCACTTCGTTGAGGGCAAAGCTCAGACTCCGGATCAGGAAGAGCAGGCCCGTAACCACTGGCCAGACGGCCAGCGAGGCGATCGGAGCGGGCATGCGGCTGAGCCCCGCGCTGCCGATAGGCTGAGCCAGCAGGCTGATCAGCGAAGTCAAAGCCAGCGGAATGTAGAAAGCAAAGAAAGCCCTCCAGGTAAGGACCGGCTGTACGGGCGGCGCTGGTCTGACGTCGTCGCGCAGCACAGGTCGGACCACCCATCCTACGAAGACCGCCTCGGTGATCACTCCGGCAATCACCGCTGACGTCGCCACGACTATCCCGGGCAGCTTCCCGGTTGCGTAGCCCCCCAACAGCACCAGGCCGTTTGCGCCCAATCGCATAACGGTTCCTGCACCCACGGCTTTGGAGCGACCGAAACGGATCAGGACACCCTGGTGAAAGCGGCGGTAGGCTATCGCCCAGGTCCAGGGGATCATAATCGTCAAGCCGATGCGCGCAGGCTCAACAATCGCCTCGGGTGCGCCGAGAACCTCTCGGACAATCACGTAGTAGAGCGGCGTGAGCACAATCAGCGCATGGAGCACGGTTATGACGGCCCCCGTGACCATCATGAAGCGCCAGATCTTGCGATAGGATGCCCAGTCTTTACTGAGCGCCGTCGAGGCCGAGAGCAGCATCAGGATCGGCGACTCGATGATCAGGGCCAATGGAAAGACCACGCCGCCGTAGGCCGCGAGGTTGATGGATGGATCGGGCAGGCGCGCCACGATGGCGCTGAGCGCCGGCAATTCCGCCGCCATCAGCAGCCAACTGCCAGCCAACGGCCACCAGGCGCGCACGATGCGGCGCATCTCTGGGCGCATTGCGAAGGAACCGATACCCGCGATCGACAAGGGATCACCTCTTGCGGCGCGATGCCGAAACCCAACCATTGTACACCCGAATCGCGCCTGAGGTCACATCAGGTGGCTTCCCTGCCTTGCCGTTTTTGCAGCGGGGTGCTATCATCGAAGAAGCTTCTGTGCAGGGCTCTGCCTGGCAGACATCCGGGAGGAAGAAGCCGTGAACGGAGAGAAAAGAACCTCCACGACAACTGTCGCCGTCATCACAGGCATCATCGCCCTGTTTCTCGGGCTGTGCCTGGGCGCCATGCTCGGCGGTCTGAGCGGCTATCTGATTGGCCGTTCCACAGCGCCGAAAACTGCGCCGGTCATCCGACCCACGAGCGCGCTCCCGAGGCCGGGGCGTATCACTCCGACCCCAACGCCGCGCGGCGGCCGCCCCGGCGTTGCACCGACCGCCACTCCGGAAGCGCCCAGCTCGGGTCCAGAGAGCCCGCCGGCCAACGGCGCGCTGATCCAGGAGGTAGTCGAAGGGTCTCCCGCCGCGGCCGCCAACCTGCGTCGCAATGATGTGGTGACGAAGGTTGAAGGGACGCCGATCGACGCCAATCACCGCCTGGCCGATCTGGTTGCCCAGTACAAACCCGGCGACACGGTGAGGCTCACCGTGTGGCGAGCAGGCAACACGCGGGTGATCAGGGTCACCGTCGGAGCGCACCCCGACGACCCCGAACGCGCCTACATGGGCGTCAGATACAGCGATCTTGCGCCGCCGCAGAGGACGCCGCAACCCGGCAACTAATGCCGGCTCACCTCCACCATCGCGCCAGCCAGAGCCGGCGCAGGGCCGCCCACAGCGGCGTCCAGCGCAGAGACTCTGTGTCCGGTTGGAGGGCCGTCGTCGTCAGCGGTGCATAGAGCGCCGCTTCATAGCGCTCAGCCAGTGGCATGGCATCTGCCCGGACCTGTGCGCCGGCCTGCAGGACCCGCTCTCGACCTCGACGCGCGCCGGCGACGACGTCCTCCGTTGCGTGCGCCACTGCCGCGGCATACTCGCGGGGCGTATCGCCTGGCCGTACGGGTCTGCCCAACCGCGCGCCCCAGCCCGCCAAACGGCGATACGCCTCAGCGATGCCGGTCCCACGCGGCTCTGCAAGCAGCCACCGCAGCACGGCAAGCTCTCCGACCACCATCAGGAGGCACAGCAAGGCGAGGAGGCGTCCCATCCACAAGCTGCGCTCCTCTGCAGCCACCTGCGCTTCACCAAGTTCGCGCAAGGTGGCCAGGCTGACGTCGAGATTGGCGAATTCCAGGTCGGGCGAGCTCACTGCCGATGGCCCGGCAGCAAGCGATGTCCGTTCGGGTGCGAGGCGGGAAGGGGTCGGCTCAAACGGGATCCAGCCGAAGCCCGGGAAAAACACCTCGGCCCACGAATGGGCATCCATCTCCGTCACCACGTATTCGCCCTTCTGAGGATCATAGCTGCCCGGCCCGTAGCCAACTGCCAACCGGGCAGGCACGTCGCTCAGCCGGGCCAACACGACCATCGAGGTGGCAAAGTAGTCGCAGTATCCCTTTCCGAGATCGTTCAGAAACCAGGAAACGACCTCGCGATCCTTCGGCGGCGGTGGCACGTCGAGGGTGTAGGGCAACTGGCGCAGCGCGGTCTCGATGGCCAGGGCCTTGTCATAGGGAGTCGCCGCGCCGGCCGTAATCTCCACCGCAGCAGCCGCCAGGTCGGGCGGCAGATCGTCGGGCAGTTGCAGGTAGGTCCGGGCGATCTCGTCCGTGTAAAGCACGCCGGCCCCACGCAACGCCGCAGGGCTCACATCCGCCACTGCGCCGAGCACCGTGTAGCGGGCCGGCATGCTCGTTGAGGAGATAGCGATCAACTCGCCCGGTGCACGAAGCGATGCCTGGTAGGGCCGGTCGGCGGAGAGCGGTTCGCCTGCGGCGTACATGACGGCACGCGTCGCCTCCTCCACCCGCACCGAGACAAGGACAGGCCGGCGCAGGGGCAGCACATCCGGCATCCACGACTGGCCAGGCGCCAGATCGAGCGGCTTGGGAAAACGCTCGGCGGCAGTGACGTCCTCGCCCCAGCCACGACCGGTATAACGCGCGAAAGTCTGCCCGCGCCAATACAGCGGCTCGGCCGGTTTTGCGCCGCGCACTTGCACTCGCAACGCGATCTCCTGCGACAGTTCCGGCCGGCCGCCGAGAAGATGCGCGCGCGGGAGGCCGCCGGCCGCCACGCCCAGCGGCGGCACCAGCGAACGCCGGCTCTCCACGCCGGGGAAGCTCTGCGCCATGCGCTCCTCGACATGCCGATACGGCTCCTCGAAGATGCGCCAGAACGCCTCCGAAATCGACCGGGGCGAGAGGCTCGGCAGCAGCGGTGCGAGCACCAACACAAGGGCAACCAGTCCAAGCGCAGTGAATGCGTAATCCAGTTGGAGCTCGGCCGAGTAATCGACTCCCTCGTCATCCCAGGAACGCATCATCCGGCCCAGGCGGCCGATGACGAGCAGACCGGTCAGCGCGCCGAGAAACGCAAGCAACCACATCTGACCGGCGTCGGCGTTGTAGACCTGCTGCGGGAGCAGAAAGCCGGTGGGGAAAAGGGCAAGGAATGGCCGGCCGCGCCGCACGATCCACCATCCAGCCCATGCCGCCAAGCACCAGGCGATCAGCGCGGCGAAACCCACCATGACCAGGTTGTCGGGGATGCCTTGCGCGCCAATTGCGCCTTCCAGCCACCAGGCCACCCGCTGCGCAAAGTCGGCAAGCCGGGTGAGCTGCTCTCCGAGCGCGTTGAGGGGCGGCGCAGCAGCCTGGCACCTGGGCCACACGCCGCATGACCCGGCCCAGGTTACCCAGCGGCCGATCTGCCAGAGCGATGGCAACGGATTGAGGACATAGACGCCCCAAATCAGGGTGACGATGGAACCTGCCAGGAGCGCCACGGGCGCAACGATGAACCCCCGCCACCGCCCGCGACCCAGCCACCAGCCACACAGGAGACCGAGCGTGCTCACCGTGAGGGTGACGCCCACGCCGGCCAGAAGCTGGCCCTCGGCGGCAGCCGCCGGGAGAGAGATCACGCCGAGCCAAGCCAGCGCCAACACCAACCAACCCTCGCGCGGTCTCAGGCGGCGCACAACGCGGCCGACGAACGGCGTCTCTTCAAGGAGGTCCTGAGCCACGGCGCGGGCCATCAGACTTCCTCTTCCACTTGCACTTCGACCACGCGGCCGAAGCCACCCAGGGTCTTCAACTCACGGCGCTGGCGGCGGATGCGCTCCAGCGGCTGGAATGGGAAGCCCTGCGCCACCAGGTGACTCGGAATGCGCTGCCGGGCAAGCAGGCTGCGCAGATTCAACACCGCCTCCTCCGAACCGCGCGGTGGATCGAATGAAGCGCTATCTACCAGAATCACGGCCGGTGCGTTCCCGCGCGCCATGAGGGGCATGAGCGGGGCCACCCAACTTGGATCCTGTGACGGCGTGATCACTACCAGGGTCCGGCCGCTGCCCAGGCTTGCACCAGCCGTGGTCAGAAGCTCTGCCAACGATTGGCCGGGACCAGGCTCCGCTTCGGCCAGTGCTCGCAGGATGCGCCAAAGCTGCGCCTGGCCGCGCGCCGGCGGCAGCATGGCCGGCATCTGCCCGTTCAGGAGCAGGCCGACGGCCCTGCGCTCGCCGCCGCGCGTAAACTGCGCGGCAAGCGACGCCGCCATGATCACAGCATACTCCTGCGTTGCTTCGGCGCCCTGGCCAGCCTGGATGGCAGCGTCCAAATCGACAGCCAACCACACGTCACCCGTGGGTTCGCGATCGAACTCACGCACGACCAGTTGGTCGTGCCTGGCCGTGGAAGGCCAGTGGATGTGGCGCAAGGTGTCACCGGGCAAGTATGGACGGAGGCCGCCGACCGTTACCGTCTCCTCGGATGCTCGCTCCGAGATCGTTGCGCGGCCCGGCGCCCTCCCTGTGGGAATCTGCAGGTCGGGCAGATACGATGCGCGCGGGTAGACCAGGAGCGTCGTCGTTGCGCCGTAGTGGTGCGTCACCTCGAAGAAGCCGCACGGATCGGCCATGATGAGGTCGGTTGGACCCAGCCGGAAGACCCCCCGGCGCTGACACTCCCCGGAATAAGCCCAGGTGCGCTGCTCGCTGCTCGAAGCTGACTCGACGCGATCGGCGCGATAGCCTGGCACAGCCGAGCCGTCGCGCACGCGCGCCCAGAGCACCGGCAGCCGGCCAGCATTGATCAGCACAAAATCCTCGCGCAGAAGATCACCGGCCACCACCCATGTCCCGACGGCGCGGCGCGTCAGCGTCACATTGTTGCGAAGCGAGTAAGCCCAATAGAAGTTCACCACCAACAGCACGCTCAGGCCCACCAACAGCCAGCTCCAGGCATTCGCCGGGCTGATCAACTGCACGAAGAGCAGAAGTCCCCAGGCGACAAAAGGCAGCAAACTTGTCGGTCGCAGACGTCGAGTAACGCTCGGTTCAGGTTCCATAACAAGGTGCAGTATATCACAGGGCGCAGCCGGCCTGTCGTGAGCGAGACTTCAAAGAACCACCTTTTGCCAAAATCAGGGAGGCATAGGATAATGGCCCCATTTTCACGAAAGGGACGCTCTTGTGAACATCAAACTCTCAACCGGTCAAACTATCCCCGTAGAAATGCACAAGATCAAGATTGTGCAGAAGACCAGCTTGCCGACAGCTAGCCAACGACTGAATGCGATCGACGCTGCTGGCTACAACACCTTCCTGCTGCGCACGCGCGATATCTTCCTCGATATGCTCACGGACAGCGGCACCAACGCGATGAGCGACAACCAGCTTGCATCGATGATGGTTGCCGACGACGCCTACGCCGGATCGGAGAGCTTCTTCCGGCTGGCTGAGAGCGTGCAGGACGTTCTTGGCTTCCAATACACGATGCCGGTGCATCAGGGTCGCGCCGCCGAGCACCTGTTGGCGAAGGCCTTCGTCAAGCCGGGCGACGTCGTGCTGATGAACTACCACTTCACGACCAGCAAGGCACATATCGAATTGGCGGGCGGCTCCGTGCTGGAAATCTTCGGCGACGAGGCGCTGAACACCCAGAGCCGCAACCCGTTCAAAGGCAACCTGGATCTGAGCCGATTTCAGTCCGCGATCGATCAGTACGGCGCCGACAAGATCGCCTATGTGCGCATGGAAGCGACCACCAACCTGATCGGCGGCCAGCCGTTCTCGCTGGATAATCTGCGCCGGGTCAAAGAGCTGGCCGCCAGGCACAGCATCCCGCTGGTTTACGACGGCAGCCTCATCTCCGAAAACGCCTACTTCATAAGGCAGCGCGAGCCGGGCTACGCCGACAAGCCCATCGGCGATATCTTCCGCGAGATGATGCGTTACGTCGATATCCTCTACCTCTCCGGTCGGAAGAGCACGATGGTGCGCGGCGGCATGATCGCCACCAACAAGAAGGAGCTGTACGACCGGCTCCTGCCGTGGCTGCCGGTGTACGAGGGCTTCTCCACCTATGGCGGCATGTCCACGAAGGAGGTCGAGGCGATGGCGGTGGGCATCCGGGAGATGACCGATTCCAGCGTGGCCGGCGCCACTCCCGAGTTCGTGGAGTATTTCGTCGCCCGGTTGCTGGAGAAGGGGGTGCCTGTGGTGACTCCGGCGGGCGGGCTGGCATGCCACGTGGACGCCAAGCGCTTTCTGCCTCACGTCCCGCAGTCGCACTATCCGGCCGGCGCACTGACCGCCGCGATCTATCTGGCCTCGGGCGTGCGCAGCATGGAACGAGGCACGGTCTCCACGGATCGGGACGCGCAGGGCAACGACGTTGTCGCGGACCTGGAGCTCGCCCGGCTCGCCCTGCCGCGACGCACCTACACGATGTCGCACGTGGAATACACCGCCGACCGCCTGGCATGGCTCCACCAGCATCGTGATCTGATCGGTGGGCTGCGCTTCGTGGAAGAGCCGCCAGTGCTACGTTTCTTCTTCGGCAAGATGGCCCCGTTAAGCGATTGGCCCCAGCGGCTCGTGGAGGCCTTCACGGCGGACTTCGGGCCGCTGTTCTAGCAGCATCGAGGGGCGCACACAAAAGGGGCGACTCTGCTAAGAAGCCGCCCCTTCAAT
>CAYRFV010000008.1:0-45283 GCA_964423545.1 uncultured Anaerolineales bacterium | reverse complement strand
GCAGGTCGTCGACCCCAAACGGTTTCGTCAGGAAGTCATAAGCGCCTTGCTTGATCGCGGTGACGGCCATCGCCACCGTGGCATAGCCGGTGATAATGATGCAGACAATCTCGGGATCGTGCTCGTGAATCCTGCCAAGCAGCTCAATCCCGCCGATGCCCGGCATCATCACATCCAGCAGCACTAAGTCATAGCCGTTGGCCCGCAGGCTGTCCAGACCCTCGGTCGCGTCGGCCGCCACCTCAACGGCATAGCCCTGTGGCGACAACGCCCGCCGGCACCCCTCCCGGATGCCGGATTCGTCATCGATGACCAGGATCTTCGCGCGTTCGGCCATGTGCTTCCCTGCCTCACCACAACGACATTGGGGCGCGAACGAGATGCATCTCGTATGACTTGGGGCGATGGATCGTCGTGATTGCCATCACCCCATCTTCTCGCGCGGCCCCAACACCTTCTCGATCTCCCGCAGCAGCCTATCGGGCCGCAGCGGTTTCTCGAGGAACGCCTTGATGGGCAGCCAGGTGTCGTCCGGGGTGAAGTCGTATTGCAGTCCCATCACCGTCTTCACACCGGACAGCATGATGATCGGAATCCCTTTCAGGGCAGGATCGCTCTGGATCAGGCGCGACGTCTCGAAGCCGTCGGGGCCGGGCGGGCCGGAGAACATCACATCCAGCAGCATCAGATCCGGCTTGCTCTGCCGCGCCAGCTCCATCCCCGCTTCGGTCCGATAAGCGTGGATCGTCTCATAGCCCACGCTCTGGAGCAAGGTCTCCACAGTGTCCACGACCTGGACGTCATCATCGACGACAAGTATGCGTTGTCTCTCGGACATCAGAGGATCTCCTTGTATCCCTTTGAGCTGATCAGGCGGAGCGGGCCACCCCATTCGGCAGCGTGAAGCTGAACTTGGCCCACTCCCCGACCTTCGAATCGGCCCAAATGCGGCCGCCATGCTTCTCCACGATCTCCTTGCAGATATAGAGGCCCAATCCCGTTCCCTTCTTGCCGGATGCAGCAGGTGTGGAATCGAGGCGGCTGAAGCGCTGAAAGAGCTGACCTTTCTTGTCGGATGGGATGCCGTCGCCCTCATTGCGCACGCTCAGCGTCAACATATCATCCGTCTCTTGAGCTTCTAACAGGATATGGCCGCCCTCGCGGCCGTACTTGATGGCATTCGAGAGCAGGTCGTCGTAGACGATCCGCATCAGTGTAGGGTCCGCCTCCACCACAAGGCTCTGTGGCAGGCGATTCTCGACCGTCATGCGCCGCTCCTGGAGCTGCCGATCCAACGCGTCAAGCGCAGGCTCAACGACAGCAGCCTGCAGGTCGATCTGGCGCTTCTTGACGGCCAGCTGCCCCTGCTCCAGCCGCGACAGATCGAGGTAATTGCGTACCATATCCTGGAAATAGTCCAGGCTCTTTGCCACCGACTCCAGGCTCTTCTGCTGTCCGGCGTTCAGTTCGCCCAGGTAGCCATCTTTGACCGTATACAGCGCCATCATCGCCGAGGTGAGCGGATTCTTCAGCTCGTGAGTCACAAAGCCCAGCATCTCGATATAGTTGCGATTGGTCGTCTGCAACTGCTCGCTGAGCGCTGTGAGCTGCCGTTTGTCGCGCTCCAGCTCGTCACGCTGCGCTTGCAGCCGCTCGCCCATCTGGTCGAAGTTGCGGGCCAGATCACCGATCTCATCCGAGCGCCGGATATCCACTCGGTGGCCCAAGTCGCCGGCGGCAAGCTGCTGCGTTGCCTCGGAGAGCGCATGGATCGGCCGGACGATGCTCCGCACCAGGAAGTAAATCAGCAGGAAGGCCAACGCCATGCCAGTCAGAATCACAGCCAGATTCATGAACAGCGTACGACGCAGTAGATCGCTGTACTTCTGCTCCAACTCACCGACGTAAAGCATGCCGATTATATTGCCGTCAGGGTCGCGAATCGGATCATATTGGGCGAGATACGGCGTGCCGACCACGCTGGCCGGGCCGGTCCACGGCACCCCCTGTCGCAGGACGCTGTCAGCCACCTCTTTTGACGCGCGTGTGCCCACCGCGCGCCGCCCGGTCTGATCCAACACATTGGTCGAGATGCGCAAGTCATCCAGAAAGATGGTGGCCGTGCCGACCGGCTTGCCGTTGTAGATCTCGTTGGCGAAGACGGCGTCGCGGATAGCGTCCACCTTCTCGGTTGCGCCATTGATCAGTCCGCCCATCTCGATCACGCCGACAAGCTTGCCATCTTCGATCACCGGCACCGCGACCCCTGCGAACATGCCGCGCGGCTCGCCGCCGACCGCCAGGGTTCGCTCGACGAGCTCACTGCCCTCCACGTCGAGCCGCTCCTGATTCATGAGGATGTAGCCAGCCGCCGGTTGCTTGGTGGACAGCACCTGCCGGACCAACGGGTCGCTCGTCAGGTCGTCACCGATGTTGTAAGGGGCGCGTGTGCGCAACACCACCTTGCCGTCCGGCCCCATAACGTTGAGGATATCCATCTTCTGGTCGCGACGCACC
The DNA here is from genome assembly GCA_964423545.1 of uncultured Anaerolineales bacterium. Taxonomy (GTDB): domain Bacteria; phylum Chloroflexota; class Anaerolineae; order CG2-30-64-16; family CG2-30-64-16; genus JALOOE01. The sequence continues at coordinate 42,766 of CAYRFV010000008.1, read as the reverse complement.
GATTCCAGGAAGGGGCGCAGTCGCTCAGGCACGCCGCCGTAAGCCAGCACATCGACGACCGGCCGATCTCGCGCCAGAATATCCAGCGCTGCCCGCGTCCGCCCGATCTTGGAATCCAGGATCTCCCAGGCCGCGCGCATGTAGATGCGCACCCGGTTCTCCGCCAGGCCGATGACCAGCGTGTTGACCTCGTAGACCGTCAGCGCCGCCATGAGGACGGCAACAACAGAAAAAATCGCGACAATAGCCAGCGTGAACTTGCTCTGTAACTTCATACACGTCCCAATTCGGCCGGAGGTTGGTCTGCGTCCCGAAAACTTCGCTCCACCTATTTGCCGATGCCCCCGATGAGTTTCTCTGCACCTGTATGGACCGGCGGCGTCGCTCTCGGCATGCCAAAAGGCTGACCGCTCGCAAGCATGATCGGCAGTTGGATCGCGAACGTCGCGCCCTGGCCCGGCTGGCTTCTCACATTGATCTGGCCGCGGTGCATCTTAACGATGCCGTATACGATCGCCAACCCCAGTCCGGTGCCCTTCCCGACCGGTTTGGTGCTGAAGAACGGCGTGAACAGCTTGCTCAGATGCTCAGGCGGGATACCTGTCCCGCTGTCCGCCACCTCGATCGTGACCATGCCGATCGGTCCGTTCCGAGTTCGCAACGTCAGCGTCCCACCCTCGGGCATGGCATCGACGCCGTTGCTCATCAGGTTGACGAGGACTTCCTGCAACTGAGCAGGGTCTGCTTCGATCTTCGGCAGGTTCGGATCGAGATCGGTCACAACGGCGATCCCTGCATAGGTCGCCTGCCTCTGCTGCACCTCAGCCATGTTGCGAATCAGTGCGTTCAGATCGGTAGGCTGCGCGTCCACCTGGTTCTGGCGGGCAAAATCCAGCAGCGCCCCCACAATACCCTTGCAGCGCTTGGTCTCGGCAACAATCATTTCCAGGTCGGCGCGCTTCGGGTCCTCCGGCGGGCACTCGCGCAGCAGGATGTCCGAATAGAGCAGCACGGTTGCCAACGGGTTGTTGAGCTCGTGCGCCACGCCGGCCGCCAATTGCCCGAGGGATGCCAGCTTCTCCGAATGGACAAGCTGGTCGTGCGTCGCCTGGAGCTCATCGAGCATCATATTGAACGATCCGGCAAGCTGCCCCACATCGCCGCCCGCTCGCACTGGCACACGCACCGACATGTCACCTGCCGCCACCCGGCGATTGGCCCCGGCGAGTTCGCGCAGCTCCTTCAGCGGACGGGTGATCCGCCGCGACACCGGGATGGCCAGGAGGAAGGTGGCCACGATGGTCGCCAGCGCAACCAGCACGATCCGCTCATAGAACGTATTGACCAACCGGTTAAAGACCGACTGCCGCACGCCCACATACAAGCTGCCCACCACGCGCCCCTGGTGATCCAGCAATGGATCATAGCGCGTGATGTAGTTCTCGTTCACCACGAAGGCCGGCCCTGTGAACGATCGGCCCTGGCCCAGCACGATCTGGCTCACCTCTTGCGAGATACGCGTGCCGATGGCCCGGTCCCCTTCCGGGGTCAGCACATTGGTCGAGACGCGCAGGTCGCCATGAAAGATCGTGGCCGTGTCGATGTCCGCCGCCGCCTTGATCTGATCGACCAGCGTGAAATCGTTGTTGACCATGTGAAACGCCAGGGTCGCGCCGAGCACTCGCCCCCCATCACCGACCACCGGCGTCACCGCTGTGAGCGCCAGGCCGGCTCGTCCTTCGCTGGGGTCACACAGAACCGTGCTGGCCTTGGGCGTATCCAGGATATCGATGCAGGCCTGAGCCGCCAATCCCGCATGGGCCAGCAGCTCCGGCGGAATCACCTCGGTGGCGGCGCTGGCTCGGCCCGTTTGCAGCGCCTGCTTTACCGCGGGCAGTGCGCTCCAGTCCCCGCCATCCGCCGCTCGCGAGACGCCGCCCTCTGTCGGCAGGGTGCGGGCTGCGAGCGAGCGCCCCTCACCATCGAGGATGGCCACGAAATGATTGCCTCTCGACAACGGGGCCGCCAGCTCATCGGCGATTGTGCCGTCAAGTGGAATCGCCGCGCCCGGTTGTCCCCGGCTCAGACCAAGCTGCTCACGCACCCGTGGATCAAGCGCCAGCCGGTCAGCAATCCCCGCCACCTCGCGCAGCTTCGTGGTGTACATGGACTCGGCCAGGCGCATGTCGCGATCCACCCGTTCGGTCATCGCCTCGGCCAGGTAATCGCGGATCGTGCGCGAGATGACCCACGTGCCGACCGCAATCGTCGTCGCCGCCACCAACGAGAACGAGATCACCAGCACAAGCTGGAATGGAGCTGAGAATAGCTCCCTGAGCAAGCGCCGCATGGTTCACAACCACAGTGGTTCGTCAGCTCTTGGGCAGCAGTCGATTCACCTGGCGGATGAGATCGTTCGGCGAGATCGGCTTGCTGAGGAATGCGTTGATATGGATGTAATCATCGGTTGGAAAAAGCGCGGCATAGTCGGTGTTGGCAATCGAAGTGACCATGATGATCGGCACCTCGCGCAGCGCCGGATCGTCGTGCATGCGCTCGCTGGTCGAGACGCCATCCAGTACGCTGTCCATGATCACGTCCAGCACCATCAGATCAGGCTGCTCCACCTTTGCGGCCTCGTACCCTGCATCCCCGCTGGATGCGTGGATCACCTGATGTCCTGCGCGTTCCAGCACGATGCGCGTGGTGCTGACAAAGTCAGGATCATCGTCGACGATAAGAATCTTCGCCATGAATCAACTCCGCTCACAGCCCAGACGATGAATGACAGCCGCCGTTCGACCGCGGTCAACGCTCCGGCGTCTTCACTGCGCATCGCCTGTGGGCCACGTGATGCTCATACTCGTCCCGAAACCGCTCGATCGTGGAGCGCGCCGGCTTCGCCAACGCAGCGCCCATCGGACAAAAGGTCGCGCCGTCGATATGGCCGGCCAGATCACGCGCCCGGTCGATGTCGCCCGCTCCACCCCGGCCGGTCTCAATCCGATCCAGCAGCTCAACCAGACGCTGCGACCCGATCCGGCACGGCACACACCGGCCGCATGACTCGTGCGCAAAGAAGCGGGTCAGCCGGCGCGCCGCCTCAACCATACAGGTCGTCTCGTCCATCACGATGATCGCGCCCGTGCCCAACGCCGAACCGACCGCGGCCAGCGTCTCAAACGCCATCGGCGTATCCACCTGGTCCGCGGTCAGCACCGGCGTCGACGCACCGCCCGGGATCACGGCCTTCAGCTTATGTCCGTTCCGCACGCCGCCGGCATGCTCATACACGATCTCACTGAGCGGCGTGCCGAGCGGCAGCTCATAGTTGCCAGGGCGCACCACATGCCCGCTGACGCAGAAGATCTTCGGTCCAGTGCTCTGCGCCACACCGATGCCAGCGAACCACTCCGGCCCGCGCAGCACGATATGCGGGATGCAGGCCAACGTCTCGACATTGTGCACCAACGTGGGCAGACCGAACAGCCCGCGCTGCGCCGGGTAGGGGGGTTTCAGGCGCGGATTGCCCGGCTTCCCTTCCAGCGATTCGAGCATGGCGGTCTCTTCGCCGCAAATATACGCACCCGCCCCACGGTGCACGGAGAGGTCAAGGTCAAAGCCGGAGCCGAGGATGTTCTTGCCCAGGAAGCCATGCTCATAGGCATCGGCGATGGCCTTGATCCAGCGCTTGACCCCCAGGAAAAACTCGCCGCGAATGTAGACGTATGCCCTCCGTGCGCCCACGGCATACGAGGCGATGATCACCCCCTCGATCACCTGGTGCGGATCGCGCTCGACGAGCGCCCGATCCTTGAACGTGCCTGGCTCCCCTTCATCGGTGTTGACGGCCAGAATCTTCGGAATGGCCGGATCGGTCGGCATGAAGCCCCACTTGGTCCCGGCCGGGAAGCCCGCCCCACCCCGGCCGCGCAGCCCAGATCGCTTAACCATGGCGACCAGTTCGGCTGGTGTATGGCGAGTCAGCGCTGCCCGCGTCGCCTCGTAGCCCCCGCGCGCCAGATACGTGGCGATCCTTTCGGAGTCCGCGACACCGATGTTGCGGGTCAGGATGGGCTCAAACACCGTTGCACGTTCTCGCGACAGCGCCGCTTCACGCGTCGCGCTTCGCACTCAGCTCCGCTAACAGACCGTCGATCTTCTCAGGCGTCATATGCTCGTACAGCTCGTCATTGACTCGCAGGGCTGGCGCAGTGCCGCAAGAAGCAAGGCACTCAACCACCTCCAGGGTGATCCGTCCATCGGGGGTCGTCTCGCCGGGATGCAGGTTAAGTCGCCGGCTGACTTGCTCGATCACTGGCTCCGCGCCTCCAACCAGATAGCAGGAAAGTCCCTCGCAGACCTGGATGCGGAAGCGACCCTGGGGGGCCAACTTGAAGAGCGTGTAGAAGCTGGCCGTGGCATAGACCTGGCCAGGCGTCAGATTGAAGCGGTGGGCGACGCGCTCAATCGCCTGGGCATTGAGCCAGCCGTGCTGTTCCTGGGCGATGTAGAGCGCTGCCAGCAGCATGGCGCGCTTGGCGGGGCTGAAATCGCGCGCATTGGCATCGCGCGCATTGGCATCGGCCGCTATCGCCACAGCATCCCTCCGAGTGGGAAAGCCAGCCTCCTGCCGCATCATTGGGCCACACGCCTGAACAGAGGGCTGCTCTTCTCCGCTTGTAGATTGCGCGTAAACGATATCACGAAGATGGGATGTCTGAAATGATGCTAGTCATACCGATCAATGAAAACACCGGCCTGACGGGCCGGTGTCGAAACGGTCAGGGGTCAGAAGCAATCGATCAGGGCGTGACCTTCGCAATCGTCTGGTCTTTCCCCACAATCAGCGCCAGGTCCGCCGTTTCCGAAGGCGGCTCCCACCTCACGTTGGTCGGAACAACGCCGAATCGACGCGCCAACTCCTCACGCGTCGAGGGCTTGCTGCCGCCGTAGACGACCAGATGGCTCTGGGCATAGTCGCCGCGATCTGCATTTCCCAGGCTGACCACGTTGTAGCCGTCGGCGCTGAGCGCCGCCGCCACACTTGCGCCGACTCCGGCTTCCGGCGTGCCATTCAGCACCACCAGTCTGGCGCCTTCATTCTTGACCGCCTGGCGGGCGGCGTCGGCGGCCGTCGTGCCGGCAGGCAGATCCGCGAACACCGCCGCCAGCGCCGGCCGCAGCTTATTCATGTCCGGCCGCAACACATAGCCCCACTTGGGATCATCCGCCCGGTCGTTGCCCAGTGTGTTATCGATGACGACTCGCGCAGGGTTCTTGAGATCGACCTGATCCACGGTGCGCGCCAACGCAATGGCCTTGTCGATCGGCATGTCCGTCTGCACCGACTTGCCCAACGCAAGGGCGAGGCTGGGGATGCGCGGCAGGATGGCGGCCAACTGCCCCGGCTGAGTGAGCTTGTCCTTCAGCGCCATGATCACCTGCTGTTGGCGGCCTGCCCGCCCATAGTCGGTATCGATGTGGCGCGTGCGGGCATATTTCAGCGCCAGCGCGCCGTTCATGTGATGGTGCCCGGCCGGGATGAAGAGCGGATCATATCCGTAGTTTTCGTCGGGATAGAGATCGTCCCGGATATCCTTGGCCACATCGATATCGATGCCGCCCACCAAATCGACGATCTGCCGGAACCCGTCGAAATTAAGACGCACGTAGTAGTCGATCGGATAGCCAATCAGCTCGGAGATCGTCTGCCTCAGCAACTCAGGACCACCCCCCGGAAACTTGTTGACCTCCCCGAAGACGTGCACGGTATTAACCTTGACGGTGTCGTTCAGCGCGGGCACGGGCACCATGAGATCGCGCGGGATGGAGAGCATCCCAGCCGCACCGGTCTTGGGGTTAAGCGTCAACACCATGATCGTGTCAGTGCGCGCGACCGGCTCATCCGGGCGGTTATCAACACCCATCACCAGCACCGTGAGGCGTCCAGTCAGGGTCGGCGCAGATTCCTGAGGCCGTTTCGCGGAAGGCTGGATGGCCGGCGCGCCGGCCGGCGCGCCGCTGGCTGGCTGTGCGGCGGCCGGCGCCGAACGCACGAGTTGCGGGAGCGCCAGCGGCTCCTGCGCAGGCGCCTCGGCAACAGCCCGCTGTCCCACCGAAACGAACAGCGAAGCAACGTAGACAAAGGCTACGATGAACAGGCAGAACAGAGACCCGAGCAGCAGACCGGAGATGATTGGCGAACGCGAGCTCACGGGCCGCGGTGCACTTCTTCTCTTTGCACTCATAACGATGGATTATATGCCTCTTGCAGCGAGAATCCAAACGGACCGGCGGCGGCCGGTGATCCTCGCGAAAAACGCGTCGTCTTGCTGCGACAGACGACGCGCTCAGCCTGAAGGTTCCGTGCTATTTGCTCGGCGCCGCCTTGTTCGAGGATGGCACACGGGGCACATCCGCCTTCCACAGCTTGTCGGCGGTCACGATGTAGAACTTGTCACCCGTTTCGTCCAGGTACAGGTCGCGAATGCCCTGCAAGCTGTTGCCCTGGGCGGGCCGGAACTGACGCTGGAACTGGCCGTCCTTGGTGAATTCCAGGATGCGTCCGTTGCCGGAATCCGCGAGGTAGATCAGATCGCCATCGGCCTGGGCCGCAATTGCAGCCGGCGCGCTCAACGGATCGGGCAACGCCTTCAATTCGAACGGCTTCTGCTCCCCGCCGAAAAACTTGAGCAGCCGTCCGTCTGCGAACAGCAGCCACACATGGCCGTCGATATCCATCGATTGGACGCCGGACAGATCGACCTTGGTGTTGGGAGCAAAGTACGGTTCCGGTGGGTTCTCGAACCCCTTGTCGCCCGGCCGGTAACGCCAGATCTGGCCGTTCTTGGTGTCGACCACGTACAGGTTTCCGCCGAAGCTCTTCGCCAGCTGCGGCAGCCCGAGCTTCTCCTTGGCAGCGAGCGGGAGCCGCGCAGCGCCCCAGGTGATATCGTAACCCACCAGCCCACCAGCAGAATCGAGCGCCAGCAGACGGCTGCGCTGGTTGCCCGACGCGACCACCCAATCCGAGTCGACGAGGTCACTGACTGCGGCATCACCCACAGCCTGCCCCTTGCGGATCACCTCGGTGGGCTGGGCCGGCGTCGCGCTGTCTCCGAGCTTCGACAAGATGAACCGCAGCACCTCACTGCGACCGCGATCCAACACATAGAGCGAATCACCGCCGACCAGGATCCGATCCAGCTTCCTGCCGCTCTCCCGGAACTGCCACAGTTCAAGGAGGCCGTAGAGGGGCGTGATCCGGTTGATCCGGCCGATGATTTCGCTGTAGCTGGCCTGCACCTTGGCCAGCTGCGCATCATTGGGCCGCAGGGCACGCGCCTTCTCCAGGAAATCGTGAGCACTGCTCAGACGCAGCCGGGCCTGCCCTTCATCGGTCAAACCCTGCGCCTCCGTGACCGCGGTCTGCGCGCCCGCTAATGTCTGCTGGAACTGAGCCTCGGCATTCTGGGTGCGGAACCAGAGCATCGCCAACACCAAGCCAATGACGACCACAGGGATGACGATCAGAGCCAGCACCAGCCCCCACGGGCTGCGCCGGCCTCGCTCATCGGTCACGACCGCCGGCTCCAGGTCGGACGCCAGCGCTGGCGTCGCTTGCGGCGGCGTTTCGACGGGCACGTTGCTGGCTGCGCTGGCTGGAGGCGGCTTGACCGGCGCAGGCGACGGCCGGGCGACCGGACCGGCAGCGGCGGTTGCGATAGCCGGCGTGTCGACCCCAGACGCACGGGCGGGTGGGGGCGCGGCCACCGGATAAACGTCATCCTTCACTGCCGGAATCGGCACGCTGAAGCCAATCAGCAGTGCGCTCAACTCGGCGGCGCCGGCCAGTTGTCCCAGGTATTCTTGCGCCTGGCGTGGACTCTCGGCTCCGGCCACTGCAGCCAGCGACTCAGGGCGAACGCTGTTGAGCCAGTCGCTCTGCGCCATCAGCAGCAGGCTTCCCGGTTCGACCGTCGTCCGATACAGCTCCACCTCGGGGCGGTCTGGCCCGCCCAACGCTGCGCCTGCCGGCCCTGAGCGCGCCGGATACTGATCGATGGTCTTGGGATGACTCACCATCACGAGCGCGGGCCCGGCCTGTGCAATGATCAGTTCGTTGCCCTGATACACAACACAACTGATCCCGGCCCGCCAGCCGGCCTCCGACAGCGCCTCATTGGCGTGCACCAGCGCGGCGTGCGCAGCGCGCACCGCCCGGCTCAGGGATGCCGAGACACTGCCGGTTGCCTCGTAATAGGCTGTTTGAGCCGCAGTCAGAAGCTGTCGGTAGAGCGCCGCATGGCCACCGCCGCTGCCGGTGACCTCAACCAGGATGTACAGGTTGCCTCGCCCGGCAGCCGGCAGATCGGCGGCCGGCTCGATGGCGCGCACGTTCGCGGCTCGCGGTTGCGGCCGTCCACCTGAACTGCTGAATTGCGCAACGGTTGTGCTGAGTAGATCACCCATGCATGTGCTCCTTGACGGACGGCGGGCGGCGAAGGGCGTCTTCGCAGTCAGCGAGTAGAGCGTGATGAGCGACGAACGATGCGTGCCGAACGTCTCTACCGTCCGCCCTCTATCATCCTTGGTACTTCAATCAATTGTATGTCAGCGCGCGCGTTTTGTCAACCGTTTGCCCGGTCTGCTACTTTAGGCTATAATGATTGTTGACTCCGTTCAGAGAAATGGCGAGGGGGGTGCACGCGCATGTCGTTGGAGCTGAATAAGCTGACCAGCCAGGTTGAGGCGATGGGCCAACAGCTTGCTGCACGCCGCCGGGACCATGACGAACGCGCCGAGCGGGCGCGAAACCTGTTGCGCACCCAGGCCGACGTGACGGACGAATTACGTGCAAAGATTGCGGAGGCCAGCAAGAGCGATGAGTGGCGCCGCGGCGCCGCGCCTCTCGGCGCATCGCTGAACGAGCGGCGCCGGCCGGCCATCCCGCATCGGCCTGCCACTCTGATTGCCGCCGATGGCAGCCAGATTTACCCCGACCGCCATGGCATCGCCCTCTACTATCTGCTGAACACCGGCAGCATCGTGCTGCGCCAGGGCAGTGGCCAGGCGCCGGCCGTCGCCACCCGGCCCGAGGTGTTTTTCGGCGACGCCGACCTCTTTGATGAGCTTGGACGGCTGCGCGATCCGGAATACATCAACGGCCAGCGCGACCTCCGGGAGATCGAGGCGCTGGCGGACCTGGCTGTGGCCGAGCGCGAGGCCATGGGCGGCGATTTGAGCCGGCCCATCGTCACCCTGACCGATGGGCCGCTGCTGCTTTGGACGCCCAAACGCGTGAGCGATCGCGAAACGGCTCGCGAGATTCAGCACTTCACCGGGCAGCTCGATCGCCTGCGCCGCGCACGCGCCGTGCCGTTCGGCTATGTCGACCGCCCCAGCAGCGCCTACATCCTGCGCATCTTGGAGTTGCTGGGACTGCCTCTCGAACAGATCGATCGGGTGGCGCTGCGCAAGGGCGACTTCCTCTATCTGACCGACCAGGCGCTCTTCCAGGACTTGGGGCCGAATGAGCGCACTGGGCTGTTTGCACCGGCTTCTGAGGTCAGCGCGCGCTATGAGCGCGCCGGACATCGCATCGTCTTTTTCTATCTGAACGTGGCGCGGCCAGAAGACCGGCGGCCGATCATTGCGCGCATCGAGGCGCCGGAGTGGGCCGTGGCCGACCCGGGAGCGCTCGATCTGGCGCAGCAGGCAGTCTATGCGGACTGCAAATTGACCCGTTTTCCTTACGTGCTGGCGCGCGCTCACGAACTGGCCGTCGTCGGCGCCGCCGAGCATACCGATCTGGAGGCGATGGTCACGCAACACATGCTGCGCAACGGCCTGCGTCCCGAAACCTCGGCCAAAGCCTGGCAAAAAACGCTGATGCGCGGCGATCCTGCTTGAGGCGTACAAGGAGCACCATGAACGAAGCCACCGCCATGATTGGCCGGGTGTTGCGAGCCAGCACGACCGGCTTCACCATCGGCTGCCAACAGCTGCTCGCAGCGCGAGCCACGCCGCCGTTCGGCGCGCTCGTGCGGGCGGACTACCCTGACAGCAGCCGGCTGTACGGGCTGGTTGGCGACATCGTCGTGGAGGACGACCCGTTTGTGCGCCAACTCGTCGCCGCCGGGGTTGAGGATGAGGAGTACATCGCCGATCAGCGCCAGCGCCGCCAGGCGCCGGTCGTTGTGGAAGTGCTGACCGTCGGCGTCGGCCAGGGACAGAACGTGAGTCACCGGCTGCCGCCGCAGCCCCCCGGCACTCTCGATCGTATCTACGCGTGCAACGCCGCCGAGACGGTCCGCTTCACCGAGCGGCATGACTGGCTGCGCACGGTGCTCGCTGCTGCTGCGCTGCCCGCCGATGCGCTGGTCGTCGAGGCGCTGCACAACAGCGCCGCGGCGCGTCCGCCTGATCAGCGCCAAAGCTACCTCATCGCGGCCGGTCGCGAGCTGGCCAGGCTGCTGGCGCTGGATCTCACCCGCCTGGAGGGGATCTTGCAGCAGTTGAACGAGCGCCAGGCTTGATCCCCGGTGGCAGGCCAGTGTGAAGCCCTTGTGGGGGACACGGGGACATCCTGACAGGTCGCCTGCACCGCCCAAGGGGGGACGTTGTGCGCTTCGCCGATTTGATGCTGGCCCGGCGGTTGGAAGCCGCGGAGACGCACCGACACCTTGACTATGCCGTCACTCGGGGCACCCTGCGGCCGGATATCGGCGTTGCCTGGGAGCCGATCGCAGGGGGGTGCGCAGTCTTTGCAGGTGCGGGCAATCCGTTCAGCCGCGCCATCGGGTTGGGGTTGCATGGCCCCATGACCGATACGGACCTGGCCCGGTTGGAGGCGTTCTACGCCGGCCGCGGCCTTGCGCCCGAGGTGAGTCTTTGTCCACTCGCGGACGAATCACTGGTCCAATTGCTGGGTGCTCACGGCTATCGCATTCGGATGTTCATGCACACATGGATACGGGAGCCGGCGCGTCCGGCCACGACGACCACGAACGCAAGCCCGAAGTCGGACGCCGGGCTCGTTGTGCGTCCGATCCGGCCCGACGAGGCCGATCTGTGGGTGCGGACCGTCTCTCGAGGCTTCGAAGGCGAGCATGCTGCGGCGTCTCCCGACAGCATCGTGGCGGCCTATCCGCACCTGGCGCACGCGAGCTGTTGGCTGGCCTGGCTCGACGGACAGCCGGCCGGTGCAGGTTCGCTAGCGATTTACGACGGCGTCGCCGAGCTGTTCGGCGCCAGCACGCGATCTGCGTATCGTGGTCGCGGTGTCCAGACCGCGCTGATGCAGGCGCGCATGGACGCCGCCGTTGCCGCCGGCTGTGATCTGATCGCCGTCCACACCGACCCGGGCAGCGCGTCCCAGCGGAACGTCGAGCGCGCGGGATTCAGGTTGGCGTATACCAATGTGCGCGTGCAGCGCGCAAGTCCGTAGGAGCGTGACTGCCTTGGATGGGGGACCTGCCCATGGCGAGTGTGGGCCCAGAAGGGGCCGCCCTACAGTGGGCATCTCTGTTCCTCCTCTCAACTCTCTGCGATCTGTGGAATGCTCTCATGAATGACCACCTTACTCCAGACGCCGAATTCGATTCTCTGACCTCCGCCACTGAGGAGCGCGCAGCCCTGACTGCCGCGCGCGAGCGCGCCGATCGGCTCGGCGTGGTCACCGGCGGTTCCCTCTCCGAGGGACTGGCGGTCAAACTCGACCGCGACGTATCGCTCGAAGACCTGGCCGTGGGCCGCTACGTGGTCGCACGCGGCCGCCGTGCCCGCTTCTTCTGTATGATCACCGACGTGGCGCTCGACAGCACCAACCCGTTGATCGCCAAGCAGCCGCCCGATGTGAGCGATCCGTTCCTGGCTGCCGTTTACCAGGGCACGACCACCTTCGGCGCCGTGCACCTCAGTCCCCTCCTGCTCATGGAAGAGGGCAAGGACGAAGTCAAGCCGGTGAAGACCGTGCCAGAGCACTTCACGCCGGTCGCCACCGCCAGCCAGGCCGAGGTCGATCAGGTCTTCGGACCGGAAGGGGAGCGCACAGTCGGCGGGAAGAGCAGCCATTTCTTCCATATCGGCGCACCGCTGGACATGGAGAACGTCAAGATCACGCTGAACCTGGAGCGGTTGGTCGAGCGGTCGAGCGGCGTCTTCGGCAAGTCGGGCACGGGCAAGACGTTCCTCTCGCGACTGCTGCTGGCCGGGGTGATCCAACAACACGTGGCGGTCAACCTGATCTTCGACATGCACAACGAATACGGTTGGGCGGGCACGAGCGAGGAGCTGAGCGGTCAGGTGAAGGGGCTGAAGCAGATCTTCCCCGGTGGGGTCAGCATCTTCACGCTGGACGACGAATCGTCGCGGCGTCGCGGCTCCAACCCCGACTACACGGTGAGCATCGGCTACGATCAGGTCGTGCCGGAAGATCTCGAGATGCTGGCCGGCATCCTCAACCTCTCGGAACCGCAGGTGGGTGCGGTCTACGCGTTGCACCGCAAGTTCGGGGCGGACTGGCTGGTGAACCTGTTGGATGACCGCTGGGTCGACAGCTACGGCGGCTTCGATCCCGAGACCGGCAAGGACATCTCGGGGCTGCGCGCTCTCGCCGATGACACGGGACAGGGCCAGAACACACTCGCCGCGCTGCGCCGCCGCTTCGAGCGGATGCGCACCTACGATTTCCTGAAGCCGAAGGCGCTTGATGATTCGGTTGGGCGCATCATGAAGTACCTGGAAGCGGGCACCAGCGTCGTGCTGGAGTTCGGGCGCTTCGGCTCTGACCTGGGCGCATACATCCTGGTGGCGAACTTCCTGACGCGACGCATCCACCGCCGGTACGTCGAGAAGAAGGAACGGGCGTTCGGCGCAACGGGCGCGGAGCCGAAACCGTTGGTGATCACCATCGAGGAGGCCCACAAGTTCCTCGATCCGGCCATCGCCGGCAACACGATCTTCGGCACCATCGCGCGCGAGCTGCGCAAGTACAACGTGACCCTCTTCATCGTGGACCAGCGTCCGAGCGGCATCGACGGGGAAGTGATGTCACAGATCGGCACACGCGTGACGATGCTGCTGGATAACCCCGAGGACATCAAGGCCGTGCTCTCGGGCGTCAGCGGTGGGGAGGCGCTGCGTGAGGTGCTGGCCCGGCTCGACACGCGCGAGCAGGCGCTCATCCTGGGGCATGCGGTGCCGATGCCGGTTGTCGTGCAGACGCGGCGCTACGATCCTGATTTCTACAAGGCGATGGGCGTCATCGAGGTCGCCGAGCTCGACGCCCGTCTCGCACACAACGTCCAGACCATGCGGCCGCCGAAGGAGTTCGCAGGCTTCGATTAGGCTGCGAACAGCTTTCATGCCAAGACGCCGAGGCGCAGATTCTTGAAGGCCTGGGCGTCTTGGCGCCTTTGCGTGAGATTCCTATGCAGTCCATCAGACTCCTCCACACTGCCGACATCCACATCGGCATGGAAAACTACGGGCGGATCGATCCTGCGACAGGGATCAACGGCCGCGTCATGGATTTCCTCCGCCGGCTGAGCGATATCGGCGACTATGCAATCGAGCAGGGCGTGGATGTCTTCATCTTCGCGGGGGACGCGTATAAGACGCGCGATCCGAATCCGACCTTCCAGCGCGAGTTCGCCCGCCGCATCAAGCGCATCGCCGATGCCGGCATCCCAGTCGTGCTGCTCGTCGGCAACCATGACCTGCCCGCCGTGGCGCGACGCGCCACCAGCATCGATATCTTCGGCACGCTCGATGTGCCGAAAATTACGGTCGGCAACCGCGAAGAAGTATTTCGCCTCACGTGCCGCCGCGGGCAGCCGCTCCAGGTCGCTACTGCGCCGTACCCACTGCGCTCGGCGCTGGTGAGCCGGGAAGAGATCCAGGGCAAGAGCTTGGGCGAGCTGGACGGGCTGCTCCAGGCTGCCATGATCGACAACCTCCAGGCGCTTGCGGCCCAGGCGCGGCAGACGCCCGATGTCCCTGCGGTCCTGGTCGGCCACTTCAGCGTCAACGAGGCCAGCCACGGCTCCGAGCAGAACATCATGGTCGGTCGCGACGCCGCTTTGCCGCGCTCCGTCCTGGCCGATCCGACATGGCGCTACGTTGCGTTGGGTCACATCCACCGACACCAGAGCCTCAACGGCGACCGGCAGCCACCCATACTCTACGCCGGCAGCATCGAGCGGATCGACTTCGGAGAAGAACATGAACCGAAGGGGTTTGTGGTGGCGGAGATCGGCGAGGGTGCGACGTCGTGGCAATTCGTGCGCGGCTATCGGCGCCAGGCGCGGTCGTTCGTCACCGTTCGCGCCGATGTGCGCGATGCCGCCGATCCGACCGCCGCAGTCGCTGCCGCCGTGCAGACCCGATCCGACCTCGGCGAAGCGGTCGTCCGAGTGATCGTCACACTGCGCCAGGAGCAGTAGGCGCTGCTGGTCGAACGCGAGATCATGCGATCGCTGGAGGGTGCGCACTTCGTCGCCGCGCTGCAGAAGGACGTCGAGCGGACCGAGCGCCAACGTTTGGGCGCGGTCTCGGTGGAGGCGCTCACGCCCGCTGAACTGCTGGCGCGTTATCTTGCGGTGAAAGAGGTTCCGGAGGAACGCGCGAAGCTGCTGTTGCAGCACGGCGAGGCGCTGATCCGTGCGGTGGATGGCGGCGGTGCGGCGTGAACAGGGTCGAAGTCCAGCGGGCTGCGCTGCGGGCCCTCCCGTCACGTCCTCGCGGTCCTGCACCTCCTGGACCACATGACTGCCTCCATCGGGCGAGCCGTCGACCGGAAGGCGGACGCGTTCAAGACGCTGCGCCAGGGGCTCGCCTGCTGCTGGAGCGTCGGCGTCGTCGCGCTGCCGGACACTGGCACGCTGTTGATGGAGAAATGGCTTGCCAGCTCCGACCCGGATGTCGTGTGGCTCATGCGCGAGAACTTGAAGAAGAACCGGCTTGTCCGGATGGACGCTGCCTGGGTCGCCCGGCAGAGGATCGGTCTTCCATCTTGATTCGAGGCGGCGGGGAGCTTCGCCGATTGCCACGCGAAGCTCGGGATGGTATGGTATGCTCCATATAAGTTGACAGCCAAGCGTCACGCCTGAACCGGATGACCGAGACGTGTCTTTTCCATGACGGAGGAGATGATGCCGGGCCTGGAGTGCGTGGGGAATCTCTGTCTACAAACTGGCCATTGGATTCTGGCCATCGCGGGCGTGGTCGCACTGATGTGGGTGATCTGGTTCTGCCTGAGCCATGCGGCCGCCAGCTTGGTAGCAGCCCTCCACGCCTTTGGCGCCTTTCTGTCGAATCTCTTCATGAGCATAGGATTCTTGATCTTTGCTGTAGTTGTTCTGTTCCTTCTCTACTGCGGGGTTACCGGCACTTGGCAGCATATTCGACTCCCCTGGTAGACGGAAGAGAGGGTGCTTCATCCGCTATTGCGGATCTCGTCCGCGGCGTCAGCGCAGTTGCACCCGTCCGAGACATCCCATCGACCATCGCATCGAGGACTCATGGAAATCACCTTCAACACCTACTACACCTACACCGAACTGACTGAACGGCTGGCGTGGCTGGCCGAGCAGCATGCGGGTATCATGCAACTGGCCGTCCTGGGCCGGTCGCATGAGGGCCGCGAGATCCCGCTGGTCATCCTGACGAACCGAGACACCGGCCCGGACGTCGAGAAGGCCGCTTTCTGGATCGATGCCAACATCCATGCCACCGAAGTCACGGCGTCGATGGCGGCGCTCTTTTTCATCCAGCGCATGGTCACGGGCTATGGCGCCGATCCCAAGATCACGCGCATCCTCGATGAGCAGGTGGTCTACGTGGTGCCGCGGCTCAATCCTGACGGCGCCGAGCTCGCTCTGAGCGAGCAACCGAAGTACATCCGCTCCGGCACGCGGCCTTATCCTTTCGAGGACAAACAGGACGGCTTGCACGCGGCCGACATCGACGGCGATGGGCGCATCGTTCAGATGCGCATCGTTGACCCCACCGGCGACTGGAAGGTATCTGAACGCGATCCTCGGCTGATGATCAAACGCGGACCTGACGAGGAAGGCGGCGTCTATTATCGCCTTTTCGCAGAAGGCGTGATCGAGAACTACGACGGGCACATCATCACCGTCGCGCCGGCCCTTGAGGGGCTCGACTTCAACCGCAACTTCCCGGCAGACTGGCGACCGGAAGGGGAACAGCGCGGCGCAGGCGATTATCCCGGCTCCGAACCGGAGATCCGCGCCGTGATCGAGTTCATGACTGATCACCCCAACGTCTTCGGGGCGCTCACCTTCCACACCTACAGCCGCGCCATCCTGCGCCCTTACGGCACAAAGCCGGACGAGCAGATGGACACCGACGACCTGTGGGTGTTCGAGGCCATCGGCGAACGCGGTACGCAGCTCACGGGCTACCCATGCGTCTCCGTCTATCACCACTTCCGCTACCACCCGAAAGAGGTCATCACCGGCGTCTTCGACGATTGGCTTTATGAACACAAGGGGGTCTTTGCTTACACGGTTGAGCTGTGGGACCTGCCGACCGCGGCCGGGATCGAGACCAAAGCGAAGGATAAGAAGTTCATCGAATGGAGCCGCAAGCATCCCGTCGAGGACGACTACAAGATCCTGGAATTCGTGAACCGGCACGCGCCGGCCGATCTGCTGCCGTGGCGCGAGTTCGTTCATCCGCAGTTAGGCCAGGTTGAGTTGGGCGGCTGGCACAGCTTCACCACGTGGCGCAACCCGCCACCTGACCTGTTGGAGGCCGAGATCGCGCCGCAGGCCGAGTTCGCCATTGCATTCTCCGCACTTGCGCCGCGCATCGCCTGGCGCGCCGTCGAGCTGACGCCGCTCGGCGACGGCATGTATCACCTCCTGGCCGTCGTGGAGAATCGCGGCTTTCTCCCCACTCACGGCTCAAACCAGGCGGTGAAGATCAAAGCCGTTCGCCCGGTGCGGCTGGAGCTGGAACTGCCGGGGGACGCCACGCTCAAGAGCGGCAAGCTGAAACAGGAGATCGGCCATCTGCAAGGGCGCTCGAACAAGCTGGATGTTGCCTACTACGGCGTTTCGCCCACCGACAACCGCGGCAAAGCCGAGTGGCTGATCCATGCACCGGCAGGCGGTGTCCTGACCCTGTGCGCCATCGCGGAGCGCGGCGGTACGCTCCGGCGACGGATCGTGTTGGAGTGATCCGTGGAGATCGTCGATATCTCCGAGCTGGCCCCGGCAGAGATGGATGCCATCATCGCCATCTACCTGGAGGCCTTTGGTTTTCCCTGGGAAATGCCAGCGGCGAAGCTGCCGGACTACGCCCACGTACGCGCAGGCGATAGCCGGGCGGGCCGCGCGCTCGCGCTGCTCGATGGCCCCGACGTAGTCGGCATGGCGCTGTGCGACTACCTGTCCGAGTCTAATCTGTTGCATCTGAAGTACCTGGCGGTCGATCCAGCACGGCGCAGTCGGGGCGCGGGCACGCAGTTGCTCAGGGCAGTCGCGGCCGCCGGCGAGACCATCGCTGACCGGGTCGGCAGGCCAGGCTGCCGCGGCGTCCTGATTGAGATCGAAGTCCCCGACGGTCCACCGCCTGACGCGGACCGCAGCTTGCGCACACGCCGCGTCGCCTTCTACGAGCGGAACGGCGCACTGGTCACCGGCGTGCCCTATCCACGGCCGCCCTGGGCCCCACCTGAGCAGCCCGACTTCGAGTTGATGCTGCTACCGGGCCAGGCGTGGTCCGGCGCGCTCGACCCCGCGACGCGACGCGGCCTGGGCCATGCACTCATGGTCGAAGGCTACGGGGCCGATCCAGAGGCCGGTTGGCTGGCCGGCTATCTGGATCGCATTGCGCGGGCAGCGACCCCGTTGGAGCCGGTCGGCCGGCAGCAGCGCGATGGCCCGAGCCGGGAAGGCGCTTGATCAGCGCCGGTGAGCGCTCGGCGATTCAGGCGCCGGTCTACAGTGGGCCGACTCAGGCGGCCGGCAAGCTTTTCTGCCTGGCGCTCTGCAGCGGTTTGCGACGACTACGGGGCTATGCTATAATCATCCGGTCTTGAACAGCCTGTTCAGCCAGCGGACACAGAGCCAGCACTTCCTGACCGTGAGCCGGAAGGTGTCCATGCGCCCGCTCACAGGAGGCCGGACGTATGATTGAAGTGACGATTGATAGCGTGCGTGTCAGCCTGATGTCGCAGCACCGGATCGTCGTGCTGAAGGACACGGACGCGTCGCGCTATCTGCCGATATGGATCGGCCCGTTTGAGGCGGATGCAATCACGATCGAGCTACAGGGCGTCGAGGTGCAGCGTCCTCTGACCCACGACCTGCTCAAATCAGTGATCGCGAACCTGGGAGCCGAGGTCGAGCGGGTGGCGATCACCGATCTGCGCAACGACACCTTCTTCGCGCAGATCATCCTGCGGCTCAACGGTCAGCGCATGGAGATCGACTCGCGACCCAGCGACGCCATTGCCCTGGCTGTGCGTTCACGCGTGCCGGTGTTCGTGTCGGAGGAGGTCATGGCGCAGGGCGCCATCACACCCGAACCCGACTTGGAGAGCGGCGAGGTCTCGCAGCCCACCGACAGCGGGCCCAAAGCGCAAGCGCCCGAAGCCTTTCGGGATTTCCTGGAGGGCCTCGACCTGTCGGGGCTTCAGCAGTAGCGGGGCTACCGTCTTGTCCTAGCGGGGCTACCGTCTTGTCCGAAGCGTCCGCCTTGCCGCTGGCCTGGCGGCGTTTCTGTCGTCAGCACCCGACACCGATTCGGCGCCGCAGGAGACTATGAACACGCCCGAAAGAACGATCCCGGCCAATCCCGAAGCTGAAGAAGCGGTCCTCGGCTCGCTCCTGATCGATCCGGACGCGATCATCAAGGTGGCTTCGTTCCTGGAGTCGGATGACTTCTATCGGGAGAAGAACGGCTGGATCTATCGCGCGATTCTTGACCTGCACGAACGTCGCGAGCCGGCTGATTTCGTCACACTGGTCGACGAGCTTGAGCGCCGCAACCAATTGCCTCAGATCGGCGGCACCTCCTATATCACTTCGCTGATCAGCGCCGTCCCCACGGCGGTCCACGTCGAGCATTACAGCCACATCGTTGAGCGCACTGCAACGTTGCGGCGGCTCATCAGCGCAGCCGGGCAGATCGCAGCACTGGCCTACGAAGAGTCGGAGGATGTCGATGAGGTGGTCGACCGCGCCGAGCAACTGATCTTCAATGTCTCTGAGCGCCGCATCCGCCGCGATCTGATGCCGGTGCGCCAGATCATGCACGGCGTCGTCGATCGGCTGGACTACCTGCATCGTCACCAGGGCGACCTGCTGGGCGTGCCGTCCGGCTTCAGCAAGCTGGACAAGCTGCTGGGCGGCTTCCAGAAGTCGGATTTGATCATCCTGGCGGCCAGACCGGGCGTGGGCAAGACCAGTCTGGCGCTCAACATAGCCGTGAATGCGGCCAAGCGTTACGGCCAGCGCGTGGCCTTTTTCAGCCTGGAGATGAGCAGCGAGCAGTTGGTGCAGCGCCTGCTTTCGTCCGAAACCGGCATCAACCAGCAGAAACTGCGCCTCGGCGAGATCGGGGACGATGAATGGCCGATGCTCATGGAGGCCGCAGGCGTGCTCTCCGAGACGTTGCTCTTCATTGACGATACGCCTGCCATCTCGGCGTTGGAGCTGCGCACCAAAGCGCGACGGCTCCAGGCCGAGCACGGCCTGGACATGGTGATCGTGGACTACCTTCAGTTGATGCGCGGCGAAACCCGGGTCGAGAATCGCGTTCAGGAGATCAGTTACATCTCGCGCTCGCTGAAGAGCCTGGCGCGCGAGCTTGAGGTGCCGCTGATCGCGCTATCTCAGCTCTCTCGTGCGGTCGAATCGCGCAGCGACCACATCCCACAGCTCTCCGACCTGCGCGAGTCGGGCGCGATCGAGCAGGACGCGGACATTGTGATGTTCATCTACCGTGAGGATATGACCAAAGAGAACAGCGAGCGCAAGAACATCGCCGATATCATCGTCGCAAAGCATCGTAATGGCCCGACCGACAAGGTCCCGCTATTCTTTGACAAGACGCTGACCCGCTTTGCTGACCTGGAATTGACTAAGGAGCCGTTGGACTACGGCGGATGAGATGGGAACCGCCGGGACGCGTCGAGCACACAGTGTTTGGAGCCGACTCCCGCAAGGCGCTCGTCTGCGCCGCGCCTCGGTGACGTGTGGCTCTTTGGTCCTTTGGTGCTCGTCTTGATGGGAACACACCAGCATGACCGATGCAATGCAGGGCTTTCCCGGCTTTCCCGCCGGCAAGCTGCCACTCACACCGATCCCGAACCTCTTCTTCAGCGACCTGCTGCCGGTGATCGATAACCTGGCTGAGCTCAAGGTGACGCTGCATCTCTTCTGGCTGATCGGGAAAAAGGCGGGGGCTTTGCGATATGCACGTCTCGATGAGCTGGCGGCGGACGACCGCCTGCTGGCAGGGCTGGCCCCTTCGCCTGCCGCAGGCGAAGCCATCCTGCGCGATGCGCTGGAGCGCGCCGTCGCGCGCGGCACGCTGCTCCATCTGGCTGTGCAGCGCGGCGATACGATTGAAGCGTGGTATATGGTCAACAGCGCCAATGGTCGCGAAGTCGTGGAGCGGCTGCGCGCAGGTGAGCTCGATCTGCTGGCCGATGTGGCGGAGGACGTCCAGCTGCAGGTGGAACGACCGCCGATTTTCGTGCTCTATGAGCAGAACATCGGCCTGCTGACGCCGATGATCGCCAACGAGCTGCGCGACGCCGAGAAGCACTACCCTGCCGACTGGATCGCCGATGCGTTTCGAGAAGCCGTGGGAGCCAACAAGCGCAGCTGGCGGTATGTGCACGCCATCCTCGAACGCTGGCGCGCCCAGGGCAAAGATCGCGGTCGCGCCAGATCGGAGATACCCGAAGATGCTGAAGCCCGCAAGCGGTACTATGTGCCCGAGGGCTATGAAGACCTGATCGAGCACTGATGTGGCGGAGGAACGGATGAAACACATCGGAGATCTTCTGGGCGCGGCGCCCGGACCGGAGCATTCGTCCCAGACAGGTCGCGTGGCCACCGCTGCTTCATCCACCCTCCGGCATCCGGACTCCGACATCTGTCCCATCTGCAAGGGCCGCGGTTTCCTGGTGTACGATGTGCCGGTGGGTCACCCCGATTTCGGCAAGGCGGCGCCCTGTCGCTGCACACAGGCCAGACTCATCGCCGAGCGTACACGATCGATCCAGATGCTCAGCAACCTGGGCGCGCTGAGTCGCTTCACGTTCGACAGCTTCCTGCCGGATGGCGTGGGACTGCCGCAAACACTCCGCTTCAACCTGCGTGAAGCCTACGAGCGCAGCCTGGCGTTCGCCCATGAGCCATCGGGCTGGATGGTGCTAATCGGCGGCTACGGCTGTGGCAAAACTCATCTGGCCGCGGCGATCGCCAATTTCCGGGTCGCGCTGGGCCATGCGGTGCTGTTCGTGATCGTACCCGACCTGCTCGATCATCTGCGCGCCGCTTTCGCGCCCAACAGCGCAACGGGATTCGATCAACGGCTGGAAGCCATACGCGAGGCGCCCCTGCTGATCCTGGATGATCTGGGTGCACACAACAGCACGCCCTGGGCGCAGGAGAAGCTGTTCCAGATTCTGAACTATCGCTACAACAGCCGGCTGGCAACCGTCATCACCACCAACCAACGGCTGGAGGATCTTGATCCGCGCATCACATCGCGCCTGGTCGACCCCGATCTGAGCCAGGTCTACGAGATACTGGCGCCCGACTTCCGCCAGTCGGGCGCGGAACGCAGCGGTTCGCATCTGAGCACCCTCTCGCTGCACCGCGAGCAGACGTTTGAGAGTTTCGGACTGCGAACCGGCGAGCTGGCGGCCGACGAACGCGACAATCTTCGCCGTGCTGTAAGCCTGGCGCGCGCCTTCGCCGACAAACCTGCCGGTTGGCTGGTGCTCATCGGCGCGTATGGCTGCGGAAAGACCCATCTCGCCGCCGCAATCGCCAACTATCAGCTCGATGCCGCCCGGTCGATCCCCATGTTTGTCGTCGTGCCCGATCTGCTCGATCATCTGCGTGCGACCTTCAGCCCAACCAGCACCACCACGCTCGACAAGCTGTTCGAGCAAGTGCGCTCCGCGTCGCTGTTGGTGCTCGATGACCTGGGCACTGAGAGCGCAACCCCCTGGGCGCGCGAGAAGCTGTTCCAGTTGTTGAACTACCGCTACGCCGCGCGACTGCCGACCATCATCACCACCTCCGACCCGATCGACCAAATCGATCCCCGCCTGCGCACGCGCATGCTGGACACCGGACGCTGCACGATCTGCGTCATCTCTGCGCCCAGCTACCGCGGCAGCGAGACGCAACAGGCGGCAAAGCGCGCGGGGCGCAAGCCCCGAAGCTAGACCGTGAGCGCCGAAAGTCGGCCTGGGGCGCTCGCTTCCAGTATCCCACCCTCGTTGACCCGCTTCCGGCGCCGACCCCAATAACCTTCCCCCTCGAATTTGACGCCGTTGCCCATCTTGAGTAGAATCACGTCTGTTAGCACTCAGTTGCTGAGAGTGCTAAGCAGTCCGGTCGAGAGACTGCTAACAACAACATCACACCTGTTCACACCTTAATCCTAGGAGGCTGTTGGACCATGAACATCAAGCCACTCGCTGATCGTGTCGTTGTCGAGCCGATCGAGCAGGAAGAAGTCACCGCCGGTGGCATCATCCTGCCCGAAACCGCCAAGGAGAAGCCCCAGCAAGGCAAGATCGTCGCTGCCGGCCCCGGCCGCACCGACGAGAAGGGCAAGCGCGTCGAGATGGAGGTCAAAGTCGGCGACAAGGTGCTGTACGCCAAGTATTCCGGCACCGAGATCAAGCTGGACGGCAAGAAACTGTTGATCCTGCGCGAGTCTGACATTCTGGCCGTGATGGCCTAACGGCGACAAGGCGATAGGCCACCGACGACCGACGGTAGGGCAAGCTGGTCTCTATCTATCGTCCACCGTCAAACAACCAATACACCATCCACCTCTTGAAGAAGGAGTCTTAAGACCATGGCAGCCAAGCAGTTGCGCTTTTCCGACGAAGCCCGCCGCGACCTCAAGGTCGGCGTGGATATCCTGGCCGAGGCCGTGAAGGCCACTCTCGGGCCCAAGGGCCGCAACGTCGCCCTGGACAAGAAGTGGGGCGCGCCCACCATCACGCATGACGGCGTGACCGTGGCCAAGGAGATCGAGCTCGAGAATCCGTTCCAGAACATGGGCGCCCAGCTCCTCAAGGAAGCGGCGACCAAGACCAATGACATCGCCGGCGACGGCACCACCACCGCCACCGTGCTGGCGCAAGCCATCGTCAATGAAGGCCTGAAGAATGTGGCCGCCGGCGCCAACCCCATGCTCCTGAAGCGCGGGATCGAGAAGGGCGTGGCCGCACTCTCCGCGAATATCAAGGGCCAGGCGATCGCCATCTCCACCAAAGAAGAGATCGCCGCGGTGGCCGCTATCTCGGCCCAAGACCAGGAAATCGGCAATCTGATCGCCGAGGTTATGGAGAAGGTCGGTAAGGACGGCGTGATCACGGTTGAAGAGGCGAAGGGTCTGCAGTTCGAGACCGAGTACGTCGAGGGCATGGAGTTCGACCGCGGCTACATCAGCCCGTACTTCATCACCAGCCCCGAGGCGATGGAAGCCCAGCTGGCGAACCCTTACATACTGATCACCGACAAGAAGATTTCCGCCGCCACCGACATCGTGCCGCTGCTCGAAAAGCTGGTGCAGCTTGGCCGCCGCGAGATTGTGATCATCGCCGAGGATGTGGACGGTGAGGCGCTGGCGACCCTGGTGCTGAACAAGCTGCGCGGCATGTTGAACGTCCTGGCCGTCAAGGCCCCCGGCTTCGGTGACCGCCGCAAGGCCATGCTGCAGGACATCGCTGTACTGACCGGCGGCACCGTCATCACCGAGGAGCTCGGCCGCAAGCTCGAGACCACGATGATCAGCGACCTGGGCCAGGCCGACAAGGTCATCTCCGACAAGGACAACACCACCATCGTGGGCGGCAAGGGCGAACCGGTCGGGATCAAGGGCCGCATCGAGCAGATTCGCGTCGAGATCGAGAACACGACCAGCGACTACGATAAGGAAAAACTGCAGGAGCGTCTCGCCCGCCTGGCGGGCGGCGTGGCCATCATCCGCGTGGGCGCCGGCACCGAGACCGAGCTGAAGGAAAAGAAGCATCGCGTCGAGGATGCACTGAGCGCGACCCGCGCCGCGGTGGAAGAGGGCATCGTGCCGGGCGGCGGCGTGGCGCTCGTGAACGCTGCCGAGGCGCTCGACGCCGTCGAGAAGGACCTCGAAGGCGATGTGCTCACCGGCTGCCGAATCCTGCGCAAGGCGCTCGTCATGCCGATGGCGACCCTGGCCGAGAATGCCGGCTACGATGGCGCCGTGGTGGTCGAGAATGTCCGCCGCGAGCAGAAGAACAAGAAGAACAAGAAGGTCGGCTTCGACGTGATGTCCGAGAACTACGGCGACATGGTCAGCAAGCAGATCATCGATCCGGCTAAGGTCACGCGCGGCGGTCTGGAGAACGCTGCATCCATCGCAGCCATGATCCTGACCACCGAGTGCCTGATCACCGACATCCCGGAGAAGGAAAAACCGGCGGCTCCGGCCCCGAACCCCGACATGTACTAGGCCGATAGGCTGACAGACAGAGGAAGACCCGGCTTCGCATGAAGCCGGGTCTTTTTCTCGCTCGCGATCACGTGAGGCGCCGACCTCGCAGGATCGCCTCGGTCGCGCCGCCCACCGGCGGCTTGGCGGCATAAGAGACGCAACTCCTGCGTCTGTCTCGTTCATGCGCGCCGGCGGTTGTATTGCAGGCCGCCGGGAGCGGCTGCGGTGTCGTGCAGGTCGACGTTGGCTGCAAGCGCGCTACAAGACCACCGTCGCGATGCCGGCCTGCTGGCACAGCTTCTGGAACCGCTGCACATCGGCTGCGCCACCCACGATGTCGCCGTAGTGCATCGGCACGGCGACAGCCGGCCGGAGGACCGCCGCCGCGGCTGCAGCCTCGTCGGCGGTCATCACGTAGGTGCCAGACACGGGTAGAAGCGCCACGTCACAGCGATAGCCAGCCATCTCCGGAATGTGATCCGTGTCGCCGGCGTGATACAACCGCTCGCCGCCGACGGTCACGATGTAGCCGTTGTATCCAGCGGATCTGGGATGGAACGGCTGGCCGGGGCTGCGGAACTTGTTGATGTTATATGCCGCCACTGCCTCAATGGTCACGTCGTCGGTTGTGCACTTCTCGCCGGGCCGCAGAGCCTGGGCGCCAGGCAGCTTCGCTGCCGATGCCGGATCAGCAATCACCACTGTGCCCGGCTTGCAGAGCTCCCGTACATCGTCCGGCGAACAATGGTCGAAGTGATCGTGTGTCACCAGGATCAGATCGGCCATGGGGCTGCCTGCCGGCAGCTTCCACGGGTCAATGTAGATGACGGGAGGGCCATCAAACCGAAATGTGTCGTGGCCCAGGCGATGCAGCTTCGTGATCAACGCAGGTGTGGACATCTCGACCTCCCCAGGCAGATTCCTGTCGAACGCCTTCGAACGGTCCTTCAACTCATTCTTGAGCGGCGCTTCACGCACCTTTGCCGGCTTGCGGCGCCTCACTTCCGGGTTCCGTCCGCTTCACCACGATCAAGGCGAAATCGTCGTGCTGAACCGCGCCCCCGACAAAGTCCCGCACGGCCGCCTCGATCGCATCGGCAATCGTTTCCGCCGGCGCGCTGCGTTGCGTATGCAGCAGGAGCGCCAGGCGCTCTGCGCCGAACTCCTCCCCCGCCAGGCTCAGCGCCTCGGTGACTCCATCCGTGTAGAACAGGACTACGTCCCCTGGCTCGAGCGCCAGCGCCTGCTGCTCGATCACGGCCCCGGTCACGATGCCTAACGGTACGCCAAGGGTCGTCAGCGGACGTGGCGCCGCGCCGTCCGCAGGAACGTACAGTGCAAGGTTGTGACCCGCGCTCGAATAGATCAGCGTATGGCGCTGCGCATCCAGCAGTGCATAGTAGGCCGTGACGAAATAGTCCGACGTGCTGTCGGCCACGACCAACTCATTCGTGCGCACCAGCATTGCAGCCGGTTCGCGGCCGCTGAACGCGACTGCCCGCAGCAGCGTGCGGGCGAACACCATGTACAGCGCCGCCGGAATTCCCTTGCCCGAGACATCGGCGATCACCATGCCCACGCTGCCCGAACTCAGCGGCACAAAATCGATGAGGTCGCCGCCAACTTCCTGGGCTGCCTGCCAGCGATGCGCCACCTGGTAGCCCGCCACCTCCGGTGCATGTTGGGGCAGCAGGCTTTGCTGGATTTCGCGCGCCAGCTCCAACTCGCGCGAGAGACGCGCCCGCTCGGCCTCCTGCGCCTGCAAACGCGCGTTTTCGATGGCGACGGCCGCCTGGCTGGCGATGCCGCTCAGGATGCGAACGCGGCGTTCGCTGAACATGCGGGGAGCCTCGACATCATCGGCCACCAGCGCGCCGATCACCTCGTCGGCTACCAGGAGCGGCACCACCAGCATGGTGCAACTGCCGAAACGGTTCTGCCACGCTTCCGGCACGCGCTCCGGCCTGCTGCACACGTCATCAACCACCAGCGGTTGACCCAATCGGCAGGCGTCATCGAGCAGCGGCAAGTCCTCCGGTCGAATGACCATGTCATGGTATGCCTCGGCCAATCCGTCACGCAAGGCATGGACCGTACGCACGTGAAAGGCGCCGTCGTCGCGCCGCAGCAGCACGGCACAACGGTCGACGCCCGTAACGGCCGGCGCAAGCCGCGCCACCTGCTCCAAGGTGATTTCCACCGGCTGCAGGCGACGGATCGCCTCGGCCACCTGAAGCAGAATCGTGGAAATCCACGCCTCTTCCTCGCGGGCGGCAGCCAGCCGGCTGTTGTCGACAGCCGCAGCCACCTGATGTGCGATGCCCCCCAGCATCGCCAGGCGGTGTCCACTTGGCCGGCTTACATCGTCTCGCCCGAAGCTGACGCCGAGCGCGCCGAATACCGCTCCTTTGTTGAGCATCGGCAGGAGCGCCACCGAGCCGCCCGGGCAAAGCAGACGCAGCAGTTCCGGCATGTCGAGCTCATCGGCAACGCTCACCGTGGGAGCCCTGGTAGCGCGCAGTCGGTCGAGCGCTGGCCAGTCGCCCGTGAAGAAGCGCAGCGCGATCGCCGGATCAGCCCCGAGGCCCTCTGTCGGCCACAGACCGTAGCTGGCAGCGTATTGGAACGCCTGGTATTCGTCATCCCACAGCCAGATGGTGCACGACGCAACGCCGGCCAGCATGGCAGTGACGCGCACCGCCGCGTCGATGACATCCTCGACGCTCTCCGCCTGGCTGGTGGCCTCAGCGACCTGGAGCATCACAGTCGTGATCCAGGCCTCCTCGCGCTGCGCCTCGAAGGCGCGCGCTGAGTTGACCGCCACCGCCACCTGGTCGGCAAGCATCTTCAGGATGAACAGATCATCGTCCGTGAACGCGCCGGCTTCGACGCTCTGCACATCGAGTACGCCCACGACCTCCCCTTCCATCAAGAGAGGCAACGCCAACTCGGCCCGCGTATCCGGCAACAGGCGCGGATCATCGGGGCAGTAGCGCGGCTCCTGGGCCACGTCGTTCGCCAGCAGTGGCTCACCGTGCTGCGCCACCCAACCGATGATGCCCTCTTCACCGATGCGCATCGAGCGTCCTTCGCGCTGCCACTTCTCGTTCAACTCCCAGCCGCTGCTCGCCTTGAACTGCGCCCGATCGCTGCCGTGTTCGACCAGGAAAACCTGGACATGGTAGTAGTCAAAGCGCGACCGGATCAACTCCACGACTTGGACCAACAACGGGTTCAGATCGTGAATGCTGGCGAGCTTGCGGCTGACCTCGGAGACCGCCTGAAGCGCGCGCAGGCGTCGTTGTCCGCTCTCGAAGAGCTGGGCGTTGTTGAGCGCCGCGGCAGCATGGTTTGCGAGGACCGTCAGGAGGCGCAGGTGGGTTTCGCTGAATGCATGGGTGCGGGAACCCAGAACCGAGAGCGCGCCGATCACCGTATCGACTGCGACGAGTGGCAAGAAAATGGCCGAACGGGGTGGATGCTCGCCGGGATGGATCGACCGGGTCAGCAGAGCTGCCTGGTCGGCATCAACATCCTGCATCAACACCGGCCGGCGCGTCGAACGGAGCCGACCGATAATGCCTTCGTTGTCGGACACGACGAGACAGGAGAGCGGCTGGCGCTGCCCGTCCTTCACCCAGAGCTTGAGGCGAAAGCAGTCGCCGTCAAACACGCCGATCTGGAAGCTCTCGACCGGCGCAATTCGGCTCGTCAGCGTGAAGATCAGTTCACACAACTGATCTTCGGCGAGTTGCGCCTCCGCGATGGCCCGGCCGATCTCAGCGAGGGCCGCCAACTCATCGGCGGGGAGACGCCCGCCGGCGTCAGCCTGCTCCATCACGATCTCCCTGTCCGTCCAGCACGTACACTCTGGATTCTGTTTCGGGCTGCTCAGTAAGCTAGACGGACATCTCCCCCGACGGCCCCTTCTCGGAGCCTGCTGGCACAACCCCGTATTTTTCCATCACTAAGGTGTTGCCGTCGTCCGGTGAGAAGTTGAAGGATATCTGATCCATGAGCGTGCGAATCAGGTGCAGGCCCAGGCCGCCCACGGGACGTTCTTCCAGGGGTCGACTCGTGTCAGGCGGAAGGACGCTTTCGGGGTTGAAGGCGCGGCCACGATCGTGGAGAGTAATGACGGCATCCTGGCCGCGCGTTTCGAAGCGCAGCTCGATCTCTCCAGCAGAGCCACCATAAGCGTGCTCGAACACATTGCAGCACGCCTCATCGACCGCCATCTGCAAGTCGAAGCGCGCGGCCGGAGCAATATTCGCCCCCACGCAGGCTTCTTCGACGAATCGTCCGATGCGCGGCAGTTCCTTCTTGGTGCCGACTACGGTGAGCTCGCGTCGGAATGGGGTCATGCCTGGCTCCGGCTGAGGACCGCAGGTAGGAACCTGAACGCGAGATCGTGGCGCCCGGCGGCTGTCATCTGTGCAGGTTCCCGTGTCCAGCTTCCGGTTTCGGGTCTCAAAAGCTGCCGACCGCCTCAGCCTCCGTGCCGTAGACCAGCAGTTGGCTCTTGAGACCGGTCAGATCGAACACTTTGTCGACGTTGGGACTCAGCTCTGCAAGCCGCAGATCGCCCCGATTCCAGCGCCGACACGTTTTCCAGGCGCCGATCAGCTCCCGCAGACATGCGCTGCTGGCGTAGGTGACATCCTTCATGTTGACAACGATCTTGTAGCGTCCCGAGTCGGTGACTGCACGCAGCTGGCTGCCCAGTTCCGACGCCACGCTGCCATCGATGCGCCCCGCCAGCCGGAACAACGTGCACCGCTTGAGGTCGACGGTCGAAAGCTCCATATTGGGGTCTCCTCGAAAGAACTGCAATCGGATATCGCACACAGCGCCGCGAGTATACCACAGCCCGACCGGCGCACACAACTTCAGTTTGCGCTGAACTGGCGGGCAACTTCCTCTCAACGAGGTCAAAAAAGATCGTCGACTTGCACCCGATTGGCCGCTCGATCCTGCGCCCGTTCACCGTGTGGCCCCCTCGCGACTCACGCGCACCGCCACCATCCCGACCCCCAGATACACCCAGAACAACATCGACATGTGGGGATAGACCAGATTGAACAGGTAATGGTCGAAGAAACCGCCGACGAGCACGCCTACAACCGCCGCACCCAGCCCGAGCAAGAGCGCTTCGCTGCGCGGCCGAGGCGGGTCGGCGCGGCGGATAGGGCGCCAGGCCACAAACAGATGTCCGAGGTAGAGGCCAGCCAACACCAAGAACCCCGCCACACCGATCAGGCCCATCTCCTCCGCCATCAGCAGATAGACGCTGGAGACGCCGACATACAGGTTCGCATCCGGCGAACCGGAGAAACCGACGCCGAGCAGCGGATAGCGGCTGATCAGGGCGAATGCGTCCTTGTACTCGCCGAGCCGCATCAGCGTAGCACGATCCTGGAGTTGCAGCCCCTCGATGAGGTGCGCTACGTAGGCGCCGGCCGGCGGCAGGAGCAGCAGCAACCCGGCGCCGATCAGCGCCACCAGCAGCAGCTTACGATAGCGCAGCAGTCCGATCAATAGCACGCCCGCGGCCAGGCCGGCCAGCGATCCGCGACTGTAGGTCAGATACAGCGCCGTCAGTTGGAACGCCAGGCAAAGCGCGACCCAGCGACGCCGCAAGACCGGCTGCGCACTGACCACCTGTGTCGCAGTGAGCCCGCCAACCAGGATCATGAAGCCGCCCAAGACGTTGGGATCCACCATCGTGCCGATGGCGCGCATCGGGTTTTCGCTGCTGTCCTCGATGTAGCGGAGCGCGCCGAAGCCACCGGGGTAGCCAAGCCGCGCCAACGCATCGAGCACGCGCACAGTCGATGCGGCTGGAAGCACATAGAAGATGATCGCAATGACAGCCGCTCCTGCACCTGCCAGGATGATCAAACGCGTCGTCAGGTCGAGATCCGCCTGGGTCCTCAGGTTGTTCACCAACAAGTAGAAGACCAGGATACCGAGAATGAGTTCGGCAAAGTTACGGAGGGTCGTAACGGTTGGTTGGCCGTAACGCAGACCGTTCGCAAATCCGAGCAGCACCCACAGAAGGAACAGCAGCACCGGTGCGCCAAGGTCGGTGCTCACCAGGTCTCGCTGCCGGCGCGTGGCAACCCGCATGATCCAGACAAAGAAGAGCGCCAGGAGCGCCAGATCGAGGAAGGTCGGCGTAAAGCCGATCTTGAACGGAAGTGTGGCGAACGGCAGCAGCCCAACAACCGCGAGCAGCACCGTCAGCCCCCATCGAAGGTCACGCAGCATCAGGACCCCGGTGATGGCAGCTGCCACTCCTGCGAGCGCATAGAGCGGACCGAGAATCGCCACGATGGCGGCCGCCAGCAGCCCTCCAGCGACCAGAAGCAGGCTGCGCGCCGCAGCCGACACGCGCCGGTCCCGGTGACACAGCAGATGCTCAACGTGACCGGACAGCATGGCAATCATCGCAACATCGTCCTATCCGCAGTGGGGAGTATTGCCAGCTCCGCATGATCGGCGCCAGAGGCCGTTCGCCAGCGCGGCGCGCCCGGCTTGGATGGATCATAGAGAGCAACGATGAGCCGGTAGACGCCGGACGGCAGAGATCGCGGCAGGCTAATGCGATAGCCGGTCACCGGCTCGGCAAACCGGGCCGCAGCGAGCGGCTGATCGGTCTGCGCCACGAGCTTGCCGTCCGCATCCAGAAGCTGCAATGTGATCTTCTCTGCGCCGGACAGCGCGGCCGGATCACCGCTCCAGTGGAGGTGCACGGGCAGCACGTCTCCCGCCAGGAGCGACTCGACCGGAATCAGGGCCCCGGTCAGACGCACGCCCGGCAGGTCCGGTATGGAGACGAAGGAGACATCGATCGAAGGCAAGCTCGTCGGAGGCAGACCATACACCTGCACCTGCCAATCCCCCACAGGCGTCTCGGAAAGCAACTCGTAACCGCCCCGCAGCAGCGAAGCCGGCGCAATGCCCCGCGCGTCCCAGATCGGGTTCTCCTGAGCCGCGATCACGACACGCTGAACACCCTTCGCGACCAGGGCGGCCACCTCGCGGGCTGCGCCTTCCTCGCTGTCTGCGGCCGGCGGCAGCACCAGTCCTTCGGCCGGTCCACGATAATAGTACCACAAGGTCGGGTCGGGGAAGGTCTGAACCGCGCGCACTTTGTCGGGCGGCCACGCAGCCGAATAGCGTTCCATCACCGCTGCCACGACGCGCCAGCCGCGCGTCTTGCTGTACGCCGGATCGGCGTAGTGACGGATGAGCGATAGGACGATTGCCGCCATCAGCAACGCCAGCGCCCCGGCTGCCACGACTCGCAGCCCGGCGCGCCAGCGTTCATGTGGGTCGGTTCCGCCCAGGCCGGAAGCCGGACCCTCCGGCGGCCCAAACAGCGCGGCCGCGCTGAGGAGGAAAAACGCAGGAATGGCTGCCACCAGGTAACGTTCGTTGAAGATGGGCCGTGCCAGCGCGCCCAGCCAGGTCGCCAGCAGTGGCAGCACCAGGTAGAGCGCCAACAGCCAGAGCGTCCGGCGGGCTTCGGGTCCGGCCAGCGCCAACCGCGCTCCGCCGCACGCCAGCAGGAGCACGACCAGCAGTGCGAGCAGCGGCCGTTGGTCGCCAGGCGTCGACTCACCGGCGGCAAAAACGCTCAGCGACCGCACCCACATCGCCAGGAAAGCGGGTGAATCGCCGTTGCCCCCATAGCCGGTCAATGTCGCGCGTGCCGCCAGCAGCCAGGGCAGATAGAGCAGCGCCGTCGCCGCCTGCGCCGCCAGCCACGCCGGTAGACGCCCACGTTCAGGCGGTGCCCAGAGCGCCCGGCCAAGGACGAAGACGTTCTGCGCCATGACGACGTAGGCGGCGTAGTAGTGCGTGTGCAGCGCCAGCCACGTCACCCCCACGTATCCGAGCCAGCTGAACCACCGCCCCCGCGCCAGTGCTTCCAGCATCAGCAGCGTGCTGGCGGTCGTCAGCGCCAGGCTCATGCTGTACATGCGCGCATCCTGGCTGTGCCAGATAGCATAGGGGCTGATGGCAAGCAGCGCCGCGGCGATAATCGAAGCCGGCCATCCCAGACCAAGCCTCCGACCGAGGCGGTAGAGCAGCGCCACTGCCAACACGCCGAACCACAGGCTGGCAAAGCGCAGCGCGAACTCGCTATGCCCCGCCGCATCGAGCCACACCTTCTCGACGAAGTAACTGGCCACTGGATGCGGCTCGCGCAGCGTAATCGTCGAAGCGACGATCGCGGCGAACGGTTCGAGCGTGAAGAGCCGCCCCAACGCTTCATCGCCGCGTAGCTCCTGGTAGCCCAACAGGAACACGCGCAGCATGAGTGCTAACGCCAGCACCAAGAGCATCATCAGACGCGGGCGGCTGAATGCCGACGCCCGGTGACCGGCAAGCTGACAGGCGCCACCTTCGGCCCTCACCGCTGTCTCGGCGGCCCCCCGTTCGCTGCCTCTCACCCGCCGCCATACGGCCGCCGCGCCCAGCAACAGCAGCGCGAACCCACTGACTGCCAGACCGAACCGCACGCTGTCAGGAGCATAGGTCAGCTCGACCCTGCTCTCGCCGGGCTCGACCGGCACGCCGAGAAACGTCAGATCAGCGCGCACCACCGGGATGTCGTGTGGGGAAGCAGGTCCTGCCCGCTCCACGGTCGCGCGCCAGCCAGGCATCCAGTTCTCGCTCACCACCAGCAGCCCGCCGTGCTCGCTCTGGACATGCGCAGCCAGGCGATTCGGCGCGATCCGCTCCAAACGCACGCGATCCTGCCCTGCTGACGCCAGCACGCCTGCTTCCAGCCCCTGCGACGCGGGCGGGGGGATCACCGCAGTCTGCTCCGGATCGAAGCGTTTGTCGCCCAACAGGGGCAGCGCCTGCGCATCGTCCATCGTGAGCAGCGTGTGGACCACCCATGCCCGCGGGTTATCCGCCGCCAGACGGTGGAGCGTGCCGGACACATCGCCGGCGACGACTGGAGCCCGGCTCTCCACCGGCACGTGCAATTCCGGCCGCGATGAAAGCACCCACTTGACGCCCGCCAGCCGCCACAGCCGCTCTCGCGGAAAATCGGAGAGGAGAGCCTGGTAACGCGCCAGGCGCAACGGGCTGCTGCCCGACGCCTCCTCGATGCCGACCAGCATGCCGTAGTCCTCGAACAGGACATCCTCGTTGTGGACCCTGCCGGGCGCGCTTCCGGCGCTCATGAGACTGTTTTCACGCAGAGCAAGGGCCGCAAGAGGCGGATAGGCGCGACGCGGCGCCAAGTTGCCGGTGGAATTCGCCGCAAGCAGGCCGGCGACCGTGAGTGCGATCAACAGCCAGAGCCGGCGCGACTCAGACAAATCGAGCCACAGGACGACCCCCCATGCGACAAGCGTGAACGCGCCGGCCGCCAGTCCGCGCCATAGCACGCCTTCGCTCGCTCCCACAGCCACGGACGGCCATAGGGCAGCTGTCGCAACCAGCAACCCCACTGCGGCGACCGCCGGATAGCCCACGCCAAGCGCGCGGCGTTGCCGTACAGACAACCCGCCGAGCGCTGCCGCGCCGTATCCGGCCAGCATGCTCAAACCGAACGCCACAAGATAGGCAGCGCGTTCCTGGCCGCGGAAGAGCGCCCACCCCGGCGCCCACCGGTAGAAGACGGGATACAGAAACCCGTGGTTCCCGTAGCTCACCAGCAACGCCAGCAGCGCCATCGCCAAAAAGTAGAGCGCGGCCAGCCGATCGCCCATCCTCCGCCGTGCGACGTCGCTCGTCGGTCGTCCGTCGCGCACCATGCTCACGCTTGCAGCCACCGCGCCCACGAATGCCAGCCCCAACGGAGCCAAGCCGACGTGCAACGAAGCGAAGGAGGAGGTGACGCCAGGGAGCAGCAGCTGCCAAGTGTCGTGCAGTGGAAAGCCGCCGCTGACGAAGGCGTAGTCTACATCAGCACGAACGCTCAGCCCGGCAAACTCGACGCTGGGCGCCAGTTGCGCGGCGCTGAGAGCCAAGAACAGGCCATAGAACGCCGCCACGCGCCCCAGGTAGCGGGCGCGCGGCCGACCCGCCGAGATGAGCAGAGCGCCGATCCACCCAGCGACCGCATAGCTGACGAAGAGAAAGGTTTGCGAGTGACCGGCCAGAAACGCAACTGCGTAGGCCGCTGAAGCAGCGATCCACCAACGCCAGAGCTCAGGATGCTCAACGGCACGGCGCAACAGCCAGAGGATCAGCGGCAGCCAGATCGCGGTTCTCAGCACGGCTAACTGCAGCGGCGGATAGCCGGTCAGGTAGCCCGAAAAGGCGAAGGTGCAGCCAGCCAGGAAGGCAGCCAGCCGGTTACGAGTCAGCGCGTGAGCCAGCAGATAAGTGAAGCCGCCCGCAAGTGCAATATGGATGATTGCCTCGACCTGGAGCCAATAGAGCCGCGCCGCCGGATCACTCCACGGCAAGGTCAGCAGTAGAACCAGGTTGCTCAGCGGATAGAAGACTGCAGCCTGCACATCGGCGAGGAACGGATGGCCTGAAAACGTGTAAGGATTCCAGAGCGGCAGCCGGCCGGCCAACAGCTCGGCGCGCTGAAACAGGCTGAAGGGTAGGAAGTGATCCGTGAAATCGCCCGGCGGGAAGCTGCGCAGGCCCACCAGCAGCGGAGCATAGAAGATAAGTGTCAGTGCCCAGTAGCCCAGAAATGCCAGCAGGTCGGCGATTCGCGCACGGCGGCGCCGCAACCGGTCGGATATCACGCCTACTCCTTGTTCAGCGGACTTCGGGGAAGCCCTTCGGTTCTGGATTATACCACAGACCGCTTGCGCCGACCGTTGGCGCCGAGCGCTGGCGCCGAGTGCTTGACAGATGGGATGAAATCGACTACAAGACTCCCGAAGGATCAACATGCCAGACGATCGACGACCGTCCTTGCGGGCCATCCTGCCCTACCTGCGCAAGAGGGAACACTGGACCGATGCCGCCCTGGCCGCAGTCGGCGGCTATGCCATGGTCATGTTCCTCTGGGAGATAACGCATCCGGCCATTCTGCCTATCTATATCTGGAAGAACGCACTGCCGTTCGAGGCGCGGCGCAGCCTGGCTCTGCTCCTGGTAGGCGGCATGATCGCCGCACTGCTGTTGTGGCTGTTGGCGGGCTGGGCGTTGGCACGCTCCTGGCCGCGAACTGTGGAGGCAGCGCTGCATCGCGCCTCCCGGCTCATCTTCCTGGCCGCGCCTTTGCCTCTCCTGCCGATCGTGGCCATCCCCGGACTGGCGCAAGATGCACCGTTTGTCGTCTTCGGCGCCACTGCAGCGGCTGCCGCTCTAACCTATTTCGCCATGCGCAGCGTCCTGATGCTGCCGGAGGACGTGCCGGCGCCTCTCCGCGAAGCATCACTCGACAGTCAGCACGCGTCGCTCGTCACTCGTCACTACTCTGCCCGCGCCGGCCTGATGATCACGCTGGCGCTCGCCACCGTTTATGCGCTCTTCATGGCTGCGCTCTCCGTGGCTAGGCACAATAGCTTCATGACCCACGCCTTCGACCTGGGCATCCATGACCAGGCGATCTACAACATCCTGCACGGCGGCGCAATGCGCACGACCCTCTATGGGCCGTACGCGATCAACTACATCGGTGATCACTTCTCGCCGATTCTCTATTTGCTGGCGCCAATCTACGCCCTCCGTCAGGATGCGCGCACCCTGCTCGTGGTGCAGAGCCTGTTCCTGGCAGCCGGGGCCATCCCCACCTACCTGCTCGCACAGCACAAGACGCGCAGCTCGCTGCTGGCCGTGGCGTTCGCTGCAAGCTATCTGCTCTATCCCGCGCTGCACGGCGTCAACCTGAAGGACTTCCATCAGATTGCACTGGTGTGCGTCCTGCTCCTGTTTGCGCTCTACTTCCTGGAGGCCGGCCGTGATCTGTTGTTTCTGGCAGCGCTTGGCCTGGCGCTTAGCGTCAAAGAAGAGGTTGCGCTGACGGTGGCGGCGATTGGCGTCTATGTTTTCCTGGGCAAGCGTCGCCACCGGCTCGGCGCGATGCTGGCGTTGATCGGCGTGGCCTACTTCGTCATCGTGACCGGCTGGCTGATGCCCTCCCTCGGCGGCCAACCTCAGATCGACACGCGCTTCGGCGGGATGATAGCGCCAGGCGCCCAGGGCGCGGCCGGGGTCGCCTGGACCCTCTTCACGAATCCGATCTACACCGTCATCAGTATCCTGGGCAACCAGCAGAAGCTCATTTTCCTCGTTCAGATTCTCCTTCCAGTGCTCTGCCTGCCACTGCTCGCGCCCGCTCTGGCCTGGCTGCCGGCGATGCCGTCGCTGGCCGTGCTGCTGCTGACCTCGGCGCACACGCAGTACAACATCACGTATCACTACTCAGCGCACCTGATCCCGTTCGTCTTCTTCCTGGCGATCCTGGGCGCTCAGCGCTTTGCGGCCAGGTCGCGCGAGGTCGCAGAAGCGCCAGGCGCCTCATTCGGGTCTTTCCCCCCTGAGATCATTGCCCTGACCTCGAGCCTGCTCGTCGCCGGCCTTGCCATGAGCTATCAATTCGGGCGCGTCATCTCGGTGCACGGGCTGCCATTCCCGCGACCCGACCCCCACGCGGCAGTCGTGGAGAGCTTCGTGCGCCAGGCGCCGGGCGAAGCTGCTGTCAGCACGATGAGCGATATCGCCCCACACCTGACGGCTCGCCGCACCATCTATCTCTTCCCGGATGTGGCTGACGCCGAATACCTGCTGCTCGACACCGACCCAACCGCCAACTACTGGCCGCACGAAGGACTGAAGGCGCGGGAGCGCGCAATCCGCGATATGCTGCCGTCGATCCGGAGCGGTCAGTTCGGGCTGATCGGGCTGGAGGACGGCGTGATGCTGCTTCGACGCGGTGGGGACACCGCGCGCAACGATGAGGCGATACGCACCCTCTACTCGGCACGCTACGAGGCTGAGCACCTGAGAAGCGACCTCGACGCGCCGGCCGTCTTCGATCCAGCAGCCAGCCGCGAGGGGGCGCGCATTGCCACGCCCGCGTCGCTGCGGCCCGACGGCAAGACTGCACTGGTCTTCGGCCCTTACACCGATCTGCCGCCGGGCAAATATCGCGCCGAATTCATCCTCAAGACGGATCGCACCGACCTCGCCCGGCGAGTGGCGACCATCGATGTCTTCACGCACAGAGATGGCTATCCGCGCGCCTCGCGTGAGGTCCTGGACACGGAGTTCTCGGCGCCCGATCGCTATCAGCCGTTCGCCCTGGAGTTCGAATCCGACCAGCCGCTGGAGGACCTGGAATTCCGGGTGCAGTATGCAGGACAGGGGATGCTCGGGCTGGATGTCATCAGGGTGACTCCGATTGAGCTGTGGCCGCGATAGATCGACCTCGACGATGCAAGGAGCTTGGGGAGGCGAGCGTCTGCTGCATCCAGCTCATACGGCTTGCCAACCACACGCAGTCAGGGTAGTATGGTCTCGCTGGTCACTTTCGTCCCGAAAAGATACAGGGGGGTATATGGCAGTTCGCTTGGTCATCACGTTCACGGCAGCGCCCGGTAAGGGCGCCGAGCTCGCGCACGCGTTCGCAGCGCGCTGCGCCGAGGTCGCGCAGGAGCCTGGGTGCGAGCAGTTCGAAATCTTTCGGAGCGCAGTGCACCCCGACAGATTGGTGCTGCTGGAACTCTGGACCGATCAGGCAGCGCTGGACGCGCACGGCGAGATGAACAAGACCCGCTCTCCGCTCCCGCGTGAGTTGTTTGCAGGGGGCGGCGAACGAGAGGACTATACCTACAGCCGGACGCGCTGACCGACCTGGGGGCGATCTTCGTTGCACGAGGGAGGAGTCAGTTGGCGACCTATGGCTGGATTCATTGAAGCATTGCCCCTTTGGGCGCTCTACGTCATCACCGCCGCGATCGTCTTGGTCTCAGCAGAGGTTGGCTGGCGTGTAGGGAACACCATGCGCCTGCGCCCGCAGCATGAGAAGGAAGCGCCGGTGGGTGCGGTGGTGGGCGCAACCCTCGGCCTGTTGGCCTTCCTGTTGGCCTTCACCTTCGGGATGGCCGCCTCACGTTACGACACTCGGAAACAGTTAGTGCTGGAAGAAGCCAATGCGATCGGCACCGCCTATCTGCGAGCGGAGTTGGCGCCGGAGCCGCAGCGCAGCGAACTCCGCAGCCTGCTGCGCGAGTACGCGGCGCTGCGGAAGGGCGGCGTGACGTCGATCATGTCGCCAGAAGTTGCCACAAGGTCGAGCGCCTTGCATGACCGGCTGTGGGCAAGCGCGGTCACTGCTTCCCAGCAGAACCCCGAGTCGGTTGTGGTTGGGCTATTGGTCCAATCGCTGAACGAGGTCATCGATCTGGATGCGACGCGCATCACGGCCGGTCGCAACCGCATTCCTGACATAATCTGGCTGACCCTGTACCTCGTGACCATGTTCACTATGGCTGCAATGGGTTATCAGTTTGGGCTGACAGGGGAGCACAGCTGGCCCGTATCGATCCTCATGGCCCTGGTTTTCGCGTCGGTCCTCTTCCTGATCGCCGACCTGGACCGACCACAACGCGGTCTTCTCACGGTGAGCCAAGAGGCGATGATCGACCTGATCAACAAGATCGGCGCACCTGCGCCCTAGGGGAGGCATCTGCGCGGCTCGTCCGGGGGGCACAGCCAACCTCCGGGGGAGCCGCGTCAACGTCAGGGGCCGGCCTGCACGGTAGCGATCAGCGCCTCGTTGCCCGAACGGTTGCCGGCCGAGTCGAACACCTCCAGGCGCTCCCCACTTTGCGCATGGTACAATCCGGCGACGATGCGATACCGCCCCGGCGCCAGATCGGCGGGCAGCACGATCTGCTGTGTGTCGTTGAGTATCTCGCCTGGCTGCCAGGCGGAGCTCGGATAGAAGCCCTGCAGCGGCGGCGCATCGACCTGGGCGACCGTACGATCCGCCGCATCGCGCAGGTGGACAAAGGCCTTGTAATCTGCGCCGATCGGCGCAAGGGTCTGCCAGTAGAGGGTCACCGTCATCACCTGACCAGCTCGTATCGAGACCACCGCCTGCTCGCCGGCCGCGAGATCGAACCTGGCCAACCGGACGCGACCTCCGAAACTGACGCCTTCCCGATCCGCCTCGATCGGGCGCGCGCCGGCCAGCGTCGCCGTGGGGCTGTCGAGCGCAAGCTTTGTCAGGATCGGGAAGATCACCGGCTTGCCCTGCGCGTCGGTCGCAGGCAGCTTCTCCTGGCTACTCAACCGATACAATCCGGCCGAAAGCCAGGCCGGCGCGGGACCCCTGGCATCCGGTCGCACCGGAATGAAGTAGGTGTCTGCCACCACCTGGCCGGGCTCCAGACGGCTGGTGGGCCGCGCGCCCCCACCGGGATAGCTGTCGCGCTGCCCCAGGTCTTGCTGCCATCCGAACAGCTGCAGGTAGATGCTGAAGTCCTCGGCCATGGGCTTCAGCGCCTGCCAGTAGAGGGTCACCGGCAGCAGGTCGCCGGGTTGCACGCGCTCCTGGCCCACATCGAACGCCAGCAATCGCATGACGCCGCCATAGTCCACGTCGAACCGCTTTGCCGAAGCGGGCACATCCGCAGTCGTCAGCAGCGGAGCAGGCGCGTAGGCCGGACGGAGCGTCACGAAGGGCGTGCTGGCAGCCAGCAGAAACAGCAGTCCGCCCACGCCCCATGCCGCGACGCGCTGGCCGCGCGGCGGCAGCAAGCCGACCAGGCCCAGGGCCAGGAACAGGCAGATCGCGGAGAGCGCCGCGAACATCAGCCGTCCCTGCGAGGCCAGAGTCGTCGAGGTCCATCGAAGCAGCGCCGCCGCCTCGATGCCGATCCATGCCGCCAGCAGCACGAGCTCCGACCACGGCGCCTGTGCACGCCCCCGCCACTTGCACCATACCCACACCGCCAGGCCGGTCAGCGCCAGCACCGACGCGATATCCAGCAGCATGTAGACCCAGGTGGGGCGGAGCAGCACGTTGAACCCACCCAGCACGCCCCAGAAGCTGTAGCGGAACCCGCGAAACTCGCCCAGCAAGTCGGACAGAGAGCTGAGCGGCGGTCTTCCCCCGGCGATGGCAACCATAGCCCCCAGTCCCAACACGTCGCCGTAGAGCTGTACGTTGCGCACGTACCACCAACCGGCGAGGAGAAGCGCCGGCGCGATCACCAGCGTGCAGCTCCCGATCCAGCGCGCTGCCGTGCGAAGAAGACGGTGATCATCCCCCTGCTCACGATGGACGCGGAACGACCGCAGCGCGAGCGCCAGGCAGGCCAGCGGCAGCAGCCCCAGTGCGCTCAGCTTCGCCAGGCAAGCCAGGCCGATCACTCCCCCCACCCCGGCCAATTGCCAGGCGCTCGCCCCGCGCCTGATCATGCGCAGCAGCAGCAGCAGCGCCAGGGACGACAGGAAAATCACCAGGTTGTCGTTATTGACTGAGGCGCTGATGAAGATGAACATCGGAAGAAACGCGTTGAGCGCCATCGCCGTTGAGGCAATGGCCGGCTGGTTCGGAAACAGCCAGGCTGCGATCGTGTAGGTGCAGAGGATGGTTCCAGCGCCCAGCAGCACGGAGAAGAGCCGGATCAGATGAACTGCCAGCGCGGTGTTGCGCCAGGGGAACGACTCCTCTGCGTGAATGTACATGTTGACATTGTCGGTTGTGCCCGGGACGCCCCGTTGGTCGTGCGGATTGCGATAGAGCAACGCGGCCATGTCGTCTGTGTTGATCCACGATGTCAGCCATGCGGTGACAGCATAGTAAAGCGGAGGCTGGCTGCCCTCCTGCCCCCACAGCGTCTTCTCGCCGGCGCGCTGGATAGGCAGACCGCCGCCCGTCGCCAGGCGTTGGACGAACGGATAGTGGTTGTGCTCGTCACTGGGCTCGAACAAGGGACTGGCAATGCTGTAGACGGCGCCGAGAGCCAGATAGAGACAGACGATCAAGACGGCGGCTCGATGGCGCCTGATAGTAGTCATCATCAGACGCAGGTTCCCAACGCCCCCTGGCTTCGCCCGCGGTCGTCTGTGCCGTGCGCGGCCCGACGGGATGGCCAACCACTGTTGCGCGAATGCTGCGCCATCACAACCATCGTGTCACTCCTCCGCAGGCAGATACACGCGACCCAGGTCCACGCGGCCGTCTGCCGTCGCCGGGTCGACCGGCAGATTGCGCAGTGGCTCCGGCTGATACATACCGGCCTTCAGGCTGTATACCCCGGGCGGCGAGTCCGGTGGCAATGGGATGCGGTGGCGGTCAGCGATCAACTCACCGGCGCGCCAACGACTTGTCGGAGTGAAGCCGCCAGCCGGGTCGCCGTCGTGTTGGGCGACCACTGCACCGTCCGTCCCCACCAGGTGCACAAATGTCTTGTAGACCGCACCGATGTCTCGCAATGCCAACCAGTAGAGCGTTACATCGAGCGCGTCCGCGCTGCGCGCGGGCGCCGCATCAGAGCCCAGCAGGAGCGCTGCATCGCCCACGACGGCGCTGGCGGGTCGCGGCGTCCAGGTTCGTTGGCCCACGCCCAGCCGGTTCAGGCCGAGCACCGTCACCGCCAGCAACAGGACAACCGCCATCACTGCCAGTTTCCGCTCCCCGGCGCGCCGGCTCTCGCGCCACGCCAGTGCAGCCCAGACCCCTGCGGCGCCCGCAGCAAGCGCAGCGGCGAACAGCCACTCAGTCGTCGGGCCGAAGCGAAACGTCAGATTGCCGCCGCCCGCCGGCACATCGGCTGTGACCAGTCCCAGTTCGCCGGTGGGCCGCGTGCCGAGCGGCCGGTCATCCAGCCAGGCGCGCCAGGCCGGCAGGTGAAACTGATGCAGACGGATGCTCCATGGAATGGAAGATCGGATCTCCAGCGTCACCTGGTCGTAGCCGACCCGCACCAACCGCACTGTCGGCCGCGGCGCCAGCGAGGGACCGTCGGTCGCGCCCTCGCGCGGTCGACCGAGCGCCCAGCGCTGCTCCGTGACTGTCAGCGGCAAAAACTCGCCGGTCCAGGTGGCTCCCACCTGGCCCGCATCGGCATCTTCGCGCCACATGCGATCGGGCGCCCAGGCC
>CAYRFV010000007.1:0-45625 GCA_964423545.1 uncultured Anaerolineales bacterium | reverse complement strand
ATGGCGCACGCCATCCGGGAGATCGGCACGGGGCCGCCGGGGGGCCCGCGCTTCGACGAAGATGATGCCAGGTATCGCAGGCTGAATTGAGGAGGATAGGGACCGGCCGGCGGTCAGGGGTCAAGGAGCGAGCACGTCCTGATTCCCGCCCCCCGGCTTCGAGCCCTTAACGTGCGCCATGGAAGATCGCATCGTCAGATTCATCGCCGCGCTGCGCGGTGGCGGCGTCCGGGTCAGCCTGGCGGAAAGCGCTGACGCGTTCAAGGCCGTGGAACAGATGGGCGTGCAGGATCGCGAGCACTTCAGGCTGGCGTTGCGCGCCACCCTGGTGAAGGACGCGGCCGACATCGCCACCTTCGAGGAACTGTTCCCGCTCTTCTTCGATGCGAGCAATGCGCCGCCGCTCATGAACCTGGCGCAGGACCTGTCGCCCGATGAAGCGGCGATGATCGCCGAGGCGCTGCGCCAGTTCAGCAAGCAGCTGCGTCAGATGATCGAGAAGCTGCTGAGGGGCGAGTCGCTCAGCCAACAGGAGCTCGACCGGCTGGGGCAGATGGTGGGGTTGAGCCGCGCCGACGATCTGCGACAGCGCGAGTGGCTTGCGCGGCGCATGGCGCAGGCGCTTCGTTTCCGTGAGGTGCAAGAGGCACTGCGGCAATTGATGGAACTGCTCGGGCAGATGGGGATGAACAAGCAGCGGCTCGACCAGATGCGCCAGCTTCTCCAGGCGAACCAGCAGGCGTTGATGGAGCAGTTGCGCCAACATGCAGGCCAACGCATCGCCGAGAACCTGGCCGAGCAGCGCCCCGACCAACGCATCGATGATCTGCTGAATCTACCTTTCAGTGCCCTCTCGGATCGCGACATGGATCGGCTGCGCAAGGAGATCCGGCGCCTGGCTGCACTGCTGCGCAGCCGCATTGCGCTGCGCCAGAAGCACGCCAAAACCGGGCAGCTCGATGCGAAGGGCACGATCCGCGCCAACCTGAAGCACGGCAGCGTGCCGATCGAGATCAAACATCGAGACCGCGTTCTGAAGCCGAAGCTCGTCGTGATCTGTGATGTCAGCACATCGATGCGCTTCTGCTCCGAGCTGATGCTCAGCCTGGTCTACGGCTTGCAGGATCAGATCAGCAAGACCCACGCGTTTGCTTTCATCGATCATCTGGAGTATATTTCGCCGGATTTTGCCGGAAGGGAGCCGAACCAAGCGGTGGCATCCGTGCTGACGCGCCTGCCATCGGGTCACTACAACACCGATCTGGGGTTCAGCCTGGAGAATCTTGCGCTCAGCTACCTGGACACGGTGGACAGCCGCACGACCTTC
Source organism: uncultured Anaerolineales bacterium (assembly GCA_964423545.1). Taxonomy (GTDB): domain Bacteria; phylum Chloroflexota; class Anaerolineae; order CG2-30-64-16; family CG2-30-64-16; genus JALOOE01. The sequence continues at coordinate 44,298 of CAYRFV010000007.1, read as the reverse complement.
ATCGTCGTGGGCGATGGCCGCAATAACTACAACGACCCGCGGCTGGATCTCTTCGGCCAACTGGCGCGGCGCAGCCATCGCACCATCTGGTTGAACCCCGAGCCTCCGTTGTTGTGGGCCACCGGTGACAGCGACATGCTGAAGTACGCGCCACACTGCGACACGATCTTGCAGGTCAGCACCCTCGCCGAGCTCACATTGGCGGTGGACAATCTGCTGGTGCAGCGATAAGGCCAGGATTGCAGCTGAGTATGATCGAGCCTAACCTCAGCCCTGACCTCGGCCTGGAGGTCCGATGCGGATTACATTCTGGGGAGCTGCGCAGGAAGTAACCGGCTCCATGCACCTCGTCGAGGTCAACGGAGCGCGCATCCTGCTAGATTGCGGCATGTTCCAAGGCCGACGAGCTGAGACCTATGCACGCAACTTGCGCTTCCCGTTCGATCCGAAAGAGATTGACGTCGTCGTGCTCAGCCATGCGCATATCGATCATTCCGGCAATCTGCCGAACCTGATCAAGCAAGGCTTCGCCGGCCATGTCTGGAGCACGCCGGCGACCCGCAACCTCAGCGTCTACATGCTGCAAGACAGTGGCAAGATCCAGGAGAGCGACGCCGAATACTTGAATCAAAAGAAGCTCCGCAAAGGTGAGCCGCCGGTCCAGCCGCTGTACACGCGCGAAGATGCGCGTATTGCGCTCCAGCAGTTCGTCACGATCGGATTTCACCGGTCGACGCCGATTGCGGATGGCGTCGAACTGACCTTCTACTACGCGGGGCACATCCTCGGCGCGGCGTTTGCCGCACTCGACGTGCGCGAGCGCGGCAGCAGCGTTCGGCGGCGCCTGGTGTTCAGCGGCGATGTCGGTCGCGAGGAGCTCGCCATCTTGCCCTCGCCGGAGACCGTCGACCAGGCCGACATCCTCATCATGGAAAGCACCTACGGAGATCGCCTGCACGGCGCGTACGATGAAGCCCGTAGGAAGCTCCGAGAGGTGGTGCGTGACGCGGCACGACGACGGGGCAAGGTGATCATCCCGGCGTTCGCCGTGGGCCGCACCCAGGAAATCGTCTATGCGCTCAACGAGCTGGCCGCGGCCGGCGACATTCCCCACCTGCCGATTTACGTGGATAGCCCGCTTGCCGTGGATGCAACCGAGGTTTTCCGCATGCACCCAGAGGAATGGGACGAGGATGTCAAAACCTTCCTGAGCGGCAGCGGACGCCGCAACCCGTTCGATGCGCCGCAAATCGAGTACGTGCGCGATCAAGCGCGCAGCAAGCAGCTGAACTACCTGTCCGACCCGGCCGTGATCATCAGCGCCAGCGGCATGTGCGAGAACGGTCGCGTCCTGCACCATCTCAAGAACAACATCGAGAATCGGGAGAACTCGGTCCTCTTCGTCAGCTTTCAGGCGGAGAACACGCTGGGACGGCGGCTGCGCGATGGCGCCCACACCGTGAAGATTTTCGGTGAAGAACACCGGGTGCGCGCTCAGATCGCATCGATCGATGGCTACAGCGCCCATGCCGACCAATCGGAGCTGCTCGAGTGGGTGCAGCCGATCGATCGGGACCGTCTGCAGCACACCTTCCTGGTGCACGGTGAGCCGGAAGCGCAGTCAACCCTGGCCGGGAAGCTGGAGGAAGCGAAAGTCAAACGGGTGACTATCCCACAGCGGGGAGACAGTTACGATCTTTAGCTGCGGATTGCGCGTCGACGCCGACCCGGGGCGCGCAGTCCACAATCCGCAGCCACAGGTTTTCAGTCACTCAACCGGCGTGAGCCAGCGATCCGTTTCTTCACCTTCTGCGGCCCAGCCCTTGACCTGTTCTCCCTCGATCTCCCACCACAGATAGCCGTCTTGCCTGACCGGGCCGCTGCGCACCGTGAACTGCGTGCCTGGCAACGAGCGCGCAACCAACGTGCTCCCAGTGCCCGCGGCCTCACGGATGGAAAGCATCTTGCCCTGTTCCGTCGTCACCTGCACGCGGTCGCCTAACCGTACGGCGCGCTTCACCAGCTTACCACCGCCGGTCGCGGCCGGTGCGCTGCCCTTCTCAGCCGTCAGCCACGGGTCATCTTTCGTTCCGGTCGCCGCCCAACCGACGCGGCCGGCGCCATCATCGACCTGCCACCACGTATAGCCATCCGCCTCCCTGGGACCATCCTTGACCGTCACAACCGCATCGGCGGCCAGCCTGCCGACCGTCTTTGCTGATGTGCTGGGCTGTTCGCGCATGTTGATACCGCCGCTGGCCGTCACGCGCGCCGACTTGCCGGGCGCCAGGCCAGACGCCGGCGTGGCTGTCGGCGATGCCGTAGCGGTGGGAGGGCGCGTCGGTGCGACGGAAGGGGTGGGTGTCGCAGCAGGAGGGCGCGTCACCGTCGCTGCAGCCGCCGCTTCGCGGTTGACTTGGGGCGACGGCGTGGCGGCCGGCGTCACGCGTATCTGGAAGCCGCCGCAGGCCAATGTCGAGAAGAGCAGGATCGCGAAAGGCAGCAGGATCTGCCAACGGAATCGCTGAAGCATGGCGTCTCTCCTGGGAAACTCGATGCTCGCAACAGGATAGCGGATGGTTGAGCCCACCGCACGCCGGGGGCCTTCAGCCCCCGGCTCCAGCCTCACATGCTGTCGGGCGCACTCACGCCCATGAGGCCGAGCACGCGAGCGAAAACCGCCTTCGTCGCTGCCACGAGCCGCAGTCGCGCGCAGGAAAGAGGGGGCTCAACGCTGTCGGCATCGGGCAGCACGCGACAATCGCGATAAAACGCATGCAAAGTGCTTGCCAGTTCCATCGCGTAGAAAGCCAGGCCGTGGGGCGCGAAGCTCGTTGCGGCCTTCTCGATCACCTCGGCGAGATCGGTCATCTTGCGCAGAAGCGCCAGCTCAGCCGGATGGCCGAGCAGCGCCAGATCGCCGTCGGCCCACCGCTCGGCCGGAATACCGCGCTCCGCGGCCGTGCGCAGGATGCTCGCCAGGCGTGCGTGGGCATATTGGACGTAGTAGACCGGGTTCTCGTCGTTCTGCTTGACCGCCAGATCCAGATCGAAGTCCATCACCGCCTGGTTGGAACGCGTCAGCAGCAAGAAGCGCACAGCGTCCGCGCCGACCTCCTCCACGACCTCATCCACCGTGATGATGTCGCCCGACCGCTTCGACAGCTTGACCTCCTGCCCATCGCGATACAGTCGCACAAGATCGTAGAGCACGATGGTCAGCCGGTCGGGATCGAGGCCCAATGCCTTCATCAGATAAGGCATCCGGCGCGCCTGATTCTGATGATCCACCGCCCAAACGTCGATCACACGATCGAAGCCGCGTAGCACGAACTTGTCGTAGTGATAGGCGATATCGGACGCGTAATAGCCCGGCTGCCCAGATGAGCGGATCACCACCTCGTCGCGATCGGAGCCGAACCGGCTGGTAAGCAGCCACTCGGCGCCGTCCTTCGCCTCGATGACGCCGGCCTTGCGGAGCGCAGCCAGCACATAAGCGAAGGTGCCGTCCGGCTCGTAGAGGCTGCGTTCGGAGAACCAACGGTCGAAGTGGATGCCCAGCTTTTCGGAGGAGGCGCGAACGCTGACCAGGATCTTCGCCAGGCCGATCTCACTCAGTGCGGCGATCGCCTCTTCGGCAGGAACGTGCAGGAAGCGATCGCCCTGTTCGCGCGCCACCTCCTCCGCCAGATCGACCATATACGCGCCCTGGTAATGATGGCTCTCCAGCGGCGCTTCCCCGGCGAAAACCTGGAGGTAGCGCCGATAGAGGGTTTCCGCGAAAGTGCGCATTTGCGTGCCGGCGTCGTTGACGTAGTACTCGCGCTGCACACTGTAGCCGGCTGCCGCCATGATGTTGGCCAATGTGTCGCCCAGCACCGCGTTGCGCGCCGAACCCATGTGCAGCGGGCCGGTCGGGTTGGCGCTGATGAACTCCACCTGGCAGCGTCTGCCGCGGCCCAACTCGATGTCACCGTAGTGGCCGGCTGACCGCTCGATCTCTTGCACCTGGTCGGCCAACCACCGATCGCTCAGCCGGAAGTTGATGAAACCGGGCGCAGCCAACTCGACCGCGCCGATGAAATCGACCGGCGCCAGATGGCTGGCGATGGCTTGGCCGATGGCGAGCGGCGCCATGCGGGCGGGCCGGGCGCACTGCATTGCGGCCGAAGTGGCGTAGTCACCTTTTGCCGCGTCTCTCGGCCGGCTCACCTCGATGGCCGGCAGATCGAAGGCCGGCAGCGCGCCGGCGGCTTGGGCATTTCGGATCGCTTGTGTGACGAGGTCGGCGATCTGGTTACGCATCATGAGACTCGTTCTCCCGCACCGGCTCCAACTCATACCAGTTCGGCCCCGCCTCCACGTCCACCCGCAGGGCGGCGCGCAACTCGTATGCGCCCTCCATCGTCTCCCGCACCAGCTTGCTGACCGCGGTCAACTCGTTGCGCGGCACCTCCAGGACGAGCTCGTCATGCACCTGGAGCAACATGCGCGAGCGATAGCCGCCCTCGACCAATGCACGATGCAGCCGGATCATGGCAATCTTGATGATATCGGCGGCAGCGCCCTGGATAGGATGGTTGATGGCAGCACGCTCAGCGGCCTGGCGCATGTTGTAGGCCTGCTGTGAGTTGGCGGTAGTTTTCAGGACCGGAAAGAAACGCCTCCGGCCCAATAGCGTCTCGACATAGCCGTGCTCCCGCGCGAACGCGCGCGTCTCATCCAGGTAACGCTTGACACCCGGATAGGTGGCGAAGTAACGCTGCATGAATTGATCCGCCTCGCCGCGGCTCAGGCCGGTGCGCTGCGCCAGCCCGAAAGCGCTGACGCCGTAGGAGGTGGCAAAGTTCATCATTTTGGCGACGGCGCGTTGCTCCTTCGTCACTTGGCTGAGCGCAACACCATAGACCTTCGACGCCGCACTGGCATGGATGTCCTCGCCGCGGGCGAAGGCGGCCAGCAGATACTCATCGCCGGAGATATGAGCGAGAATGCGCAGCTCCACCTGTGAATAGTCGGCTGACAGCAGCACCCAGCCCGGCTCAGCCACAAACGCCCGGCGAATCTCTCGACCGACCTCGGTGCGGATCGGGATGTTCTGCAGGTTCGGATCGGTCGAGCTGAGCCGCCCGGTCTCAGCGCCAGCCTGGTTGAACGACGTATGCACGCGCCCCGTGCGCGGATTGACCATGTTCGGAAGCGCATCCACATAGGTGCTGAGCAGTTTGCTGAGCTGACGATGCTCGAGGATCAAACCGACGATCTCATGCTTGCTGCGCAGCCCCTCAAGCACATCGGCAGCGGTGGAGTAGGCGCCCGCCTGCGTCTTCTTCAGCCCTTCGGCCGGCAAACCCAGCTTGCCGAAGAGTACGTCGGAAAGCTGCTGGGTCGAGTTGATGTTGAACGGGTAGCCGACGATTTGGTAGATGTCGCGCTCGAGCTGACGCAACCGCCCGGTCAGATCGGTGGACATCTGCCGCAGGAAACCGGCATCCAGCTTGACGCCCGCCCCTTCCATCGCCACCAGCACCGGCACCAGCGGCATCTCGATGTCTCGAAAGAGCGAGGTGAGCCCCTTCTGCGCCAGTTCGGGCAGCAGGAGATCGGCCAGGCGCAGCGTCATTACGGCGTCCGCCGAGGCGTAGGCGCCGGCGGCGGCCGCCGGCGCCCGATCCATCGTGATCTGGTTCTTGCCCGAACCGATCAGATCGGTGATCGGGGTCATCTCGACCCGGAGCCGCGTCCAGGCCTGGTCTTTGAGGCCGAGCCCATGGCTGCCAGGGTCGATCAGCCAGGCGGCGATCATGGTGTCGACAAGATCGCCGGCGACCGCCATGCCATGACGATTCAAGATGCTCAGATCATAGCTGGCATTGTGGGCAATCTTGGCAATCCTGTTGTCGGCGAAAGCCGCCTGCAGGGCGGCGCGCACGGCCTCCCACGGCAACCCCGCCGTGTCGAAATGACCCAATGGGATGTACGCCGATTGGCTTGCCTCGCGGCCCCACGCCACCGCCAACCCCACGATGCTGGCCTGCTGCGGATCGACGCCCGTCGTCTCGGTGTCAAATGCGAAAACCGGCGCAGCCGCCAACTGCTCTGCAACATCCACGAGCGCGGGTGGCGTTGTGACGAGCAGATGAGCGCCGAGAGTGGGAGCAACGGACACGCTGGGAAAAGACTCGCTGGTCGGGAAAAGCGCCAACTGCGCTTCGGACGCGCCGGCGTCCTCTGGTTCCGCTGCCCCCCTGCTCTCATGCCGCCCATCGTCGCCGGCCTCGGCCGGCAGTCGCTGTTCCGACTCGACTGCCGGCAGTTTCTCCACCAGGGATCGGAACGCCAGATCGCGAAACAGCTCAATCGCCTTGGCCCGGTCGTAGTCGCGGGTGTGGCAGGCGGCGAGTTCGAGCCGGATGGGCACATCGACGATGATCCGCCCGAGCTTACGACTCTGCCAGGCATCCGTCTCGCCGTCAGCCAGCGCTTTCCTGGTGCGTTCCGGCGTCACTTCCGCCAGATGAGCATAGATGGCGTCAAGGGTGTCGTACTTCTGGAGCAGTGCTACTGCGCTCTTCTCGCCGATGCCGCGCACCCCGGGGATGTTGTCGGACTTGTCGCCAACCAACGCCTTGTAGTCGACGAGTTGATCGGGTCGCAAATGGTATTTGTCAAGCACCGCCCGTGGATCATAGATGATCGTATCAGAGAACTGGCGGCCCGATGTCAGCACGTGGATGCGATCATCAACCATCTGGAGGATATCCCGGTCGCCGGTCACAATCAGGCTATCGACCCCCTGGACGGCAGCCTGCCGGGCCAACGTTGCGAGCACGTCGTCCGCTTCAAAGCCTTCAGCAGTGAAGATCGGAATGTTGAGCGTTTCCACGACCTGCTTGATACGCTCAACCTGCGTCCGCAGCTCGTCCGGCATCCGCTCGCGTTGGCCCTTGTAGGCTGGAAACATCTCATGGCGAAAGGTCCTACCCACATCGAAGGCGACGGCCACGTATTCCGGCTGCTGGTCGCGCAACACGTTAAGCAGCATCGACGTGAAGCCGAACACCGCGTTGGTCAGCTCCCCATCGGGCGCAGTCAGGGTCAGCGGTATGGCATGAAAGGCGCGGAACGCCAGGCTGTGACCATCGATCAAGACGAGCATCGGGGTGGACATGCACGCCCCCCTTCAGAGGCAGCGTTCCTCCCAGAGGCGCTGCCTCTGGGAGGAACGCGTCACTTCCGCTTCCGCCAGTTGAACCTCTCGGCGGCGATCTTGCCTTCCCGGACCAAACGCATCACCTGCGGCTGCTCCTGCGCCGAGCTGGCAAGCCGCAGCGACCGCCCGGCATCCAGACGCAGCGGACCGCTGTCCAACTCCAGGAGGAAATTCTCGCTGCTGGTATTGGTCACCGTGATGACATCGGTTGGATTCCACGTAAACGGCGCCTTCTCGGACATGGTGCGCATTCTCCATACTTAGCAGTCAATCGGGGATATTCTACCTTGCCGCCCCCGGAAAGTCAACGCGACCGGCGATGCACGGAAGCCAAAGCACGGAGCGGCCGCAGTGAAGCGCCTGGAACAGCCACCTCGCGATGTTTTGACAGCCCGACGCTTCTGTGCTAAACTCCCGCCGTAAAAGATGGCCGGGCGACTGGCCAGAAGCATACGAAACGTTCGGAGCAACTCTTTGGCTTTCAGCCTGGGGCCTTTTTGCCCACGCTTTCCCCGTCGTCGTTCCATTCAAACCGGCAACCCGGTCTAGGGACGCGCGCGGGCCGAACGTTACATCTGTACGAGGCAACCAGCACCCAGACCCGGGTGCTGGTTTTTTTGTCGTGGAGATTCGCATATGGTCAGGATAGGCATCTACGGTGCGACCGGCTACACCGGGTTGGAGCTGCTCAGGTTGCTCCAGCGCCATCCGGCAGCCGCTGTCGTATGGCTCACTTCGGAGAATTCCGCGGGCCAACCGTTCGGCGACGTGTTCACCGTGCCGCCGGCGATCGGCAGACAGACATTGATCCCATCATCCGATGCCGACCTGGGCGTCGTCGACCTGGTTTTTTGCTGCCTGCCACATGCAGTGTCGCTGGAGCCGGTGGCAAAAGCGCGCGCGGCCGGTGCGAAGGTAATCGACCTGAGCGCAGACTACCGTCTGAAAGACGCGACGGTCTATGAACGGACCTATGGCCATGCGCACACGCAGCGCGCGCTGCTTGCCCAGGCGGTCTACGGTCTCCCTGAGCTGCATCGAGCCGAGATCGCGCAGACGAGCCTGGTTGCCAATCCGGGCTGCTATCCCACGAGCGTGATTCTGGGGTTGGCGCCGCTGGCGCAAGCCGGCTGGCTCAGCGGCACGATCATCTCAGACAGCAAATCGGGCGTCTCAGGCGCGGGCCGCTCGCCGAGCCTCAAGACGCATTTCGTCGAGGCGAACGAGAATGTCAGCCCGTACAACATCGGCCGGGTGCATCGACACCTGCCGGAGATGGAGCAGGAGCTGGCGCGGATCGACGCATCGGCGCACGCCCAGGGCGCCCGGTGGCAGATCATCTTCTCACCGCATCTGACGCCCATCAGCCGGGGGATGCTATCGACGATCTATGCCACCCTGCCTGAGGGGGTCAACGAAGCCGATGTCCGCCTGGCCTATGAGAAGCAGTACGCCGATGAGCCATTCGTCTATCTGTTGAAGCAGGGTCAGGTCGCGACGATGGGCCACACGACCGGCGGCAATCACTGCGCCATCGGACTGACCTTTGTATCCGGCGCTCGGACCCTGATCGTCACCTCCAGCATCGACAACCTGGGCAAAGGCGCCTCGGGTGCGGCGGTGCAGAATATGAATGTGATGTTCGGACTTGGCGAAACCACGGGCCTGCTTTGACACGTGGGATCAGCCATCTCTCGCCACATCACCTGGAGTGACTTGTGAGCACAACGAGCAAACCTATCCTGGTCCTCAAGATCGGCGGCAACCAGGTCGAAGACGAAGCGTTCCTGGCGGGTTTCGTCGCTGCGGTCAGAGGGCTGCTGAGCGATCACGCGGTCGTCATCGTGCATGGCGGTGGCAAGGAGATCACCGACCTGCACGGCCAGCTCGGCGTGGGCTTCGAGACGGTGGAAGGCCTGCGCGCCACCAGCCCCGAGAGCATGCGCCTGGTGGAGATGGTCCTCAATGGCACGGTGAACACCCGGCTGGTTCGCTGGCTGGTCAACGGGCGCGTCGATGCGCTCGGACTGAACGGCATCGACCTGGGCCTAGTGCGCACCTCCCCGATGACCGTGAATGGCAAGAGCCTGGGCCTGGTGGGACAGGTCGGCCCGGTGAACGGGGAAGCTCTGCTGCAGCTGCTCGATCTGGGTCTGACCCCGGTCGTTTCGCCGGTGTCGCTGGGCGATGACGGCCTGGCGTATAATGTGAACGCCGATCACGTGGCCGCAGGCGTCGCGAAGGCGGTCGAGGCGGGCAAGCTCATCTTCGTCAGCAACGTGCCGGGGGTGCAAGTGGCTGGACGCACGATGCGCGCTCTGAGCCTGACCCAGATCGAGAGCCTCATCGCGGAGGGCCACATTACCGGCGGCATGATCCCGAAGGTTCGCTCGGCCACCGAAGCCGTGGAACGCGGCGTGCACCAGGCAGTGATCACCGATCTGGCAGGGCTGGCGCACGGCGAAGGGACAGCGGTGGTTCGCGACCGGTAAGGACACCGGGCCGTCCGTGCTCGTGAAGAGTGGTTCATGGTCGAGAATCCGAGGCTTGCCGCGTTATCCCACTTGCCTCAGAGCCGACGACTGGATGCACTGGTCGCTGATCTGTGGGCCGATCCGGCTGTGGTGGCGTTGTGGCTGGGCGGAAGCCTGGCGCGCGGGGATGGGGATCGCCGCAGCGATGTCGATCTGCACGTCGCCATGTGGCCCGAGGCGTATGCCTCGAATGCGCTGCCCAAGTCGGCGGGGCGGCTGGCGGATGCGGCGGTCATCTGCCTGTGCTTCAGTTTCGGCCCCGGCACGACCCTCTGGCATATGCTGCTGGAGGACGGCGAGATCTATGATCTGTCGGTCCAGCCTACGACGCAGGAGCCGGCGTTTGAGGCGAGGCTGGTGCTCGCTTGCCGCGACGAGGCGTTCGGCGCGAAGCTGGTCGGAGGTGAAGATCGGTCGCTCGACTTCGCAGTCGCTGCACCAGGCGACATCGCACGCGCCGTCGAGTTCTGTTGGATCAACCAGCAGAAGCACCAGAAGGTGCTCGATCGCGGCCTGCCGTTGTTGGCCTGGCAGGGCGAGTTCCTCATGCGGCTGGATCTGATCCGTTTCCGGTACGTGCTGGAGACCGGGAGGGACTGCGGGCCGCTGAGCCGGATGACGATCCACACCCTGACGCCGGTGATTCGAACCGTGCAGGCGCAGATCGGCGCAGACGGTCTGGCCCTTATTGGACAGCCGATGCGCACTGAGGCGGAAATCATTGCGGCGTCTGCGAGTCTGCGAGAGGAGATCGCGCGCGTCGGGCGACTTCTGGCCGAAAAGCTGGGCTTCGCCTATCCGACCGCGGCAGAAACGACCGTCCGGCGCACCTGGCAGGCGTTCCTGGCGGAACGCGCGCGGCCGGGAGACGCGCAAGCCACAACGAGCAAGCAGCAGGCATCCATTGACACATCTAGCGCTGTCACGCCCATGTCCACCTGAGGAGCGATTCATGACATCTGAAACCGAACAAATCATCGATCTCGAACAGCAGTACGTCCTGCAAACCTATGTCCGCGCGCCGTTCGTGCTCGATCACGGCAAGGGATGCTGGGTTTACGATACGGAGGGCAACGCGTACCTGGACTGCGCAGCTGGGATTGCCGTGGATGCGCTGGGGCACGCGGACCCCGAGCTGATCGCCACGCTGACGGAGCAGGCCGGCAAACTGTGGCACGTCTCCAACCTGTTTCACAGTGCACCGCACGCTCGACTCGCCAAACAGTTGTGCGACACCAGCTTCGCTGACCGGGTCTTCTTTGCCAATTCCGGCGCCGAGGCCAACGAGGGGGCGTTCAAGTTTGCACGCAAATGGGCCCATGACCACTTCGGCCCCGGAAAGACGGCGATCGTGGCCTTCACCGGTGCGTTCCACGGCCGCACCTTCGGCGCCCTGGCAGCCACCCCACGGGAGAAGTACCAGGCGCCGTTCCGTCCGCTGCTGCCGGACGTGCGCATCGCGCCGTTCAACGATCTGGAGGGCGCGGCGCAGGTGATAGGGGACGACGTGTGCGCGGTGATTGTCGAACCGGTGCAGGGGGAGGGTGGCATCCACCCGGCGACGCCCGCTTTCCTGGCCGGGCTGCGCAATCTGTGCGACCGCCACCATGCGCTGCTGATCTTCGACGAAATCCAGTGCGGCATGGGCCGCACCGGCTCGCTGTGGGCGCACCAGGCCTATGGCGTGACGCCGGACATCCTGACCGCCGCCAAACCACTCGCCGGGGGACTGCCCATGGGCGCGATCCTGATGACCCAACGCGTCGCCGACGTGATGCACGCCGGAGAGCACGGCAGCACGTTTGCGGCCGGTCCGTTGACCTCCGCCGTGGCTGAAGTCGTGGTGCGCCGGGTCGCCGATCCCGGTTTCCTGGCCGACGTGAAAGCGAAGGGCGAGTATCTGCATGAGCGGCTGGAGGAGATCAACTCCTCGCATATCAAGGCGGTGCGCGGCCGCGGCCTGATGGTGGGCGTCGATCTGGATGTGCCCGTCGCCGACGTGACCGGCGCCGGCTACCCCCGTGGCTTGCTGTTAATCAACGCGGGCACGCACACCCTGCGTCTCGTTCCACCGCTGATCATCACGCGAGACGAGATCGACGTGTTGGTTGAGCGGCTATCCGCAGTCCTACAAGCAATGTAGCCATACGGCAGTCGGAAATCGCAGGCCGAAAGGACTCACAGCCTGCGACCTCGAACCTGCCACCTCAGACGGGATAAGCGATGATGGAGATCACGATCCGCGCCGCGACCGAGACTGACATCGACGGCATCCTTGCCATCGTCAATGGCTACGCAGCGCAAAACCTGATGCTGCCGCGCAACAAGGAACAGATTCGCCGCGTGTTGCCTGATTTTCTCGTAGCCGAGGATGCCGGCCGCGTGGTCGGCTGCGGCTCGAACGTGGCGCTGACACCGGAGCTGACCGAGCTGCGCTCGCTGGCAGTAGCGGCCGACTATCGCAACAGCGGGCTGGGTCGACGCCTGGTCGAGGCGCTGGTAGCGAAAGCTCGCGCCGACGGCTTCGAGCAGATCTGCGCTCTGACGCTGACCGACAACTTCTTCGGCCGCATGGGCTTCACTACGGTCGACCGTTGGGCCATTCCCACCAAGATTTGGCACGAGTGCATCTATTGCCCGAAGTTCGATGCATGCGACGAAATCGCCATGCTGATGAACCTGACCGAACCGGCGACGGCGCCCAAGCAGATCGCACCCGAAGTGAGCCAGGAGCTGTGGCAGGGTTTGAAGCTCGGCCGGCAACAGCAACTACGGATTCAGATGGCGGGCTGAGAGGGACAGAGGGGGCCGGACGGCCGGTGGCATGGCGCGAGCGTGGGACGCTGCGCCCCTGCCCTCGACTTGCGGCCCTGCCTCCCGTCAGAGAAACGCGAACATGCCATGACTCGTACAGCAAGAATCGCTCTTGTCGGCCTGGGCCATGTGGGCCGATCATTCCTTGATCTGATGATCACCAAGGCGCCGGTCCTGGCCGACCGCTACGGCCTGACGTTGGTGTTGACCGGCGCAGCCGACTCGTCTGGCGCCGTGATGGTTGAAGGGGGCATCGATCCGGCGGCGCTGAGCGCACACAAGGCGCGAGGCGGCAGCGCAGCCAACTTCGTACAGGGCGTGCCTGGGATGCGGGCGACCAAGCTCGTGGCCCAGGTTGGGGCTGACGTGCTGCTGGAAGCGTCGATCGTGAACTTACAGACGGGACAGCCCGGCCTCGATTGCGTTCGAACGGCGCTGCGCCGGCGCATGCGGGTGGTGCTGGCCAACAAGGGACCGCTGGTGCACGCATTCGGTGAGCTGACGGCCGCTGCGGAGGCCGCAGGAGTCGGCATAGCCTACAGCGCAACGGTTTGCGGCGCGCTGCCGGTGGTGAACGTCGGACGCCGCGACCTCGCTGCAAGCGAGATCCGCTCGGTGTGCGGCATCTTCAATGCCACCAGCAATTCAATCCTGAGCGCAATGGCCTCCGGGCGGAGCTACGAGGATGCGCTGCGCCAGGCGCAGGCCGAAGGCGTTGCCGAGGCCGATTCCAGCCTCGACGTGGAAGGGTGGGACACGGCCAACAAGCTGGTGATCCTCGCCAACAGCGTTCTGCGTCAGCCGTCCACCCTGGTCGATGTGGCGCCTGTCGTGGGCATCACGGACATCACGGCGGAGCAGATGCGAGAGGGCGCAGCCCGGGGCCACGTCGTCAAGCTGGTCGCGCGCGCCGAACGCATCCGGGGCAAGTATCGGCTTTCGGTCCAGCCGGAATGGCTGCCCGTTGACAGCTTTCTGTCAGGGGTCAATGGCTTCGAGATGGGCATCGTCTTCGATACCGACACTATGGGGCTGCAGCAATACAAAGTGCTTGAGCGCGGCCCGGTCCCGACCGCTGCAGCGATGCTGCGGGATCTGATCAACCTGATGCTTGACGAGTGATACGTGGTGACCCCTGCTCCGGTCACCTGATCTCACCCACCGTTGTCACCCGATAATCTACTCAAGGAGTCACCCATGTCTGCTGCCAAAAAGTCCGTCAACAAGGTTGTGCTCGCCTATTCGGGCGGGCTGGACACCTCGTGCATTGTGCCGTGGTTGGTCGAGAACTACGGCTGCGAGGTGGTGTGCTTCTGCGCCAACCTGGGGCAGGAAGAAGAGCTCTCGGGGCTGGAGGCGAAGGCGCTCGCCTCCGGGGCCAGCAAGCTCTACCTGGAGGATCTGCGCGAGGAGTTCATCGTTCAGTACATCTACCCGACCATGATGGCTGGCGCGATCTACGAGAAGGAGTATCTGCTGGGCACCAGCTTTGCACGGCCGCTCATCGCCAAGAAACTGGTCGAGATTGCGGAGCAAGAAGGCGCCGACGCAGTGGCGCACGGCGCGACGGGCAAGGGCAACGATCAGGTACGCTTCGAGCTGACGGTCATGGCGCTCAACCCGAAGCTGAAGATCATCGCGCCCTGGCGCGAGTGGCATATCCGCAGCCGCGAAGATGCGCTGAAGTACTGTGCCGACCATCATGTGCCGGTCACGGCCACCCTGAAATCGATCTACAGCCGCGATCGCAACATCTGGCATCTGAGCCACGAAGGCGGCATCCTCGAAGACCCGTGGCAAGAGCCTGAAGAAGCGATGTACCAGCTCACCACCAACCCGGAGCAGGCGCCCGATCAGCCGGACTATGTCGAGGTCTACTACGAGCAGGGCGTGCCGAAACGGGTGAACGGCGTGGCAATGGGGCCGATCGATGTCGTCCAGACCCTCAACACGATCGGCGCCAAGCACGGCGTAGGACGGATCGATCTCGTTGAGAATCGGCTGGTGGGCATGAAGTCGCACGGCGTCTACGAAACGCCCGGCGGCACGATCATCTACCGCGGCCATGATGCACTGGAACAGATCTGCCTGGACAAGCAGTCGCTGCAATACAAGCAGGTGCTCGCGCTGAAGTATGCGGAGCTCGTCTACAACGGACAGTGGTTCACCCCGCTGCGCGAGGCGCTAGACGCGTTCGTCGCGGCGACGCAGAAACGCGTCACCGGCACCGCGCGCCTGAAGCTGTACAAGGGCAATATCACGATCGTCGGCCGCAAGTCGCCCTTCAGCCTCTACCGCGAGGATTACGCCACCTTCGGTGAAGAGGATGTCTACAACCAGAAGGACGCGGAGGGCTTCATCAAGCTGTTCGGCCTGCCCTTGAAGGTCGCGGCGATGCTGGACATCGAAGGATCAGGACGCAGCAAGCACGCCGGACCGGACTACGGCGCGTTCAAACGAGACTGATCCGGACGCCGGAAGCCGGGTCCGGTCCATCACGACCCGGCGCCCGGCCTCCGGCCTTTAGCATCGGTTCCTTTGGAGCAAGACACATGCCCAACCCTGCGCCTAAGGGTTTCGCCTTCGCCGGTGTGCCGTGTGGCCTGAAGAAGACCGGTGCGGCCGACTTTGCGCTGATTGTCAGCGACCGTCCCTGTTCGGCCGCCGCGACCTTCACGCGCAACAGGTTCGCGGCCGCGCCCGTGCTGTACGATCGCAACCTGATTGCGGAGAATCCGACCGGCTTGCGCGCTGTCGCCATCAACTCCGGCTGCGCCAATGCCTGCACCGGCGAGGCGGGCCTGGCCGATGCCGCGGCCATGGCGGCTGAGGTTGAAGCGGCGCTCGGCCTGCCGCCGCGCTCGTGCGCCGTCATGTCGACCGGCGTCATCGGCGTGCGGCTGGATATGGACAAGATCACGACCGGCGTGCGCCTGGCGGCGCCCGCTCTCTCGGCGGCCGGATGGGATGCCGCCGCGTGCGCGATCATGACCACCGATACCCGTCCCAAGATCGCATTTCGCGAGGTGGCGCTTCCCGGGCGAGAGGCCGGCGGTGTGCGATTGTTCGGCATGGCGAAAGGCGCCGGCATGATCCATCCGAACATGGCGACGATGCTCTCGACCGTCATTACGGATGCGGCAGTGGAACCGGCGGTTTTGGCCGCACTGCTTCAGAGCGCGGTTGAAGTCAGCTTCAACAGCATCAGCATCGATGGCGACACTTCGACGAACGACACCGTGCTGGTATTGGCAAACGGGGCCTCGAACTTGAGGCTGGAAGCCGGCAGCCCGGCGTTTCCAGTCTTCGCCTCGGCCCTGACCTCGCTCTGCATCGATCTCGCACAACAGATCGTGCGCGACGGCGAGGGAGCGACGAAGTTCATCACGGTGCGGGTGGAAGGGGCGAAGACCGACGCAGAGGCACGAGCCGCGGCGAAGGCGGTCGCCAATTCGCCGTTGGTGAAAACCGCGTTTTACGGCGGTGACGCCAACTGGGGGCGCATCCTGGCCGCGGTGGGGTATTCCGGGGCCGAGGTGGACCCGACGCGGGCGGATCTGTGGGTTTCGGCGGGTGGGGGCGAGGTGACCTCGCACGGCCAAGGTAGGGGCGAGGTCACCTCGCCCCTACAGTTGGTGGCGGCCGGGCAACCGTCAGGGTACCCCGAAGAAACGGCCAGCGCCATCTTCGCAGAGAAGGAGATCACGGTTGCGGTGAAGCTCGGCCTGGGCAGCGGCTGCGCCACCGTCTGGACCTGTGATTTGAGCCACGAGTACGTGGACATCAACGGGCACTATCGGACGTAGGCGTGCAATAAGTCGCAGAGGCGCAAGGCCGACGAATCCAAGGCCGCCTCAGCCTTCAGTCCTCTGCGACGTGCGCGCACCCTTCCGCCGGCTCCGGCTGCTCGCCGGGCAGCTCCGGCTCCGCGGGCGGCTCAGGCTTGGGCTGCTCCGAACCCTCCTCTTTCTCAGGCCTGCCGTTCTTCCCCCGGCTGCCGTTCTCCCTGCTCTTCTCAGCCAGATCGCGCAGGCGGGCATCGACGCGCCCGTTGACGGAATCGGGCGGATAGGCGCCGTCCGGCCCCGGCTCGCCTGCCGGCATCCCGGTCAGGACCTCGATCCCCTCATCGACCGTGTGCACCGGGTAGATGTGGAAGCGACCCGCAGCCACTGCATCCGCCACGTCCTCGCGCAGCATCAGGTTGGGCACGTTTGCCGCCGGCACGATCACCCCTTGGTCGCCGGTCAAGCCGCCCAGCATGGCCCGACACACGTCGAAGAAGCCCTCGATCTTCAGCGTTGCACCGCCAATGGCCTGGATTTCCCCGCGCTGGTTGACCGAACCGGTGACTGCGATCCCCTGCTTGATGGGCAGATCGGACAGGCTCGAAAGGAGCGCGTACAATTCCGTCGATGAGGCGCTGTCCCCGTCAACCCCTTCATAGGACTGCTCGAAGGCGATGCTGGCCGATACGCTGATCGGCTTGTCCTGGGCATAGCGGCCGCCCATGAAGCCAGAAAGGATCAGCATGCCCTTGTCGTGGATGCGACCGCTCAGGCGCGCTTCACGTTCGATGCTGACGACCCCTGCACGGCCCTGGAAGGTGCGCGCGGTAATGCGCGTCGGCCGTCCGAAGGCATAATCACCCAACTCAATGACGGCCAACCCGTTCACCTGGCCGACGACCGCGCCGGTCACATCCACCATGATCGCGCCATCGGTGATCGCTTCGCGCAGCCGCTCCTCGTATTGATTAGAGCGATAGATGCGCTCGTCGATCGCCTGCACCACGTCTTGCGCCGTCACTACGCTGCGCCCGCTGCGGCTCGCCCAGAAGGAGGCCTCACGCACGATGTCATTGACGTGCGCAAACCGGGTGGTGAGCTTGCGCTGATCTTCGACCAGCCGTGCCGAGTACTCCACAACCTTGCCCACTGCGCTGATGTCAAAATGGAGCAACCCCTCTTCATCGACGCGATTGCGGATGAACTGGGCGACACGCACTTCGTTCTCCGGCGTCCAGGGCATCTCCACGGCGAAATCGGCGCGCACCTTGAACAGCTTCTCGAACTGCTCGTCGAAGGCGTAGAGCAGGTAGTAGGCCGCAGGGTCGCCGATCAGCACCACTTTGACATCCAAGGGGATCGGTTCAGGGGTCAAAGTAGCCGCCACTAACACACCGGTCTGGAAGCCTTCCTCGATGCGGACGCGGCGATTGCGGAGCGCCTGTTTGAGCGCTTCCCACGCCAGCGGCTGACGCAGCAGGATGCGTGCATCAAGCACCAGATAGCCGCCGTTGGCTCGATGCAACGCGCCGGCCTTGACATGGCGGTAGTCACTGACCAGCGTACCGAACTCGGCGCGCATCTCGACGCGGCCGATCAGGTTGGCATAGGTCGGATTTGTCTCAACGATTACCGGCGCACCACTCAATTCGCGGTTATCCACGATGAGATTGAGGCGATACTGGTCCAAGGGAGTGCCGGCGTCGGGCTGCAGCCACGGCGGCAGCGCCTCCGCTGCCTCGTCGCCTTCCTCCGGTTGGTTCTCCCGCTTCGCGGCGCTCAGCCTAATCTTGAAGTTGCCGGGGTGCTGAGCGATGTGCGCCTGGATGCCCGTCAGGTAGGCGAGAACATCGGGCCAGCCGGCATAGTCGGCTGCCAGCCGTTCGAAGAGCGGGCGGATGGTCGCTGCCGCTACCTCCTGATCGAGGTTCGCCAGCCGCTCATGCGCCGCCTCCTCAAGTTCCCGCACCTGGCGGACGGTGCGCTCCAGGGCCTCCTGCAATGCCTGGCTGCGTTCGCTGATCGCGTCCCTTTCCGCCTCCGACAGCGCTTCGAACTGCTCCTGCGTCATCGGCTGGCCGTCGCGAGCCGGTGCGATCCCCATGCCCGTAGGCGAACTCATCAGCGCAAAGCCCTGCTTACGCGCCGCGGCATCCAACTGGCGCAACCGTTCGTCGCGCTGATCGGCCAGTTCGCGCGCTACAGCGTGACGATGCTCGGCGTATTGATCACTGGCGAAGGTCTTGCGCAGCAGATCGGCCACACCGATCAACAAGCCATCGACGAGATCGCGCAGCCTGGCGCCGCCTCCCGGCGGCAACCGAACCGCCTTCGGTCTGTCCGCGGTCTGGAAATTGTGAATGTAGCCCCAGTCTGGTGGCACGGGGCTGGCAGCCGCCCGATCTTCGAGAAAACGGGTGAGGGTCGTCGTCTTGCCGGCGCCACCGGGTCCCATGGCAAAGATGTTGTAGCCCGGATAAGGCATTTCGATACCAAACTCGATGGCGCGCGAGGCGCGCTCCTGGCCGATGATGCCTTCCAGCTCCGGTGCGCCGGCGGTGGTGGCAAAGGCGAAGCGGGTGGTATCACAGTGGCGGCGCAACTGCTCCGCGGTGAGCTCGAGTGGGGTCATGGGTTGCTCCAGATTGCAGGTCGCGAACGGCAGCGTCCGTGGGATTGTAGCTCAGAACGAGCGGAAGACACAATTCGCTTGCATCGATCTGTCCCTCACGCTAAAATGCGCCGCATTGGCCGTCAGTTGTTCGTCATACTTGTCGGAGGTTAGCTGTGTGTCATCATTTCGGCCGCCTGGCGCTGACGTTGGTCGTCGCGCTGCTCACCCTCACCGCATGCGCACCCCTGCCCAACAGGACCGGGGCCGCCCCAACTCCGACCGCTGCGGCACGACTTGCAGCACCCAAGCGCCTGACCATCCTTTACACCAACGATGAGCATGGTTGGCTGGTCGCCCAGAAACAGAGAGACGGGGGCACGATAGGCGGCGCGGCGGAGATGTTGGGCCGTTGGCGTGAACAAGAAGGCTACACGCCCGACGGGCCGTTCCTGGCGTTGAGCGGCGGCGACATGTGGACCGGGCCGGCCATCTCCTCGTGGTTCAACGGCGACTCAACCGCGGAAGTGATGAACCTGATGGGCTATCGGGCAGCCGCCGTGGGCAATCACGAGTTCGATTTCGGGCTGGATGCTTTGGCCCGCCGTGCGAGAGAGTCCAGCTTCCCGTTCCTGTCGGCGAATCTGGTGAAGAAAGGCACAACCGAGCCACCCGACTTTGTCCGACCCTACACGATCGTCGAAGCCGGCGGGGTTAAGGCCGGCATCATCGGCTTGACCACCCGATCGACGCCAGTGACGACCCATCCCAGGCATGTTGTCGAGTTCGAATTCCTGCCGTACGCCGACGCGCTGGCGCACTACGCACCTGAGGTCAAGGCTGCCGGCGCCGACGTGATCATCGTGCTGGCACACGTCTGCGGCCTGGAGATGCGTCTGTTGGCATCCGCCGCAAAACAATCAGGAGTGAATGTCTTGACTGCCGGTCACTGCCACGAGCGCATTGCGGAAAACATCGACGGGCTGCCGCTGATCAGCAGCGGGCAGTACTTTCAGGCGTATGTCCGGCTGCCACTGGAGATCGACGCGACGACCCGGACGGTCACGGCAGGCAAACCGGAGCTGATCGCGAATCGGCACAGCCCCGGCGCCGGCACGATCAACGGGGCCCCGGTGGACGCGGCCGTGGCGGAACGGGTGGCGCATTGGCAGGTGAAGACGGACGAGGCGCTCGGCGAGGTGATCGGCTACACCACGGACGGCCTGGCAGCCCGGTCCAGTGCACTGCTCAACCTGGTCACCGACGCCTGGCTGCAGGCCTATCCCGCCGATGCGGCGGTGACCAATCTCGGCGGCTTCCGCCAGGGCATCGACGCTGGGCCCATCACCCTGGGAGACATCGTGGGTGTGCTGCCATTCAACAACCAGATCGTGGACGCGACCGTGACCGGCGCACAGCTCAAGGAAAACCTGGAGTGCTGTGAGAGTGCGATCGCCGGGATCACTTACCGCGACGGCAAGCTGCTGCAAGCCGACGGCGCGCCGGTCGATCCGCAGAAGAGATACCATGTACTGATCAACGACTTCATGGCAGGAGGCGGCGACAGGTACAAATTCGGCAGCCAGGATCCCGGCGCTTACTATACGGCGATCGACTGGCGCCAACCCGTGATCGACGCATTGAAGCGGCTCAGTACAAGCAAGGACGCGCCGCTGGAGCTGTACCTGGAACCAGCAGAGCGGACAGGGAAGTAGGCAGCCCGGCGATCGACGGACATGCGGCGGAACCAATCGTCGCGATCGCCAGTCTACTGGACAGAGCGCCGGCGCGCCGGTTGGCTGCTTCACCAATTACCAATCTCTTCCCCTGCCGTGTTATAATCGTGCGCAGGACAGGACGCGTCGATCGAGCCATCGGTGCGAACGGCCAGGAGGCATGTTTGGAGCACCAGAAGCCAAAGCTGCGTTGCAGTGTGGGCGTGACCGCTTATAACGAAGAAGCGAACATCGGCCCGTTGTTGGATGCGCTGCTGAACCAACACCTGCATGAAGTGGAGATCGAGGAGATCATCGTCGTTGCCAGCGGCTGCACCGATAACACGGTGCCGATCATCGAGCGCGTCGCGGCCGAGAATCCCTCCATCCGGCTCATCGTCCAGCCGAAGCGCGAAGGCAAGACGGCGGCTATCAATCTCTTCCTTGCGAACGCAACGGAAGAGATCTGCGTGCTGGAGAGCGGCGACACGTTGCCCGCCGAGAGCTCGGTCGAACACATGGTGCGCATGTTTGCGGACCCGAGCGTCGGCATGGTCGGCGCGCACAAGGTTCCCGTCAATACGCCCGATCACCTGATCGGCCTGTTCACGCACCTGCGGCTACGCCTCGAACACCAACTGTGCCTGGAAATCCCCCGGCTCGGCGAGATGATCGCTTTCCGGAAAGTCTTCGATCACATCCCGCCTGATGTGGCGATGGATGAGGCGTTCGTGGAGGCGTTCGTCGTCCGGCGCGGCATGAGCGTTCGCTATGCGCCCGATGCGGTCGTCTACAACACCGGTCCGGACACAATCCGAGATTTCGTCACCCAGCGCCGGCGCAACCATGCGGGGCATCTCTACCTGAAGTCAAAATACGGCTACGCAGTCTCCAGCATGCAGAATACGCGCGTCGCAAAGATCGCCTTGAAGGAGATCTGGGGCGCGATCCGGCTGGTCTGGGCGCTGTTTCTGCTCGCAGTGCTCGAAACGTACTCGCGCATCCTTGGCTGGTATGACTTCGCGATCAAGAAGGACCGGCACGTCGTCTGGGATATCGCCTGGTCGCAGAAAGCCGATGTAGGCGCCGAGCGAACGCAGGTGGAACAGCGAGACGATTTGCGGCCGGCCGCGCTGGCGAGCGCAAATTCCAAACTCAAAGTTGAGGGGTGAGGGTTGGTCCCTGACTCAAAGTCTGCGCGAGGTGGGCGTGTCGCGCCCCCTGCTCTTGCACCTTTGCTCTGCATCCTGACCCTCTCAACCGCCGCAGGAATGCTCCGTGCGCGATAAGCTGGTCACCCTCCTCAAAATATCTGTCAGCATCATCCTGATTCTCATCGTCTTCAGCCGGGTGAACCTGGCTGCGGTCGCTGCGTCCCTTGCTTCGGCGAACGTCTGGTTTGTGGTGGCGGCGTTCCTGCTCTACGAGCTGGCCATCACCGTCAATGCCGGCAAGTGGCAGGTGCTGCTGCGCGCCCAACAGGTGTTCATCCCCTTCGGTCCGCTCCTGGAGTTCCAATTCGTCGGCTTCTTCTTCAATAACTTCCTGCCGGCCAATGTCGGGGGAGACGTGATGCGGGGCTACGAGCTGGCACGCTACACCGACCGCACAGCGGATGCTGCGGTGTCGGTCATTGTGGATCGCGTCATCGGCCTGCTGGCATACATGAGCAGCGCAGCGGTCGCCGCCTTCATTCTGGTGACGTTCGGCGGCCGCAGTGACCTGCGGGCGATCGAGTGGGTGGCCGGTGTGGCGGTTGTGGTGTTGGTCGCAGGGTTCAGCGTCCTGCTGAGCCGCCGCCTGCGCGGGTTCATCTCGCGCGTGTTCGCCTGGCTGCCCTTCGTCAGGCTCGCGGCGATCTGGGAAAAGCTCTCTGGCGCATTCAATGCTTACCGGTTTCAGTACCGCGCCCTGGCGCTCGCCTACGGGATCGCCCTGCTCGGCATCGGATGCACGACGCTGGTCAACTGGTCGTTGTCGCAGGCAGTCGGCGGCCTGATGTCGCTGCCGATCATCATGTTGTTCAACCCACTCATCGCCCTCGTGCTGATGCTGCCCGTCTCGATCGGCGGACTGGGTCTGAACCAGGCGGCCTACCCGTTCTTCTACGGCCTCGCTGGGGTGCCCGCCGACCACGCCGTGGCCGTCTCAGTGCTGATGCAGGCGATTATCCTGCTGGGCAGTCTGCCCGGCGGCCTGTTCTGGCTGCGCGGCCGGAGAAAAGCCAGTCTGGAGGGAGAAAGCTCGTGACCTCACCCAACGTGTCACCCTACGGTTCCTGGAAATCACCTATCACGCCCGACCTGATCGTTGCGGGCACAGTGCGGTTGGGGCAGATTCGCCTGGACGGCGCCGACGTCTACTGGACCGAAGGCCGGCCCAAAGAGGCAGGACGCAACGTGATCGTGCGCCACACGCCGGATGGTCGCACTGCGGACTTGACACCTTCGCCGCTCAATGCACGCACGCGGGTCCATGAGTACGGCGGCGCCGAATACACCGTCGAAGGCGGCGTCGTCTTCTTCTCGAACTTCAGCGATCAGCGCCTCTACCGCCAGGACGCGGGCGCCGCGCCGCGGCCGATCACGCCCGAGGGCATGCTGCGCTACGCCGACGCAGTCGTCGATCGCCATCGCCGCCGGCTGATCTGCGTGCGCGAAGATCATTCGGTCGAGGGACAGGAGGCGGCCAACACCATCGCCGCGGTGCAGATGGAAGGCGATGCGGTTGGTGGCCAGACCTTGGTGGCTGGAAACAACTTCTATGCCAGCCCACGGCTCAGTCCCGACGGCAGTCGACTGGCCTGGCTGACCTGGAATCATCCGAACATGCCGTGGGATGGCTGCGAACTGTGGGTGGCCGACATGTTGGCCGACGGCACGCTCGGCCGGCATGTACTGATCGCGGGCGGCATGGACGAATCGATCTTCCAGCCACACTGGTCGCCTGATGGGGTGCTCCACTTCGTCTCCGACCTTACGGGCTGGTGGAACCTCTGCCGGTGGCAGGATGGCCGCACCGAGCCGTTGACCGACCTGCGCGCCGAGTTCGGGATGCCGCAGTGGGTCTTCGGCATGTCCACCTATGGCTTCGCATCGGCCGGGCGGATCATCTGCACCTACACGCAGGATGGCGTCTGGCGCCTGGCGAGCCTGGATGCGCGGACAAAGGCGCTGGCGCCATTCGACCTGCCCTACACCGACTACTTCAACGTCTGCGTGCGGCCAGGTGAGGCGGTCTTCGTCGCTGCGTCGCCGAGCCAGGCGTCTGCGATCGTGCGGCTCGACCTGGAAACGGGACGGACCTCGGTGCTTCGCCGATCGAGCGAGGTGAAGGTCGAGGCGGGGTACCTGTCGATGCCGCAGCCCATTGAATTCCCCACCGAGGGCGGGCTGACCGCGCACGGCATCTTCTATCCGCCGACCCATCGCGACTTCGTCGCGCCGCCAGACGAGCGGCCTCCGCTGCTCGTCCTGAGTCACGGCGGCCCCACGGGTGCGACCTCAACCTCGCTGAACCTGGGCACGCAGTACTGGACGAGCCGCGGCTTTGCAGTGCTGGATGTGAACTACGGTGGCAGCGCCGGCTACGGTCGCGCCTATCGGCAGCGCCTCGACGGCGCATGGGGTATCGTCGACGTGGACGATTGTGTGAACGGCGCGCGCTATCTCGTGGCCCAGGGCCTGGTCGACGAACAACGGCTGGCGATCCGCGGCGGCAGTGCGGGAGGCTACACCACGTTGGCCGCACTCACCTTCCGCGACCTGTTCGGGGCCGGCGCCAGCCACTTCGGCGTCAGCGACCTGGAGGCTCTGGCGACTGACACCCACAAGTTCGAGTCGCGCTACCTCGACCGGCTGGTCGGGCCGTACCCGGCGCGCCGCGATCTTTACATCGCGCGCTCGCCGATCCACTTCACGGAGCGGCTGTCGGCGCCCATGATCCTGCTCCAGGGGCTTGAAGACAAGGTCGTGCCGCCGAGCCAGGCCGAGACGATGTTCGCCGCAGTCAAGGCCAAGGGGCTGCCCGTGGCCTACGTGGCGTTCGAGGGAGAGCAGCACGGCTTCCGACGGGCGGAGAACATCAAGCGCGCCCTGGAAGCCGAGCTCTACTTCTACTCACGCGTCTTCGGCTTTGCCCTCACCGACCCGGTCGAGCCAGTGCAGATCGAGAATCTGAGCGCGTCCGGCCATCGCGCGCCAGAACGCACCTGAATGAGTGAATCGAACCGTGAACGCACCCATCACCATTGAAGCCGCACGTGCGCTGTATGCCGACGGTGGCAGCAGCCACGACTTCGACCACGTGCTGCGCGTGACGGCGCTTGCCGAACGCATCGCACGCGCCGAAGGCGCCGATCCGGCGGTGGTGCGCACGGCGGCGCTGCTGCACGATATCGCCGAAAGCAGCGGACGCGCCGACCATCACCTGCGCGGCGCGGCGATAGCGCGCGTGATCCTGGCGGGCCAACCGGCCGAGTTCGTCGAAGCGGTGGCGCACGCCATCGCGGCGCATCGCTTTCGCACCGATCCGGCGCCGGCCACGCTGGAGGCGCAGGCGGTCTTCGACGCCGACAAGCTGGATATCACGGGCGCCATCGGCGTCGCGCGCGCATTCGCCTATGCAGGCGAGCACGGCAACGCCCTGTGGAATACGCCCTGGCGCACGATCGCCGCAGCCGAGGGGGCTGCCGTGAGCCAACCGAAGGCGCTCGGCGCGGCCTATACCCCCAGCCACGAATTCGTCTACAAGCTCGATCGCATCTCAGCGCGGCTTTATACGGCCACGGCACGCGCCATCGCCGCAGACAGAGAGGCGTTCCTGCGCCTGTTCTTCGACCGCCTGGATGCGGAGGCCGCCGGCCTGGCCTGAGCCGGTATGACATTGCTCATTGCATGCCGCGCGACATGCGCGTAGACTTGCGAAACACTCGACCAGGAGATGCGCACCGGTGGACACTCAACTTGCGCCAGCCTCCCCGCAGACTCTCGTAGCGTGGCACAGCCTCTCGGAAGGCGACGCGCTCGCCGCCCTGGATGTCGCCGATGTGCGTGGCTTGAACGCTGCCGAGGCGCAGGCCCGGCTGCAGCGCTACGGTCCGAACGAGCTGATGGAAGCGCCCCGTCCAACTTTCTGGGCGCGGCTGTTCGCCCAGTTCAAGGACTTCCTCATCATCGTCTTGATCTTCGCCAGTTTGATCTCGGTGCTGCTAGGTGAATACACTGAGGCCATCGCCATAATGGCGATTGTCCTGCTCAACGCCATCCTTGGCGTGATCCAAGAGTCACGCGCCGAAGAGGCGCTGGCGGCGCTCAAGAAGATGACTGCTCCCGAGGCGCAAGTGCTGCGTGATGCAAGCCGGCAGCAGGTCCCGGCGCGCGAACTGGTGCCGGGCGACATCGTGTTCCTGGAAACCGGCAACTATGTGCCCGCCGATGTGCGCCTGCTGGAAGCGGTCAACCTCAAGATCGAGGAGGCCAGCCTGACCGGCGAATCGGAGCCGGTGCAGAAAAGCGCTAACGTCACCCTCGACGAAGACGCTCCGCTGGGCGATCGGAAAAACAGCGCCTACAGCAGCACCATCGTCACCTACGGCCGCGGCCGTGGCTTGGTTGTCGCCACCGGCATGCAGACGCAGATCGGCAAGATCGCCGAGATGATCCAGAGCTTCGAGACGGAGCCGACACCGCTGCAGCGCAAGCTCGATGGGCTGGGGCGCACGTTGGGAGCAGCAGCGTTGGCGATCTGCGGCCTGGTCTTCCTGATCGGCGTAGGCCGCTTCCTGTTGACTGCGCCACCGGGAGTGACGACAGAGGATTTCCTGGCGAAGGCGCTGGACTTCTTCATGGTGGCAGTCAGCCTGGCGATCGCTGCGGTGCCGGAAGGGCTGCCGGCCGTCGTCACGATCTGCCTGGCGCTGGGCATGCAGCGGATGGTGGCGCGGCATGCCCTGTTGCGCCGGCTGCCTGCGGTCGAGGCGCTCGGCTCGGCCACGGCAATCTGCTCCGACAAGACCGGCACCCTGACCCAGAACGCGATGACCGTCGTGGGGGTCTATGCCGACGACACCCTGCTGAGCGTGACGGGCGAGGGTTATGCGCCGGAGGGGGAGTTCCGCGAGGGGGAGGACGAAGCGGAACGGGCGGTCGACGCCACCGGGTATCCGGGGATCAACCTGCTGCTGCGTTCCGGCCTGCTGTGCAACGACGCCAAGCTGGAGCACCACACGCCGGACACTGCGGACAAAGGGGACGAGGGACCGCTGCGCTGGCGCATGGTGGGCGATCCGACCGAGGGCGCGCTGGTGGTGGCCGCAGCAAAGGCCGGCTTCTGGCGCGCCGAGGCCGAACAGGATTTGCCGCGCGTCGCCGAGATTCCGTTCGACTCGGAACGCAAACGGATGACCACCATCCACGACATGCGTGAGTTCCGGTTTTCGACCGAGCAGACTCGCCAGCGGGAGCTGCTGGGCAATCCCACCCACCTCGCCATCGTCAAAGGCGCACCCGACCTCGTGTTAGGCCTGTGCACGCGCATCTATCGCGACGGCAAGATCATGGCGATAACCGAGGCCGATCGCCGCCGGATCGCGGAGGTCAACGCGGGCCTGGCCTCGAACGCGCTGCGCGTGCTGGCGGCAGCGATGCGTCCCCTGGGCGAGGCGCCTGGGGGAGACGACCTCACCGCCGAGAAAGTCGAACACGATCTGATCTTTGTCGGTCTGTGGGGCATGATCGATCCAGCGCGACCGGAGGTGAAGCCTGCGATTGGCGTCGCTCGCCGTGCCGGCATTCGCACCGTGATGATCACGGGGGACTACCCCAACACGGCCGAGGCGATCGCGCGCGAGATCGACCTCCTGCGTCCTGGCGGCAAGGTGCTCGCCGGGCACGAGCTGGACGCGCTGGACGACGAGGCGCTCTACCGGGTGGTCGATTCAGTGGACGTGTATGCGCGCGTCTCGCCGCAACACAAGGTGCGGATCGTGGATGCGCTCAAGGCGCGCGGCAACATCGTCGCGATGACCGGCGATGGCGTGAACGATGCGCCCGCGCTCAAACGCGCCGATATCGGCGTGGCGATGGGCATCACCGGCACCGACGTCACCAAAGAGACGGCAGCGATGGTGCTGACCGACGACAACTACGCCTCCATCGTCGCCGCCATCGAAGAAGGCCGGGTGATCTACGCCAATATTCGCAAGTTCGTCTTCTACCTCCTCTCGGCGAACGTCGGGGAAATCCTGATCATCCTGGTCGCGACCTTGCTCGGCTGGCCCCTGCCACTGACGGCGATCCAACTGCTGGTGCTGAACCTGGTCACCGACGGCGCGCCCGCCCTGGCCCTTGGCCTGGAGAAAGGCGAACCGGACATCATGAACCGGCCGCCGCGACGGCCGGATGAGCCGGTGATCACCCGCACCATGTTGTGGCGCATCTTGATCCAGGGGGTGGTCGACACCGTAGTCGTGCTCGCCGCATTCCGCATCGGCATGGCGCTCTACCCGGACAACATCCACCATGCCCAGACGATGGCCTTCGCCACCCTGGCGGTTTCCGAGCTGTTGCGCGCTTACTCGGCCCGCTCCGAGCACTACTTCCTGCACCAGATCGGCGTCTTCACCAACAAGTACATGCAGCTTGCAGTGCTGACCTCGCTCGTGATCGTGCTGGCGATCATCTACGTGCCTTTCCTGGATCCGCTTTTCGACACCGCCTTCCTGAGCATGCAGGACTGGTTGATCATGCTGCCGCTGATCTTCGTGCCGGCCATCGCGGCCGAGGTCTCCAAGCTCATCGCACAGCGCGAGCTGCGAGCTGCTCGGCCGGCAGCACAGGCCTGACAACTATCGGAGGTGCTTCCGTGGCTGAAATCAACATCCAACGCGGGCTTTACTTCGAGGAGTTCACGGTCGGTGACAGCCTGGTCACATCCGGCCGCACGATCACCGAGGCTGACATCGTCAACTTCGCAGCATTGAGCGGGGACTGGACCTCGATCCATACCGATGCGGAGTTTGCCAAAGCGATCCTGTTCGGCGAACGCGTTGCGCACGGTCTGCTGGTGCTGTCGATTGCGACGGGACTGGCCGTTCGCTCCGGCGTGATCGAGGGGACGGTGATCGCGTTCCGCGAGCTGACATGGAAATTCAGCGGCGCGGTCAAGATCGGCGACACCGTCCGCGTGCGGCTCCAGATCGCCGAGAAGAAGGCGATGCCGCGTCTCGGCGGCGGCTCGGTCACGATGGAGGCCGAGGTGCTGAACCAACGCGACGAGACGGTGCAGCGCGGCGCCTGGGTGATGCTGGTGAAAAGCATGGCGTAGGAACGTGGCGAGTGATGCGTGAAACGCAATCACTTCATCCCAGTCACGCCTCACGCACCACGACGCCCCGCTTCACCACGCCGCGCACCGCGTTTGTCCCGAAGCGGTACGATAGCACCCGGTAATCGTCGGCGTCCAGGATCAACAGGTCGGCCAGCTTCCCTGGTTCCAGGCTGCCGACCTGGTCCCCCAATCCCACCGCCTGTGCGGCGTTGAAAGTCGCGGCCGTGAGCGCCTCGGCAGGCGACAGCCGCATGGCCCGGCATGCCAGCGCCATGATGAACTGCATGCTCTCGCACCAGCAGGCGCCGGGATTCAGATCGGTCGCCAGCGCCAGCGCGCCCCCTTGATCGATGAGCGCGCGCGCCGGCGTGTAGTGCGGCTGCCCCAGTCCAAACGGTGTCCCAGGCAGCGATACGCCGATCGTCGGCGACTGCGCGAGCAGGGCAATCTGCTCCGGCGGTGTCGTGACGATGTGGTCGGCCGAGGTGGCGGCCAGCTCGACCGCCAGCGGCACGCCGCCCAGCGGCGCAAACTCATCGACATGGAGCTTCAGCCCGAAACCGAGCCGCTGCGCCGCCTCCAGGACGCGACGCGACTGCGCCAGGTCGAACGCGCCTTCCTCGCAGAAGACGTCACAGAAGATCGGCCAGCCCTCACCGAACGCGTCGCGCAGCGCCAGCCAGCGGAGCCTCCCGGCCGGCAACAGCTCTGCGACCACCGCATCGACATAGGCATCCGTCCGTCCGCGATACTCCGGCGGCGTCGCGTGCGCGGCCAGTATGGTGGGCACGAGATCGACCGGGTGGCTCCGCTGGAGCCCGGCGATGGCGTCCAACTGCTTGAGCTCGCCGGCCACATTGAGCCCGTAGCCGGTCTTAGC
The DNA here is from genome assembly GCA_964423545.1 of uncultured Anaerolineales bacterium. Classification (GTDB taxonomy): domain Bacteria; phylum Chloroflexota; class Anaerolineae; order CG2-30-64-16; family CG2-30-64-16; genus JALOOE01. The sequence continues at coordinate 14,415 of CAYRFV010000007.1, read as the reverse complement.
CTCGGCGGTGGTCGTGCCGTACGCCAGCATGCGATCGAGGCGGCCGGCCGTCTCCGCGACCAGGGTTTCCAGCGACGCCGCGCGCGTATCGGCCACGGTGCGGGCGATGCCGCCCCCCGCGGCCATGATCTGCATGTAGGTTGCGCCGCCGATGCGCAGCTCGAACTCGGCCGCGCGATGTCCGGCCCACGGCAGGTGTGTGTGCGGATCGACGAAGCCGGGCACGACCGCGCGGCCGCCGGCATCGAGGGTTGCGCGCGCCGAAAACTCGGCACGCAGCTCGCGGCTCTTACCGGTCGCCGCGACCCTGCCGCCAGCGATGGCGACCGCGGCGTCCGCGACGATGCCCAGCTCAGCCATCGCCGCGCCGCGGCGCGGCGATGGCGGGCCAGCCAGGGTCGCCAGTTGGCCGATGTTGTGGATGAGGAGGTCGGCGTGCATGGGGCAAATCTCAGTTTGATCGAAGCGATCGAGCGCATCGGGGCAACGCAGTAGCGATATCGACACTCAGATCTCGTGCTCGGTCCGCGCGATGACCTCTTCCTGCATCTTGGGGCTGAGCAGGGTGAAGTAATCCGAGTAGCCGGCCACGCGCACCAGCAGGTCGCGGTATTGCTCCGGGTGTGCCTGTGCGGCCAGCAGTGTGTCGCGGCTGACGACGTTGACCTGCATCTCGAAGCCGCCGGCCCGCAGATAGGTCTCGATCAGCCGGCGCAGCGCCGCACGGTCGCTCTCGGTCTTGAACAGGTGCTGCGAGAACTTGGCGTTGTGCACCAGCCCCCCGAGCGCCTCTCGGTGCGACCATTTGGTCGTGGAGAGCACCGAGGCGGTCGGGCCGCAACGCTCGCGGCCCTGGCCGGCGCCCGCGCCGTCGGCGAGTGGCCAGAAGGCGCGGCGACCGTCGGGCGTAGCGCCGGTCTGGCTGCCCATGCGCTCGTGTTGGACCCAGCAGAAGAAGCCGGGCACGTAGCGGTGCGGCCCGACGGTCTGCGTCTCGGTCATCTCGATCAGGGCGCCGGCCCAACGCCGTGCGACTTCGTCCGCCTCGTCATCATCGTTGCCGTACTTGGGCAGCCTGTTCGCGATCCGCTGGCGCAGTAGCTCGTGGCCCTGAAAGTCGTCCGCGACGATGGCGGCGAACCTGGCCAGCGTCAGGGCGCGCTCCTCGTAGACCAACCGGCGCACCGCGACCAGGCTGTCCACCAGGTTCGCCAGGCCGACGAAGGAGTTCTCCACCCAGTTGTAGCGTGCGCCGCCCCGGTCGAAATCACGGCCCAGCGCCAGGCAGTCATCGGTGAGGCAGCTGGCGAGAGGGAAGCAGCCGCGAACGGCGCGTGCGCGCCACACCCGGTTCAAGTCGGCGGCCGCGGCCGCAACTTTCGCCGCCAGCCTGGCGCGCACGCGCGCCTCCAGCGCGTCGAAGGTTGCGGGCTCCGGCTGCTCGCCGTCCGCCACCGCGGCCATCTCGTCGAGCAGCGCCTGCGGCAGGTTGAAGTAGGGCGCGGTGACCCAGATGTTGGATGCGCCCACCGGCTTGATCTCGACGCAGGTGGAGTTCATGTAGTCGGCTGCATCCGCTCCGACCACACCGTGGTCAGCCAACCCCTCCACGATCAGCTCGTCGTTGAAGAATGCGGGGTCGCCGCGGCCGCAAGCGAGCATCTGCACCGCGAAATCCATCAGCTCGGGTGGGGCGTCCCGGTGCCAGCACAGCCCCACGGTGGGATAGCCTAACCCGGTGACCACCCGCGCGGCCAGGCAGAGATAGGTCAGGTCGTTCGTCACATCGCGGCCGCCGGCGTCGCGGCCGCCGACCATGACGGCGAGCGCCAAACCAGTGCTCATGATGCGGTTCACCTGGATGAACAGGGTGACGATCAGCTCGAACGCGGCCTGCGGCGTGATCCGGCCCGCCAACAGATCGGCTTCGTAGAACGGACGCAGGGTGCGATCCAGCCGGCCCGGCGAGGTGAGATAGTGCCCCTCGCCCTGCCACAACGCGACCAACGCCAGGAAGAGCAGCTCGATCGCCTCGTGGAAGGTGTGCGGCGGTTCGGTCGCCACCCGGCGACAGACGGCAGCCATTTCGCCCCAGTGGCTCCGCTGCGCCTCGTCCGCCTCAGCCCGAGCGCTGCAGGCGTCAGCCACGCGGTCGATGTAGACCGACAGGCCGGTCAGCGCGATCCGACAGGCGTCGTAAAAGGTTTCCCGCTCAACGTCGCCAGCCGCAGCCCGCTTCCGCCCAGCGACCTCATCCAGCAAGCCGCGCACCCCCAGACGGAACAGCTTCTCGTAATCGGGATGCAAATGGCCCGCATCGCCGCCGGGAAAGGGGGGCACAGCCGCCAGGACCGCGCGCGCAGCCTCCAGGGCAGGGCGCTCTTCGTCGGCAGGGTCGCGGAAGCGCGGCCGGCCAACGATCCGCTCGCCTGCCGCGATCTCCAGCGGCATGGCGGCCAACCGCGCGGCGCACTGCCGCGCCCGCCAGAGGAGCCAATCCTCGTCCGCGGTGTGCTCGGCCCACGCGGCCGCGTCGCTGAGCACCAACTCAGGGATGGGCGGCATCGTCGCGCCGATGCGCTGGTGGAAACACAGCGCCTCCTCGCGCAGCGCGGCGATCTCGCGGGGCAGGCGCAACAAGAGAGGTGCGGCAAGATGTGGAATAACGAGTGTTTCGGGCAAGCCAGGCTGGGCGGCATGGGTCTGTGACATTGGCAGCTCTCGACTCCGTATAGGGTGTGCGCTCGACTGGAGACCCGATCCAACGGATCTGCTCGAATTATACTACACATTGAGCCGATGACAGGGCGGCGCTGAAGCGCCGGAAGGATGCACGAATCGATAATTTGCATCTTGTCTCTATTGACATTTTGTATATATAGTAGTATAATCCTATTTGACAAACAGCAGTTATTTAGAGGAAGAGAACCATGCCCAGAGGACGATGGATGCGTGGAGGAGGATTCGGTGGCGGCGCGTGCCCGCGCCGGATCAGCCGTTTCTTGGAGCCATGCCTGCTGCTCTTGCTGCGCGGGGATGCGACCCATGGCTACAACTTGCTGGACGCGTTACGCCAGTTCGGCTTCGACCGGGGCGCCGCGGATGCCAGCGTGGTCTATCGCGTCTTGCGCGAGATGGAAGACGGCGGCTGGGTGAGCTCGCAGTGGGATACGACCGGATCCGGACCGCCGCGGCGCGTTTACTCTGTGACGCCCGATGGCGAGGAGTACCTGGCTGCGTGGATCACCGACCTGCGTTGCACCCGCGATGAGATCGACCAGTTCATCGAGACGTATATGCGACAGGAGGCGACGCGAGGCGCGGCGGCAGAGGCTGGGAGCATTCGGGAGAAGGATCATGCACCGGGTTGACGAAGCGAGCTGCACCGGCTGCGGCGATTGCGTGGATGCGTGCCCGGCCGGCGCGATCACACTCATGGGAAGCCGCGCGCACATCGATGAAGCGTCCTGCACCGAATGCGGAAGCTGCACCGACGCATGTTCACAGGGCGCCATCGTGGTGGAAGCCAGCCCGAACCGCCCAGCCAGCATCGCGGCGGGCCGGTGGCCGGCGGTGGGCCCAGCGTCACCCGTGGTTGAGCCAGCGCGCCTGATTCCCTATCGCAGCACCGAGGCTGCGCCGATCCTGCCGCGGCGCAGCCGAGTCTGGCCGGTGGTCGGCAGCGCTCTGGTGTGGGCGGCGCGTGAGCTGCTGCCGGAGGTCCTTGCCGCATGGCGCGCATCCCATGCCGGGGCGCTGGAACCAACGGATCGCCCTGCGGCGACGTCCGGTCAGCTTGCGCCACACCAGCAGCCCACCGGTCATCGGCATCGTCGGGGGCACACCGGGTAAGTGCATCCCATTGTTAAGGGCGCCCATCCACCAGTCCATAGGCGCCACACTACGCATTCACGGAGGTATTCATGCGCATCGCAGTTTCCACCGAGACGAACGCCGGCCTGGACGCGCCGGTCGCAGGCCACTTCGGGCGTTGCCCGTTCTTCACCCTGGTCGACCTGGACGAAGATCGGGTCCAAGCAGTTCAGACGGTCGCCAATCCGTACTTCCCGAACCATGAGCCGGGGCAGGTGCCGAAGTTCGTGCACAGCCAGGGCGCACACGTCATGTTGACGGGCGGCATGGGTGGGCGGGCGGCGGCGTTCTTCGAGCAGTACGGCATCCGGCCCGTGACGGGCGCGTCGGGCACCGTGCGCCAGGCGCTGACGAGTTTTCAGCGCGGGGAGCTGGGCGGTTGGGCGCCGTGCAGCGAAAGTGTGGCGCACGGCCATGGCCAGGACCATCACGAACACCGCTAGAGGACAAGGGTGAGACATAGTCACTGAGACAGAAGTGCGCCGGGCCCTGGCGAAGGTCGTGGACCCGGAGCTGGGACGCAACATCGTCGACCTGGGCATGGTGCGTGATCTGCGGGTGGCCGATGGCAAGGTCGCCTTTACGCTGGCCTTGACCACTCTGGCCTGCCCGCTCAAGGACCCGATCGAGAGGAATGCCAGGCTGGCGGTGCTGGCGATGTCGGGCATCCAGTCGGCGGATATCCGATTGGCCGAGATGACGGCGCAGGAGAAGGCCAGGCTGAATAGCGGGGAACCGCGCAAGGGCATGGCCGAGAAGCTCAACCACGCCAAGCACGTCGTCGCAGTGATGAGCGGCAAAGGTGGGGTAGGCAAATCGCTGGTGGCCGGGCTGCTGGCGGTCCGCCTGCGCCGCAGCGGGTCTCAGGTGGGCGTGCTGGACGCCGACATCACGGGCCCCAGCATTCCCAAGATGGTCTTTCCCAACGGCGCGCGGCCCGGCGCCAGTCATGCAGAGGAGATGGCAAGCACTTGGCCGCGCCGTTCCTGGGCCGCCTGCCGATTGATCCGAGCGTTGCGACGTTGTGCGACGCAGGCCAGGTGGAGCTGTACGACGGCGAAGTGTTTCGACCGGTTGTCGAGCGCATCGTGGAGCTGGCCGCGGCTGCTCGACCGCCGGTGATGAAGGGGACGTGAAAGCAAACGCGTCATGATCAACGCTTCCGCGGGGGAGAAGAGCGGACTTCAGAAAGGGGTGAATACCATGCCAAGGGGAGATCGCACAGGACCGATGGGGGCCGGACCTCGCACTGGCCGCGGGGCCGGCTGGTGCGCCGGCTATGACCGGCCTGGGTATGCCAATTCGGCGCCGAGGCTCGGGATGCAACTGGGTTATCGTGGCGGCGGTCACGGCTGGCGCAACATGTACTACGCGACCGGGTTGCCGGGCTGGGCACGGCCGGACTTTGCTCCGCCCGCAGCGGCTGCCCAACAAGAACTCGCCGACCTGAAGGCGCAGGCTGCCAGGTTGTCCGACGGCCTGGATGCCATTCAGAAGCGCATCGCGGAGATCGAGGGTCGCGGCGCTGCAAGCGCGGCGTCGTAGCCGGCCGGGACGGCGCGACAACGGCGCCGCGCCGTCCCGGCCATCAGGGAGGTCTACATGTTCAGCCGGCTATTCCGGGGTGGCCGCGGCCAGGGTGACGGTGGTCGGGGCCGGGGTGGTGGGAACAAGCCCGGCTCCGGTCCCGGTGGCAATTGCGTCTGCCCGAAGTGCGGGTTCAAGATGGCGCACGCGGCCGGTCAACGTTGCATGGACATCGCCTGCCCGAAGTGTAGGACGCCCATGGTGAAGCAATGAGAGGTAGTTCTCCAGATGAAACTGCTCATCACAGCCAACGCGCCTGAACTCGAAGCACCGGTCAACCCTCGCTTCGGTCGGGCCGACTACTTCGTCGTCGTAGACGCTGAAACGCTGAAATGGCAAGCGCATCCGAATCCAGGAGTGAATGCGACCGGTGGCGCCGGCGCGCAGGCGGCACAGTTTGTAGCCCAGCAGGCGCCCACGGCGGTCATCAGCGGTGACTTCGGACCGAACGCCTATCTCGCCCTGGCGGCCGCGGAGATCAAGATGTATCTGCTCGGGCCGAGCCAGACCGTCCGGGAGGCTGTCGCCAACTTCTCGACCGGCAAGTTGGAAGAGGTGCACGCGCCAACCGGCGCCGGGCATCACGGCGGCCGCGGCGCCTGATGACGACGTAGCGCAAGATGGCGCCTGCGCTGCACGTCGGACAACGACGAGGCTCATCCATGAAGATCGCGATCGCCAGCGGCAAAGGCGGCACGGGCAAGACCACCTTCGCCACCAGCCTGGCGTTGAGTCTAGCCGAGAACGCATCTGAAGACGCCGCAGCATCCCCGCCGACCTTTCTGGACTGCGATGTCGAGGTCCCCAACGCGCACCTGTTCCTGGCGCCGACTTTCAAGTGGCGCCAGGAGGTCGCGATCTCCATCCCGCGCGTGGATGCGGCAAAGTGCACGGCCTGCGGCAAGTGCGCCGAGGTCTGCCAGTACCACGCCATCGTGGTGTTGGGCAAGAGAACCCTGGTCTTCTCGCAGTTGTGCCACGGCTGCGGCAGTTGCACGCTGGTCTGTCCCACAGGCGCGATCCGCGAAGAGCCTCATGCCATCGGCATCCTGGAAGCAGGCCCGGCCGCCCGTGGGATTCAGTTCGCGCGTGGGGTGTTGGACGTCGGCGAGCCGATGGCGGCGCCAGCGATCCGCCAGCTCAAGCGGTGGGCGCTCCCGGCCGATGGCGGTCTGGTCATCCTGGACGCGCCGCCGGGCGCCTCATGTCCGGTTGTCGAAGCCTTACGCGGGGTGGATTATCTGCTGCTGGTCACCGAGCCGACGCCGTTCGGTCTGCACGATCTTCGACTGGCCGCTGAGGTCGCAAGCGAACTGGGCATTTCGGCGGGGGTGGTGATCAACCGAGACGGCATCGGCAACGCGGCGGTGGACGCATTCTGCGCGTCGGCAGGGCTGCCGGTGCTGCTGCGCATCCCGTTCGAGCGCACCATCGCCGAGGGGGTGGCGCAGGGAAGGACGCTGGTGGATATCCACCCAGAGTATGCCCCGCAGTTGAGGACCATGGTGGAGCAGATCAGGGCATCGATCACCCAGGGTTAGGCCGGCCAGGCGCCTGGGAGGATGAGGCTGTGGAGACATTCACCGACCCCAGAGACTTCGTCGAGCATCCAGGATACGCTCAGAATCGTCACAACGCGCTGGCGACCCTGGAGCCGAACACGATCGACCAGCCCATTGCGGACATCGTTGTCGGTTTCACTGCGCTCCCCTACTGCTTCACCCTACAAAGCTGCTACGGGCATTTCATCTGCGCTCCGGAACAGGATCAACACAGTCTCGAGCCGGTCCCACCCAGCCATTTCGGCCCGATCCGATACCGGATCGCGTACATGGCCTTCTGCATCGAGAACAGCTGCCGAGGGCGGAGGTTCCGGCAGGCTCTCGCGGCGATTCCTCGGATTGCGCCCTCTCATATCCAGTTCGGGTCCGCGGACTGGTTTTGGGAACGCTGGAACAACTCGTACGCCCTTCAGGTGGAGCCGGTCGCCTACCGACTGCAGGATGAGGTCATGCTGGAGCCTGCCGAGGCGATTCGCACCCAAGCGGCGCGAGACGTCCTCTTCAGAGAACTCAGAGCAGTGCTGGCAGCCGAACAGAGGGAGCTGGAGCGACTGGGATGATCGCGATGAGCCGCTTTCAACCAGCGATGCCTTTTTGGCGATATCTCGACAGTGTGCCCAAGGTAGCTCCGTGATAGAGTTCATCACAGAGTTCGGAGAGCGGTATCAGCGCTGTGGAGTAGGGTCAGTCTTGCGAGGGGGCCAGTGAAGCAGTTGGTGATTCTCAGCGGCAAGGGCGGTACGGGCAAGACCAGCGTCGCGGCCGCTTTCGCGCACCTGGCCGCGGAAGGCCAGCCGGCTGTGCGCGCAGTGCTGGCCGACGCGGATGTGGACGCAGCCAACCTGGAGCTGGTGCTGGCCCCGAAGACGATGGAGACACACGAGTTCGTCGGTGGGGCGGTCGCTGTGATTGACGCCGAGAGGTGCCAGGGCTGCGGCGCCTGCTATGATGTCTGCCGGTTCGACGCTGTCCACCTCCCCCTCACGAATGCGGGGGGGAGAGAGCAAGCGAGTGAGAGCCAAGCCTATGCCGTCGACCCCATTGCCTGCGATGGCTGCGCAGCGTGTGTCTATCAGTGCCCGGCAGCGGCGATCCAGATGGCGCCGCAACTCGCCGGCTGTTGGCGCCGTTCCGACAGCCGCTATGGGCCGCTGTTTCACGCCGCGCTGCGGCCAGCGCACGAGAACTCCGGCAAGCTGGTAACACTGGTCAAGCAACAGGCGCGGCTCCTGGCGCTGGACGAAGGCTTTGATGCCGTGCTCGTGGATGGGCCGCCAGGCATCGGGTGTCCCGTCATCTCGGCGGCTTCGGGCGCCGACTTGGCGCTCATCGTGGCTGAGCCGACTGCGGCCGGCATCTACGACATGGCGCGCGTGCTGGCGACCGCCGCGCACTTCCGAGTGCAGGCGCTGGTATGTATCAACAAGGCCGACATCTACCCCGAAGGCACAGCCCAGATCGAGGCGCATTGCCGGGGGTGCAATATCGAAGTCGCTGGGCACATCCCATTCGATGCGACTGTGACCGCGGCGATGGTTCAGGGGCAGCCGGTCACGGCCTTCAGCCCGACCGCCCCGGCCAGCCAAGCATTGATGGCCCTGTGGCGATGCATCGCGGCCGCCATCCGCGAGCCGCCACCATGAACATGGCGCCCAGGCGGTATGACGGCCGGCCCAGTTGGCAAGGAGGAGCGGCCATGACGTCACCCGAACAATTGCGTACGGCGATCCTGGCCAGGCTCGCCCGTGTCATCGACCCCGAAACGGGTGTAGATGTTGTGCGGATGCGGCTGATCGAAGGCTTGACCGTAGACAAAGACGGTCGCGTCAACTACACCTTTCGCCCCTCCTCTCCCCTGTGTCCTATCGCCGTGCCATTGGCGGTCGAAATCCGCCGCGCCGTGCGCGAAGTGCCGGGCGCAAAAAGTCAGGCGATACGAGTGGAGGGCTACGTTCATAGCGATGAGCTAAACGCCCTGTTACGAGAGATCGATGGCGAACAGGATCAGGCTGCTGCTCATGGTTTCATGGGGATCAGGCGCCGCTGAAACAGAAAGAACCGAACATGCTTTGTTGTCCTGTCCGCCTCACCGCGCAAAGTGTGGCGGCTATCCTGGCGGCAATGTCGAGTATGCGCCCGCCGAAATGCAGCGGAACGGCGTCGAGTGATTCACTTGGCGACGGATAGCGTCTCACATGTGAACGTCGAGTGAACGAACTCCTGACCACGTCCGGCGCCGACATGTCGGTCGTGCGAATGCTCGTCGCACAAGGCCAACTGATCGAGACGACTTATGACGGACATAAGTTCTATGCCAGAAGACTGAAAGGTGTATCAGTGCATGAACAAGCAGCATCGTCTCCATGAAGAGACCACCGGCCATGAGATAGCCGGCGAAGAGCTACGGACAGGTCGCGAGGCATCCCACGAGCGCCGTGACGTGATTGAGCTGCAACCAGTTAGCTTCTCGGCCAAGGCCATCAAGCATGGCCGCCACCCCACGCACGCGGGTCGCATGGACCACCCTGACGCGCACGCCAGCAAGGTCGGCTGGTGCGGCGAAGTGATGGAGATGTACGTGCGGTTGGACGGCGACCAAATCACTGAGGCCAGCTTCTGGGCGGATGGCTGCCTCTCGACGATGGCGTGCGGCGATATGCTCACGACGCTCATCCGGAACATGACGCTGGAACAGGCCGCAGCGATCACGCCGGAGGAGTTGATCGAGGCGTTGGATGGCTTGCCTTACAAAAGCCATCACTGCGCGGAGCTTTCGGTGGAGACGCTGCGCGAGGCGCTGGGGAGCAGACTGGGAAGATAGGAGATAAGAACGATGCCCAGGTTCGATGGAACTGGCCCGCGCGGGGAGGGGATGTTCACCGGCCGCGGGGAGGGCTACTGCTCGCTGCGTCTGCCGGAACCCGGCTCCCGTGAGCCAGCGGTGGGGTACGCTGGCATCCAGGGTCGGTCGGTGCAGCTCGCGCCAGAGATAGACTCTTCGCTTACACCTGCGCCCGTGGACGCACCAATCCGTTTGTCCCGCGGGCCTTACGGCCAAGGACGTCCAAGTCGATTAGGGAAGCGATGCCGCGTACGATGGAGAGGCGATGCCGAACACTATCGTGGTTGAGGGTCTCACCAAAGTCTACGACGCTGCTGGCAAGGCTGGCAAACCGTTGCGGGCCGTAGATGGTCTTGGCTTCGCGATAGCCCAGGGGGAAGTATTCGGCTTCTTAGGCCCCAACGGCGCAGGGAAGACGACGACGATCCGCATGCTGACCGGCCTCGCGCGTCCGAGTGCGGGCGCTGCGCAGGTGTTGGGCTTCGAAGTTAGGAGTGCGATCACGCAGATCAAGAAGCGCATCGGCGTCGTGCCGGAAGCCTCCAATCTGTACGATGAGCTCTCGGCGCGTGACAACTTGATCTTCGCCATGCAGCTGTACGGCGTGCCGCGCGCCGAGCGGCAACCGAGGGCTGAACAACTCCTGGCCCGCTTCGGCCTCGCCGAGAAGCGCCACGCTCCCTTCGCCACCCTTTCGCGAGGCATGAAGCGGGCGCTGACCATCGCTGCGGCCCTGGCCCACCGGCCGCAGCTGCTGTTCCTGGATGAGCCGACCACAGGACTGGATGTCGTGAGCGCGCGCAATCTGCGGAAGATGATCGCAGGGCTGCGCGAGGAAGGGATCACGGTCTTTCTCACCACCCACTACCTGGAGGAGGCCGAGCGACTGTGCGATCGCGTCGGCATGATTGTGAAGGGGCGCCTGGTGGCCCTCGATACAGTGGCCGGCCTCAAGGCGAGCATCAACCACAGACCGACCGTGGAAGTCATCCTGGCCGACGAGCAGGGCGCCACCGAGACGAGACGCATCGAGAACGACGACATCGCAGCCGCCGTACAGGCCGCGTTGGCCGACGGGGCCGGGCGCCGCGTGCTGGCGATCAACACTGTCCGGCCCAGCCTGGAAGATGTGTTTGTGCAGTTGACCGGCCTCAGTGCGCAGACGATGCTGCAGGAGAAAGGTGGCAAGGGATGAACCGATCCACAGGGGGCAGCGCATGCTGACCGACGACCTGCGGGGGCTGTTCTACATCGGGTGGAAGGACCTCCGTGCGTACTACCTCAAGCCGCCGAATATCAGTTGGGGAATCCTACTGCCTTTCGCCTTTGTTCTGGCCTTTGCCTTGCGCAGTCCGAGCGATCTGCGCGAGCTAGTACCTGGACTCCTTGGGCTGACGCTGCTTTTCGGCACCAGCTCGATGGAGGCCATCGTCATCACCTTCGAGCGGCGCATCGGCGCATTCGAGCGGCTCCTGCTGGCGCCGATCAGGCTGCCCGCGCTGTTGGCCGGCAAGATGCTCGGCGGCATGATCTTCGGCCTGACCGTCACGACGGTTGTTCTGGTGATCGCGTTGATCGTTTACGGGGCCGGTCGCGTGGATTGGCCCTTGCTGACGCTGACCCTACTGCTCTCGGCTGCGGCGTTTGCCGCTCTGGGCGCGTTCGTCTCAGTCACGGTGAAGGAGGTGTTCGAGGCGCAGACGCTGGCCAACTTCATCCGCTTCCCCATGATTTTCCTGGGTGGGGTGTTCGTGCCGTTGGCCTCGATGCCGCCGGCCCTACAGATCGTAGCGCGCTTCTTGCCTCTTACGTACTGCGTCGAGGCGCTGCGTGCCGCCTTGGGACAACACACAATGATCCAGCCGGGTCTTGATCTCATGGCGCTGCTCGCTTTCTCGGTTGGATTGTTTCTTGCGACCACTCGAGTCCTGGCGCAGCGGCTCGACTGAGGCAATGAAGGAGGTGTTCACAATGTGCCAAGCACAAGTGTACCTGGGCGGTCGGGAAATCGCTCACGACGTAGTCTGGCTGGAACCCGCGGCGGAAGGTGTTCGGTTCGAAACGTTCATCGGAGGACTGCAGCTCGTACACGGACGCATCCAGCGCATTGATTTCTCACGCATCGCGTGTCGCTGGGCCCCAGGCTGATCGTCATGGCAACGCACGGCCGCACGGGCATCCTCCGTTTCCTTCTCGGCAGTGTGGCGCTGGAGGTCGTCAGACGCAGCCCTCTACCTGTCCTGCTCGTTCGGCCCATTGCACTGGCGCAACGCGACTCAACCTGAGGTGAGCGAGGGAACGGATGAAACGCAAGCCTGTGCTGCCACCCACGTACCTGTGGATCGCCATCATCGTGATGGTGGTGATCCACTTTCTCTTCCCTGTGAAGCGAATCATCCCGTTTCCCTGGGATCTCTTCGGCTTGCTGCCCCTGGCGCTGGGGGCAGCGCTCAACATCATTGCGGACCAGGCTTTTCGCGCCGCCAAGACCACGGTCAAGCCGTTCCAAGAGTCGACAGCCCTGATCACCGATGGCGTCTACCGGATCTCCCGGCATCCGATGTACCTGGGCTTCGTGCTCATCCTGCTCGGGCTGACCATCCTTCTGGGATCCCTGACGCCGTTCCTGATCGTCCCTGTCTTCGCCGTCGTGATGGATCGGGTCTTCATCGTGGTCGAAGAGCGGATGCTGGCAGAGAAGTTCGGCCAGGCGTGGCTGGACTACAAGGTAGAGGTGAGGCGCTGGGTGTAGACTCGAGCGTCAATTGAAACCCTGAGAAAGCCCGCTATGCGCCAGACAGTCGCTATCTTGGACGTCAGGCCGCCGTCCGTCGCAGCGCAACGCTGGCAACTGATATCGAGGATATGGGAGGACAACATGCCGGAACTGAAAGAGGGTTGCGTCAAACCCACGCGCGGGCCGATCCTGCCCGCACCACCGCCCCTCCCCGCAGGGGCCCACCCACCACCACAGGAGGTTACCAAGATGCTCGCACGTGTCGGCAAAGAGGCCATCGATTTCGAGGCCACCGCATTCATCGAGGGCGTGGGCTTCCAGCCCGTCAAGCTCTCGGACTATAAGGGCAAGTGGATCGTCCTCTGCTTCTATCCGGGCGATTTCACCTTCGTCTGACCGACGGAACTGGCGGCGGTTGCCGCCATGTACGACGAATTCAGGGCGCTGGGAGTGGTCGTATTGGCCATGAGCACTGACAGCCGCTTCATCCACAAGATGTGGCAGGAGCATGAGCTGTCCAAGATGGTGCGGGGCGGCGTGCCCTTCCCGATGCTATCGGACGGCGGCGGCAAGATCGGCGCGATCTATGGGGTCTACGACGAGGCAGCCGGCGTGGATATCCGCGGCCGCTTCATCATTGACCCGGACTTTGTGATCCGCGCGATGGAGGTGCTGACCCCGGAGGTGGGCCGGAATCCCAAAGAGCTGGTGCGGCAGGTCAAGGCGTTCCAGCACGTGCGCGCCACCGGCGAAGTGACGCCTTCGGGCTGGGAGCCGGGACAGGTGGCCCTCAAGCCCGGTCCGGCGCTAGTTGGCCGGGTCTGGGAAGTCTGGAAACCCTGAACGCATCGGACGGCGGCCTGATGACACCGTCGGGCGTCGGCACCCTGCTGAGCACCGGCGCCCGACATGACGGAGCAACCTGAGGATGAAACTCACCTGCCTGGTTGACAACGCAGTCCTGCCCAACTCCAGCTTCTGGGGCGAACACGGATTGGCCTACCTGGTCGAAGCAGGCGGCCAGTGCGTGCTCTTCGACACCGGCCAGAGCGGGACAGTGCTGCTGCACAATCTCCGGCAGCTCGGCATTGACCCGGCCACCCTCAGCGCTTTAGCGATCAGCCATGCCCACTATGATCACACAGGCGGACTGCCAGCCCTCTTGCCGCTGCTCCGGCCCGGCACCCCACTCTATGCCAACACGGATCTCTTTCGCGCACGTTTTTCGCAGCGCGAGGGAAGCCCGAAGTTCATCGGCCTGCCACTGGGCCGAGAGGAGTTGTCCGCTCGGCTGACGCTGAAGCTGAGTGATGCACCACAGGAGATTGCGCCTGGGGTCTGGACAAGTGGTGAGGTCAGGCAGCGGACGGAGTTCGAGGGCCGAGGCACAAATCTTCTGATGGCCGCGGAAGGCGAGCTCGCGGCGGATGCCTACCGAGATGATATGGCGTTGGTCCTGCGTTCCGGCGGTCGTCTGGCGCTACTCTGTGGCTGCTGCCATGCCGGCGTGCTGAACACACTGATGCACATCGAGAGCATCTTCTCGCTGCCGGTCGCACTGATTGCCGGTGGACTGCACCTGGCAGGCGTGACGGAGATCGAACTCGGACGCGCCACCACCCGATTGGCGGCCCTGCCGGCGGCCTCATCGGCGCGGCCCTGCATCTTCCCTGGCCACTGCACGGGCGAAACGGCTTTCCTGATCCTGGCGCAAGCGCTGGACGCCGGTGCGGTGCGCTCCAGTCGAGCCGGCGCAATGATCGAGTTCGCCTGAGGACGCCAACGGGACAAGCGAGACCTGCGACCTGCTGGCG
>CAYRFV010000006.1:0-46554 GCA_964423545.1 uncultured Anaerolineales bacterium | reverse complement strand
CCTTCGTGCCTTCACGCTTCGTGCGCTTCGCGGCCTTCGCGGCTTCGTGGTCCAAACCGCGCACCCCGCCGCAGACCGAAGCACACGATACCCCCGCACTCGCGAAGAAGTCCTGGCGCATGCGCAGCATGCGCCTCAGAAGCTCAGCAGGTCACATTCCTGAGGCCGCCACACACCGAAATCCGACGCTGAAGTACACAAGCGCCGGGTTGCTGCTGCTGCGGCTCGCTGCCCGGAGGCCGTAGTCGATGCCGTACCAAGCGCCCCCGCGCAGCACCCGATAGCTGCCCGTCGCCGGCCCCGGCGGATTGGCCGGCGGCGAGACGCTGTAGTAACTGCTATCATGCCAGTCATGGACCCATTCCCACACATTCCCCGCCATGTCCAGCGCGCCGTACGGGCTCGCCCCGGCCTCATAGCTGCCCACTGCACTGGTATCCCCCACACAGTAACCGTAACCGTTCAGATAACCGTTGACCAGCGCGCAGGTCGGCGCCGCATCCCCCCACGGGTAGGCGCGCGTGTCGCTCGCCCCACGCGCCGCCTTCTCCCACTCCGCCTCGCTCGGCAGCCGCTTGCCCGCCCACGCGCAGTAATCGCGCGCCTGATACCAGCTCACCCAGATCACCGGATAGCTGGCGTAGGCCGGGTTGCCGTAATAGGAGGGTCGGGTGTTCGAGTCACTGCGGACCGGCGCCGTGCAGCCGCCGGCCGCCACGCACTGCGCGTACTGCGCGTTGGTCACCTCCGTCCGGTCGATGCGGTATGCGTCCAGGTAGACCGTGTGCCGCGGCAGCTCGTCGGCATAGCAGGAGTACCCGCCGTTGTGCGCCGGGTCGCAACCCATCTGAAACGTCCCGGCGGGGACGAGCACTGTGTCCCTGAACAAAAGGTTCGCAGCAATCAGCGGTAGGAAGAGCTGCTTATCCAGGACGGGAGTCGCTGCCGAAGCAGGGCCTTGCGCTCCAGTGCTACCTGCCACGGAACTCCAGGCAGGCACCATCAAGGCAAGCAGCGTCGCGAAGATCACGAGCCGATGTGCGAAACGATTCATTGCAGTCGCTCCTTCTTCTCACCCGCAGAACTACAGACGCCGACCACAACCCATCCCCTATACCACGAAGACGCGAAGAGGTCGAAGGACGCGAAGCTCGAAGCACGCGAAGACCCGCGCCGCGGCGAACTCCCTTCGTGCCTTCGCGCTTCGTGCGCTTCGCGGCCTGCGCGTCTTCGTGGTCCAAGGCGCACCCCCTGGACCACGAAGACGCGAAGAGGTCGAAGGACACGAAGCACGAAGTACGCGAAGGCTCGCGCCGCGGCGAACTCCCTTCGTGCCTTCGCGCTTCGTGCGCTTCGCGGCCTTCGCGCGTTCGTGGTCCAAAGCGCACCCCTTCGCGACTTCGTGGTCCAAACCACCCCGCCGCTCACGCACGGACACGCGACAAACCGGAGCGATCACTCCCCTACACCGTCTGCAGCCCCAGCTTGCACGCCTTGGCCGACCCGCCCTTGGAAAGATCGTGGCCCAGCAGCACGCGCTCCAGGTTGGCCGGCAGATCGCGCACCCGGCGGCCCGTGGCGTGCGCGATGGCGTTGAGGATCGCGGGCGCGGACGGCACCATGGACGGCTCGGCGATGTTCTTGGCGCCGTATGGCCCCTTCGAGAAAGGCGCCTCGACGAACTGCGCGGTGATCTCCGGCACGTCCACCGAGGTCGGGATCAGGTACGACTCGAAGTTGGTCTCCTGCAGGTAGCCGTCGGCGTAGGTGATCTGCTCCATCAGCGCGTAGCCCAGGCCCTGCGCGATGCCGCCGTAGAGCTGTCCGTACGCGCCCTGCGGGAAGATCACCTTGCCGGGGTCGTGGACGGCCCAGAAGCCGACCACCTGCACGTTGCCCGTCCGCATGTCGACTTCGACCTCCGCGACCTGCGCGGCGAAGTGGTACGCCATGTACGGCGTGCCGCGGCCGTGGTGGTGATCCCAGTCGATCCTGGGCGCGGTCCATTTGCCGTGCGCGGAGAGGGCTAGCCCCATGGCGCGGGCGTGGTCGACCACCTGCTCCCACGCCACCGGCTCCTCGTTGGGGCCGACATACGCCTCATCGGCGCGGACGAGCTGGTGCAGCTCGCAGCGCAGCAGGTCGGCCGCCGCATAGTCGAGCGTCTGGCGCAGATTGCCCGCAGCCGCGCGCATCGCGTTGCCGCCGAGCATCGTCGAGCGGCTGGCCACGGTCGGGCCGGACTCGACCGCGGTGTCGGTGTCAGGCCGCTGCATGTGAATGCGCTCCGGGTGGACGCCCAACTCCTCAGCGGCGACGAGGGTGAAGACCGTACGCGAGCCGGTGCCGTAATCGGTCAGTCCGGAGGTCAGGTCGATCGTATCGTTCTGCTCCACGCTGATCGTGGCCGATGCATAATCCGAGCCTTCCGCGCCGAGCGACGTCCCATGATAGAGCGCCGCCATGCCGATGCCGCGGCGAATCGTAGGGGCGGCGCCTGTGTGCCCGCCCCCGGCGCCTGTGTGCCCGCCCCCGGCGCCTGCGCGCCCGCCCGCGAGGGCGACCACATCGGGATCGCCCCCACGGTTGATGCGGTCGTATTCGGCCCGTTTGCGGTCCCAGTCGCTGATGCGCCGCACCGTCTCGATGCATTCGGGCAGACCCACCGATTCGGTAAGAATCTGCCCGTGCACGGTTTCGTCGCCGACGTGCAGGCAGTTCTTCAGGCGAAAATCGATCGGATCCATGCCCACCGCATCGGCGACTTCGTCGATCGCCTGTTCGATCGCCGAGCAGACCTCTGTGTTGCCGAAGCCGCGGAACGCGCCGGAGTAGCCGTTGTTGGTGTAGACGCAGGTGATATCCACATCGCACGCATCGTATTTGTACGCGCCCATCGCGTGGATGGAGGCGCGCCACGCGGTGAAGGTCGCTTCGGAGGCGTATGCGCCGGAGTCGAGGATCCCCTCGAACTTGCAGGCGCGCAGTGCACCATCGCGGTCCGCGCCCAGCCGGATGCGCATGCGCATGGCGTCGCGCTTGTAGCTGGCGATCATGCTCTCTTCACGGCTGAAGGTCATGCGCACGGGCCGGCCGGTGAGCAGCGCGAGCCTGGCAACCTGCGCCGACGACTCGTAGATGATGTCGTCTTTGCCGCCAAAGGAGCCGCCCACCGGCGGCTGGATCACGCGCACCAGGTTGTGCGGGAGGTCGAGCACCATCGCCAGGTTGCCGTGGTTGACGAAGGGGCTCTGGTTCGGCGCATAGACAATCACCCCGCCTTCGGCCGTGGGGACGCCCAGCACGCCCTCGGGCTCGATGTACGCATGCTCTTGCGGTCCGACCGTGTAGCGCTGGTCGACCACCACCGGGCATTTCGCCAGCTCCGCCAGCGGATCGTCCTTGCGCACAATCAGCAGATCGAGGAAGTTGGGATGCTTGCCGTCCGGACGGTCGGGGCCGACCTGCGGCGCATCGGGGTCGAGCGCGCGCTCGGGGTCGAACACGGCGGGCAGCTGCTCCAGCTCGCAGACGATCGCCCGGACGCCGGCCAGCGCGGCTTCGGGCGTATCGGCCGCCACCGCGGCGATCGCTTCACCGACGTAGCGCACCTTCTCATACGCCAGCATGTACTTATCTTTGACCGGGAAACCGTACAGCCCATGCTCGAAGAAATCCGCGCTGGTGATCACGCGGCGCACGCCGGGGACAGCCAGCGCAGGCGCGATGTCCAGCTTGATGATGCGGGCATGCGGCAGATCGCTGCGCAGGCAACGCGCATAGAGCATGCCTGGCAGCCTGTAGTCGGCGATATACTTGGCCCGGCCCGTCACCTTATCGAACGCATCCACGCGGCGGGCAGGTTTGCCGATGTAGCGAAGTTCGGTCATGGTTGATGGCTCCACAAAAAAAGCATCACTCGCAGGTGCAGCGAACGGGATTACGCATCACGCATCACTCGTCACAATTCAATCGCCAGGCATCCCTCGTCTTCTCTGCGCCGCCGTCGCCTCGATTGCATCCACGATCTGCTGGTAGCCGGTGCAGCGGCACAGGTTGCCGGCCAGCGCGGTGCGGATATCGGCGCGGCTCGGGGTAAGGGTCTGGAGCAACAGCGCCTCGCCGGCCAACACCATGCCGGGGATGCAGATGCCGCACTGCACCGCGCCGTAGGTGATGAAGTTCTCTTGCAGGTCGCTCAGCCCGCCGTCAGCCCCGTGCACACCCTCGATGGTGATGATCTCGCTGCCGGCCGCCTGCGGCGCCAGCACGAGGCAGCTGTTCACCAGCCGGCCATCCATCAGCACCGCACACGCGCCGCATTCTCCCACGGCGCAGCCCTCTTTCGCACCGGTGAGACCCAGGGTGTCGCGCAGCAGGTCGAGCAAGGTGATGTCGGGCGGCGCTTCCACGGCCACGGGCTCTCCATTGACTGTCATCTGGATCAGCATCAGCACCTCTCAGCATTGGAAATGACGCTTGACCCCGCGTCATCGGGCTTCGAGCACCCGGCGCAGGGTCCGCTCGGCCAGCGCCTGGATGGCGACTTCCTTGTATTCGGTGGACCAACGCCGGCCGGTTAGCTCGATCATGACCGCCGCGGTCTGCGCGCCGGCGGCGGCCAGCAGGTCTCCGGTCGGCTGCCGGCCGAGCAGCATCGCTTCGACTTCGGTGAAGCGGCGGGGCTGCGCCGTGGCTGCGCCGGGCGATAGCCGCACGAAGTCGACGCAGCCGGTCGCATCGCGCCGGCCGGCCGCGGCCATGCTCAGACGCGAGATGGCCTGCGCGTTGCGCCGGCCGAGCTTGGTGAACGCCGAGCGAACGCCCGGCGGCGGCGCCGCGAAAGTGAAATGGGTGATCAGCTCGCCGGCCCCGAGCGTGGTCCGATTCGCACCGGTCACCAAGTCGCTGACGAGCAGCGAGCGTTCTCCGGCCAGGCTGCGGAGATGCGCCACCGCATCCAGGCACACCAGCGCCGGCAGCGAGTCGGCGCACGCCGCGGCATTGGCGACGTTGCCGCCCAACGTCCCCGTGTTGCGGATCGCTGGGCCGCCGACCGAGAGGCACGCCTCCACCAGGCAGGCGGCTACCTCCTGAAGCAGAGAGCTGGCCGCGGCCTCCGTGAAGGTGACGGCTGCGCCGATGGTCACTTCATCGCCTCGGCGCTCAATGCGCCTCATCTCCGCCACACGGCTGACATCCACAAGCCGGCGAAATGACGGCGCTTCGTGGCGGACATAGACCAGCAGATCGGTGCCTCCAGCCAGCGGCCGGCTGGCGACGCGGAGATCGCCGAGGAGCTCCACCGCCTCGGCCACGGAACAGGCCCGCACATAATCGAATCTTGGCACCAACTCGACCCCCTTCGGTAGAATCAACATGCGCCGCCGATCACGGTCGCGATCAGTTGCACGCGGTCACCGTCGGCGAGAGGCACGTTGTCGCGCCGGACAAAGCGATTCACACTGACGAACGGACGGCCATCGCCGGTCGGGATATTGAGAAGCCGGAGCAGATCGTCCGCAGTGGCGCCATCGGGCAGCATCACATTCGGCAGCGCGCGCTCGATCTCTGGGGCGACGCGGCGCGTGAACAGGTGCTGGCCTCCGAAGAACTGAACTTGGATCGTGATCATGGCTCACAGCGCAATGAATCGGAGTCGCGACAGTATAGCACAGGTCGCGCTCAAATCCGCAACCTTTTGCGCGGCCGCCCGATTTGCGAAGAGAGGACACCTATGCCATCATGAGCGCACCGCTGGCGTCACCCGATTGCGGCCATCCATTCTCGCACGAGGAGAGATGAACATGGATCTCACCGGAAAAGCGGCGCTGGTCACCGGCGGCGCCGTGCGCGTGGGCAAAGCCATTGCCCTGGCGCTGGCCAAGGCCGGCGCCGATGTCGTCATCAACTACCACTCATCGGCGGATGCAGCGATCCAGACTGCGGCGGAGATCGAAGCGCTCGGCCGGCGGGCGCTGGCCGTCCGGGCCGACGTTGCGCGGGGCGACCAGGTGCAGGTGCTGGTGGACACGGCGGTGCAGCGGATGGGCCGGTTGGATGTCCTGGTCAACAGCGCGTCACTCTGGCGAAGAACGCCCTGGGCGGAGCTTGACGAGGCTGCCTGGGATCAACTTGTGAACATCGCGCTCAAGGGCCCGTTTCTGTGCGCCAGGGCCGCCGCGCCCCACCTCACGGCGCACGGCGATGGCGCCATCATCAACATCGTCGATCTATCGGCGCTGACCCCGTTCCGGAACTACCTGCCCCATTCGGCCGCCAAGGCGGGGCTCGTGAACCTGACCTACTCCCTTGCGATGGAGCTGGCGCCGGCCGTTCGGGTCAACGCCGTTGCGCCTGGCCCTGTGCTTCCTCCTCCCGAATACACTGAGCAGCAGATCCAGGCGGCAGCTCGCCGCACGCTGATGGGCCGGTGGGGCGCCGCGGAAGATGTGGCCGATGCGGTGGTGTTCCTGGCCCGGGCTCCATACATCACAGGGGTGATGCTGCCCGTGGACGGCGGCGAACGCCTGGCAGGCCATTAGGCCACGCAGACGCCTACTCGAAATAGCTCCGGTCGATGCGCTCGATAAAGGGCAGCGCAGCCAGAGCGTTGAGCACATCCGCCCAGTTGGCCTGGTGCGTACTGCCGATGCAGAGCGCCTGCTCCGGCGTGCAGCCGATCCGGCCGCGGGATCCTGCCGTGCAGCGGGCAGTCGGATCGACACGCTGCACCTCGGCGCTCGCCTGCGGCGAGTCGGGGATGCAGAATTCGTAGCTGACTGCCACCTGTCCGCCCGGGGGCCCCTGCAGCCCCTCGGAGTCGATCCCCGACACATCGAAGGTGATCTTCGGCGACGTGGCCGGCGGCGGGACGAGGCGCATGGGGCCGGAGGCGCAGCCGGCGATGCCGGCCAGAGCGAAAAGCGCCCAGACCCTGGCCGTCGCGCCGAGCAGCACCGCCAGCCGTCGATCGATCATCTCTGTGCAATCCTCCAGGCGCACGAGTCGCCCAAGCGCACGAGTCGCCCAGGCGCACCTGCTTCACCCGACGCAAAGAGGGAGTGACCGGTGGGTCGCCCCCCTCTTGTGTCCCGGCACACCGGCGGACTGCCGGCCTTACTGCAGAGCCCGGCGCAGCGCTTCCTCTTGCTCTTCTTCCAGGTTCGTGTAAATGATCTCGCCCTCGTAGGGTCGGATGGCGCCGAAGAAGACGTTTGGATCGCCGTTGCGAACCACGACGCACAGGGCGGACGTGCCGGGTGTCACGGCGGCCTTCACCTGTTCAAGGAATTTCTTGTCGATCCCCATGCCGAAGGTCTTCCCGATCAAGGCGCCCACCCCTGCGCCAATGAGGATGGCTCCGATGGGACCAAGGAACAGGCCGGTCAGCAAGATGCCAAACAGGCCGCCACCGACCGCGCCCCACTTCACGCCGACATCGGCCGCATTCTTCACCTTCACTTTGCCTTCCGCGTCCATGCTGACTACCGCTGAGTCATCGATGCTGAGGCTCGCGCCATCGCCATGAGCGGCATGCAGCGACTTGAGCACTCGTTCAGCTTCATCCTGGCCGGTGAACTTGACTGCGATCCAGGTTGACATTTCATCCCTCCCCGATGGTGTGATGAAGGAGCTAGAGGTCGCCTTCCCGAAGGCCTATTGTACCTGTCTCCGGGTGATTCAGTCAAGAAAGCTTTGCGCTTGCGCTCAAGATTTGCTGCTCCGAGGCAAACGCGCTATGCTTGAGGTCGCTCACCTGCGCCGCCGGAGGCCTTCACGGGATGCCGGAACCACTTCTGTCCGAACTAACCGTCTCTGGACAACTCCTGCTGCTCAAGCTGCTCCAGATCGGCCTGACCCTCGGTCTCGCCTTCGTGGCGATCCGCTTTGCGCGGCTGGCAGCGACACGCATCGAGCGCCAGATCGACCATGACGATAGCGACCCCGCCCGCGAGTCGCGCCTGAAGACCCTCCTGAGCGCCGGCCTTGCCACTGCCCAGGCGATCATCATCGCTACCGCCGCCCTGATGATATTGGGTGAGCTTGGCGTCGATCTGACCCCGTTGCTGGCTTCGGTCGGCGTGGCGACTCTGGCAGTGTCGCTCGGGGCGCAGACGCTCATCAAGGACTTCATCGGCGGGCTGCTGGTGCTTTTCGAGAACCAGTATCGCGTGGGTGACAGCGTGACGATGGGAGCGGTAACAGGGACGGTCGAGCAGATCACATTGCGCGCCACCTATGTCCGCGAGGCAAGCGGCCGCTTGACGGTCGTGCCCAACGGCGAGGTGCGCATCGTATCGAACGCCAGCCAGGGCTGGGCGCTGGTGACGATCGATCTCAACCTGTCGCTCAACGCGGACATTGAGCAGGCGCGCCGCGTCCTGCAGGCTGCACTGGCGAACGCGAAATCCGAGCCGGCGCTGTCATCCTCTCTGCTGGACCAGCCCGAGGTGGCGCCCTGGCACGGCCTCAGCGAACGGGCGGTGCAGATTCGAATAACAGCCAAGACACCGCCTGCCAAGCAGTACGATGTCGCGCGGATGCTGCGCCAGCGGGCGCTCGATGCGTTGACCCGGTCTGGCCTCACTCTGGTCAGCCCATGAGGTGCGCGAACTGCGATCGATAGGTGACAGGCCCTTCATGCACCTCTCCCGCTACGACGTACAAAAGGCCCTCCCGCACGGCATCACGGCGCGCGGTATCGCGGAGCCACTGCCCAGCTTTGACGACACGGCGACCGCATCGGTGGTGTGCGCCATCATGGTGCGTCGCGGCTCGAACTTCGCGGCTGTGCGCCGCGAAGGGCTGATCAGCGGTTACATCATTCAAGCGGAGCTGGGCGAAAGACCGTGTCGCGACTTCGCCCACCCGTTCGATGACGCGGCAGCGCTGCCGCAGTGCTGCCGCAGTGCTGCTGCCGACTACGCCGCTGACCGAAGTGATCCGGGCGCTGAACCGGTCACCCTTGGTCTTCGTCCGCAGCCTGGGCCAGATCGGCGGGTGGTCACCCGCGCCGACCTGCAAGACCTACCGGTGCGAATATGGTTCCCGATTGACCGGCGCCCTCCGCGAGCGAGCCGCTCCCTCGTGCCCCGCCGGACAACTCAGAGTCGCGTCCATGTCAAGGCAGACCGGGTCGGCTCCGATCGTGAAGCCGTCAAGCTCGAGGCGCTGAGCGGCGGTTGCTCACCCTAATACGCCCAGATCGGCTGGGCGCCATCCACGTCGGTGAAGCCATACTCGCGAGCGAGCTTCCCGGAGATGAACGCCTGCCCGCTCTTCTTCATGATCCGTTTATCACACGCCAGGGCGACAACTGCCTTGCCGACATAGAACGGCGTCTCCGAATAAGCGAACCACCGATCCTTCTTGATCCCTTCGCGCCAGTTCGCTTCGGTGACGCCCAGGTGGTCGAGCACCTCCTCGGAGCGCATGAAGCCCGGCGAGAGCGCCACCACGGCGATCCGGGCCTTGCGCAGCTGCTGGGCCAGCGAGCGCGCCAGCCGGATATTGATCGCCTTCTCCAGGTCGTAGTAGAAGTTCCACTCTCGCAGCTCATCGCCCACACCGTCGGTCATCTCGACGATCAGCCCGCCCGGCGTCCCGACCATCAGCGGCACGGCGAAGTGGCTGGTGACGATGTGCGAAAGTGAGCCGTTCTCCAGCACCTTCAGCCCGCGCTCCAGCGAATGCTCGGTGAACGGCTTCATCTCCAGGTGCGCGTCGCCGGTCAGATCGTTGACCAACAGATCGAGGCGGCCCTGCTCCCGGCGCACGCGCTCGAACAGTGCGGCGACCTGCACGGCATCGGTGTGATCCACCTGCGCATGAATGCCGACGCCGCCGCGCGTCGTCACCAGCTCGGCGGTCTCCTCAATCGTTTCGGGCCGGCTCTTGGTCGCCGAACGGCCTCGTACGCTGCGGCCCGTGCAGTAGACGGTCGCGCCTGCCTCGCCCAGGATGCACGCGATGCCGCGGCCGGCGCCGCGAGTCGCGCCGGCGACCACGGCGACCTTCCCCTGAAGTCTCCTTAACAACTCCATACAAATCCTCCCCTCTTCCTTGTCCGGACCAGACCGACCTGCCCGCCCGACTATACACCGCTTCCGAGGCTCGAGGAAATGCACCGACGATGACACGCATCATTTGCCATCTCTCTGCAGCGTGGGAGCTTATCTTGCCGCGCAGGCGCCCCTGTGTGACTTGACAACCCGGCCCTATATCGTATAATTACGATATAAGAGGCGCTGATCATGAAACAACAAGGTGGGCACCAACCTATCCGACTGGGAAGCGACGCGGCGCGCCTGGCCCGCATGCTCAAGGCGCTTGGCAATCCCGTGCGCTTCCAGATCATCCAGACCCTGGCCGAACGACGCAGCTGCATCACGCAAGACATCGTGGACGCGATGCCTCTCGCCCAGTCCACCATCAGCCAGCACCTGAAAGTCCTGCGCGAGGCAGGCCTGGTGTGTGGGGAAATCGAAGGTCCGGCGACCTGCTACTGCCTCGATTCACGGGGCGTGCGCTGGCTCAAGGATCAGATCGAGGCCTGGCTGCCGGGATGCTGCGAGCCGGAGGCGGGGCTGTCGCTGCGCCTGACGGATCTGGCCGAGCACCGCACATAACGCGGGTTGCATAGAAGCGGGCTGAGGACAAGCCCGCTTTTTCGTGCCGGCATTCATCGTAATTTTACGATTTTGCAGGAGGGACACCGTGACAATGACACAGGCAGCAAGGGACTACTTCGACCGCGTGGCTGACGACTGGGATTCGATCAGGGCCGGGTACTTCACCGAGGCCCTACGCGACTCGGCCATCGCTCGCGCCTATCTGCGGCCGGAGATGGAGGTGGCAGACGTTGGGTGCGGCGCCGGCTTCATTGCGGCGGGCTTGGCGCCGATCGTGCACCGCGTTCATGCGCTGGACGGCTCGCAGGCCATGCTGGACGTGGCGCGGCGGAACCTGGCCGCCTACAACAACGTGGACTACCAGTTGACGGACGGCAGCATCTTGCCGTTACCTGACGCCAGCGTGGATGCCGCATTTGCCAACATGGTTCTGCACCACTGCCCCGACCCGGCCGCGACGCTCCGGGAGATGGCGCGCATCCTGCGCCCAGGCGGCCGCATCGTCATCACCGACATGGATCGGCACGATCACGAGTGGATGCGGGCCGAGATGGCGGATGAGTGGCTCGGCTTCGAGCGGGCGCAGGTGAAGCGATGGCTGCGCGAAGCCGGATTGGTGAACGTGCTCGTCACCTGCAGCAGCCAAACATGCTGCGCCACCGCTCAGTGTGCACCCGATGGCCGCGCCGAAATCAGTGTCTTCATCGCAACCGGCGCTCGCCCGGTGTCTGGCGCACGCGCCGCGGTCCAGGCGAACTACGCCGCCGTGGCTGAAGCCAGCCGCACCGCATGCGGGCCCTCCTGCAGCAGATCGGCCGCGTCTCCGGTCGATTCGGCGGCCGACATTGCGCTCGGCGGCGAGCACGCCGCGCGGCCGGCGGACCCGTCGGAATTCCACGCCGACATCCCACTCATCACAAGCTGCTGTGCGCCGGAGAACGCCATGCACCGGCTGGAAAGCGCCAACGCCAATGACGATGTGGCATGGATCACCGGCTATACGGCGGATCAGCTCACCGCCGTGCCTGCGGCCGCGGCCGGAATGTCGCTGGGCTGCGGCAATCCGACCGCGCTCGCCTCACTGCGTCGCGGCGAGGTGGTGCTCGATATCGGAAGCGGCGGTGGGATCGACGCCTTCGTCGCCGCTCACCACGTTGGGGCGGAAGGCCGCGTCATCGGACTCGATATGACGGCGGCCATGATCGAGCGGGCGCGCCGAACTGCCAGTGAAGCAGGTCTCGGCCAGGTGGAGTTCCGCCTGGGCCAGGCCGAAGCAATGCCGGTCGAGAGCGGCACAGTGGATGTAATCCTGTCCAACTGCGTCATCAACCTGTGCGAGGACAAGGGTCGGGTCTTCGAGGAGGCGTATCGCGTGCTGCGCGAAGACGGCCGGCTGGCCATCAGCGACGTAGTGGCCGCGGGAGGACTGCCTCTCAGCGTACGCGGCAATCCGGCGGCATGGGCTGGCTGCGTCAGCGGCGCGCTGCCGGAACGCGAGTACCTCGATCTGCTGGCCGCTGCAGGATTCCGAGAGATCGAAGCCAGGCGCAGCCTCAGCGGAGGCCAGGTGTCTGGAGTGGCCGTCTACAGCCTGTCGGTCTCTGCGCGCAAATAGAGCGTGCCGCGTGACGAGTGCTGCGCGATCAGGAAGAACGTCTGCCCTGATCACGGACCGTGGACAACGCAGGACGGGTCACGCGCCGCGTGCGTCAGGGCCGGAACACTGCACCGCGCCCGCCCTGCGCCGGATGGGCCAGGAGCCAGGCCTGACTGTCGATCGGCAGCTCCCCCGGGGCCGGACTTCGTCGCGTGTAGGCGCCGTGTGGGTGCAGCTCGCGCGCAGTGGTGTTGTTGCGCAGCTCAACCTCAAGAATCGCGCGCCGGATGTAGGCGCGGATGGCCGCATCCTTGACCGGAAAGATGACTTCGACCCGGCGATCGAGATTGCGCGGCATCAGATCGGCGCTGCCCAGGTACACTTCCGGATCGCCGCCATTCTCGAAGTAATAGATGCGGCTGTGCTCCAGGAAGCGGCCCACGATGCTGATGACGCGGATGTTCTCGCTGATCCCCGGCAGCCCTGGCCGCAAGCAGCAGATGCCCCGGACAATCAGATCGATTTGCACGCCGGCCTGCGATGCTCGGTAGAGCCTGCGGATCAGACGATCGTCGACCAGCGCATTCATCTTGAAAACAAGATGGCCCCCGCGTCCCGCGAGCTGATGCTCGACTTCGCGGTCGATGAGGTCTTCAACGCGTTCACGCATCCCGCGTGGGGCCACGATCAAGCTGCGATAGTAGGTCTGCGTCGAATAGCCCGTCAGCGTGTTGAACAGCTCGGTTGCGTCGGCCCCCATGTCCGGGTCACAGGTGAACAGCCCCAGATCGGTGTAGATGCCGGCGGTCACGGCGTTGTAGTTGCCCGTCGCCAGGTGCAGATAACGCCGCAGCCGCCCCTCCTCCTTGCGCACCACCAGCGTAATCTTGCTGTGCGTCTTCAGACCCAACAGGCCATAGACGACATGCACTCCCGCGGCCTCCAGCGCCTTGGCCCAGACGATGTTGCTTTCCTCGTCGAAGCGGGCCTTGAGCTCCACGAGCACCGCCACCTGCTTGCTGTTCCGCTGCGCTTCGAGCAGCGCGGCCACGACCGGTGCGTTCTGGCCGACCCGGTAGAGGGTCTGTTTGATCGCCAGCACGTTCGGATCGGCGGCGGCCGCTTTGATGAAGTCGAGCACCGGGCCGAAGGAATCATAGGGGTGATGGAGGAGGATGTCCTGTTTGCGAATGGCCGCGAAGATGTCCTCAGGCTTCTTCAGATTGCGCAAAGGCTGCGGCACAGATGGGAAAAAGGGCGCATCGCGCAGCTCGGGGTAGTTCAGATCCGCCAGCGCCCACAAGCCGCCCATCGCCAACGGCGGGCGCATCGCATATACGTCGTCCGCCGCCACCTCCAGTTTCTGCATCAGAAGCCTGACCATGCTCTCGGGCATCGCCTCATCGACGACCAGGCGCACCACCGGGCCGAGCTGGCGCAGGTGCAGCCCCTGCTCGATGGTTTCCAGCAGGTCCGGCGCCTCATCCTCCTGGATCTCCAGATCGGCATCGCGCAGCACGTGGAAGCTGTACGCCTCAAGCACCTCATGTCCCGGAAAGAGCGTGGCCAGATTGCCCGCGATGACATCTTCGAGCCAGATGAAGCGCTTGCCGTCCTCCAACGACAGCAGTCTCTGCAGCGTCGTGGGCACCTTGACCCGCGCGAAGCGCTCCTCCCCCTTCGGGTTGCGCACGGTCAGCGCCAGATTCAAGCTGAGGTTGGAAATGTGGGGAAAAGGCCGGCCGGGATCGACGGCCAGCGGTGTGAGCACGGGGTGAATCTCGGACTGGTACATCTCACGCAGGTGATCGCAATCGCGGTCATCCAGGTCGGCATAGCGTTCGATGCGAATTCCAGCGGCTGCCAGCTCGGGCAGCACGTTGTCGTAGAAAACCCGGCGCTGCTCCCGCATCAGTGGCAGCACCTGTTCTCGAATCTGCTTAAGCTGCTGCGCTGGCGTCATCCCATCCGGCGGCAGGTTGACGACGCCGGCACTGATCTGATCCTTGAGCCCGGAGACGCGGATCATGAAGAATTCGTCGAGATTCGAGCTGAAGATCGCCAGGAACTTAACTCGCTCGAGGAGCGGGTTGCGAGAATCCTGCGCCTCCTCCAGCACGCGGCGGTTGAACTCGATCCAGCTCAGCTCCCGATTGAAATACAAGGCGTGATCCTTAAGATCGGCGACAGGCAGCGACGAGGCCACAGCCGGCGGCGTAGTCACAGCCGGCAGTGTGGTCACAGCCAGCGGCTGCGCAACCGATGTCAGGATTTGTGTGTCCACCAGCGCCCCTCCTCCCAGGCCAACGAAGCTCTCATGTCGCTATTCTAGCAACAAGCAGTGTACATTGCAAGCGCGCTTCTCCGCTGCGTCTCAGCGCGGCTGGCATGCTGCAGGCCAACACCCAGTTTGACCGCAATTCCGTGCGCGAGATACAATCGGCGCGTGGTCAATCGATTCGATTCATACAGCGCCAGCAGCGCTGCGAGAGGCATCCATGATCCGCACCGTTCCTGAGACGACCGGCGAAGGCATCGAGCTCTACATTCGCACCTACTACTCTCTCCTGCGATCGTCGGGCGAGGTGCGCATCCGCTCGCTCGAGGAGACGCACGAGGGGATGCGCTCCAGCCTGCACCTGGGCGCTGAGACGCCGGAGTTCGACGCATCGGCATTTCTATACGCGGCGCTGCGCCTCCCGGACTGCATTCACGATGTGCGGCGGGTGGTGCTGGGTCAGTCGGAGGATGTCTTTCGCCGCGGCGGGTTGGGAGATTTGGCCGGGTGGGCGCGCGTGGATGCCGCGGCAAGGCGGCGACGGATGCAGTTCAACGGGAAGGACACCATCGCAGCGTTCGTTGCCAGCGTGTCCGACATCGACGACCTGATTCCTTGCCTGACAGCTTTTCAGATCGAGTGGAACAAGCTGCACCGCCGGCTGGCGGTCACACAGTTGGGGCATGAGCTGGCATCCGGGACACGCGCCGCCGACCAGGCACCGGAGGCGCTGCGCCATACGCTGGGGATCACTGCGGAGGATTTCACCCGGCTGCATCAGGTCTGGGGACGGCAGTTTGATGCCAAGGTGCAGGCCCTGGCGCAGCGGCCGGCGGACATTCGCGTCACGTCGCTGGCGCGGGGCTTCAACGATTATCGCCGCGCAGTAGAGAGCTGGTGGGACGACCTGGTGCGGGCCGCCGACCATCTTTACCTCGACTTCCGGCCGGTCTACTTCGTCTCCAGCAATCCGCACAGCATTCCTAATCTGCTGTCGGGTTTCGCCCGTTCGCGCCGGCAGGCGCTGATCGACTTTGCGCTGGAGGCAAATCCCGAAGGGCTGGCAGACGAATGGCGCCGGCTGGAGGACAGTGCTGATTCGGGCGGGCAAACCGATTTTCTCTACTACGTTCAGCGGGCCTACCTGCGCGGCCGGCCCGAAGAGCAGCGTGCGCTGAACGAAGCCGAGGCGGCTGCGGGCGTGCACCGCTTCGATGAGCCGCATTCCCTCGACATCAGCGCCCAGGTGATCGAACTACAAGCGATCGATCCCGACCGCCTCGATCCCCGACTGCACCTGGCGGGCATCGACGCGCTGGCGCGCAGCAAAGCGCTGATCGTCAACGTCGACTACCCGCTTGGCTTCGCCGCCTACCACTTGCTCTCGCAGATCGCCTCGGCCTCCACCGATCTGCTGGGCGTCTACGTGGCGGGCAAGGCCGCCACGCTGAACGGACGCGTCGGAGATGTCATGATCCCCAACGTGGTGTACGACGAGCACTCGCGCAACACCTTCTTGTTCAAGAACTGCTTCTTGGCGCAACATGTCGCGCCCTATCTGCTCTACGGCACGGTCTTCGACAACCAGAAGGCAGTGACCGTGCGAGGCACCTTCCTGCAGAACCGGGACTTCATGAGTGTGTTCTATCGCGAGGGCTACACCGATCTGGAGATGGAAGCGGGACCCTATCTGAGCGCCTTATACGAGGACATCTACCCGCAGCGCTATCCGGTCAACGAAATCGTCAACCTCTTCATCAATGCGCCCTACGATATCGGCCTGCTGCATTACGCCTCAGATACGCCCTACAGCCGCCGGCAGAGCCTGTTGAGCAAGAGCCTGAGCTACTTCGGAGTGGACGCAACTTATGCCTGCAGTATGGCGATCCTGAGGCGCATCTTCGAGGTGGAGGCGGCGCGCCTGCGAGGCAGCTAGGCGGCGCGCCTGCGGATCGACCGAGGTCACGCAGAACGCCACCTCGTTCCTCAGCCGCGCTCCTGGTCAGCCTTTCAGCGCCTCACGCATCGCGGCGATGTGCGCCGGGGTCGAGCCGCAGCAGGCGCCGATGTAGTTGATTCCCAGCTCTTTCATCTTCAGAGCGTAGCCTGCCATCACCTCGGGCGTGCCATCGTAGGTGATCTTCTTGTCCTGGTAACGCGGCAGACCGGCATTGGACTGGGCGACCAGGTAGACGCCGGCCGGCCGCGCCGCCGCCATCTCGCCGATCACGCGCTCGATCTCGCTCGGACCATTGCCGCAGTTCGCGCCCATCACGCGGATCCCCCAGGCGTAGAACGCTTCCAGCGCCTGCACCGGCTTGACGCCCATCATGGTGCGGAAGCGCGTATCGAAGGTCATGGTGGCCGCAATCGGGAGGGTGGAGACCGCGCGGATGCCCTCGACTGCCGCCTCGACCTCCTCCAGAGCGCTCATCGTCTCAATCAAGTAGAAATCCACGCCCCCTTCGGCCAGCGCCGCAGCCTGCTCCGCAAACGCGGAGCGGCCATCCTCCGGCGTCAGCACACCGAGTGGCGCCATGATCTCGCCTGACGGGCCGATGTCGCCCGCCACCAGCACCTCGTGGTCGGCCGCGTCAGCCACCTCGCGCGCCAACCTGGCCGCGGCCAGGTTGAATTCGCGGACGTGATCCTGGAGATTCTCTCGGCCCAGGCGATAGCGGGTCCCGCCGAAGCTGTTGGTGGAAATGACCTGTGACCCAGCCTCGACATAGCTGCGATAGATGCCGCGCACCACCTCCGGCCGGGTGACGTTCCATTCCTCCGGCGCGCCGCCTGTCGTCAGGCCCGCCGCCTGCAGCATGGTCCCCATTGCGCCGTCGCCGAGCACAATCGGATGGGACTGTAAGAAAGAGAGCAGCTTATCCATGCGAACCTCCCTGCGGAGCGAATGCAGAACGGCAGATGAGAACCTCCGATCGAGGCCTGCGGTTCGTCGCTCGACACCCACCGCTCGTCAGCGCGCGAACGCCTTTGCAGCCGCCACCGCCTCGGCGGCATCCTTGCAGTACCGGTCCGCGCCCACATCCTCGGCGAAGGCCTCATTCAGCGGTGCGCCGCCGACCAGCACTTTCACCCGATCGCGCAGCCCTTCGGCCTTCAGGCGCTCGATCACGGTCGCCATGTAGGGCATGGTGGTCGTCAGCAGCGCCGACATGCCGAGAAGATTTGCGTCGTGCTCCCGAATAGCCTGGATGAACTTATCGGCATCCACGTTGTTGCCCAGGTTGTGCACCTCGAACCCGGCCCCTTCCCACATCATAGCGACCAGGTTCTTGCCGATATCGTGGATGTCGCCTTTGACGGTGCCGATCACAGCGATGCCGATCTTCGGCGCACCAGTCTCTGTCAACAGGGGGCGAAGGATCTCCATGGCCGCTTTCATCGCATTCGCGGCGCGCAACACCTCGGGCACGAACAAGATGCCCGCACCGAAATCCTCGCCCACGGCATCCATTCCTGCAACCAGGCCATGCTCCAGGATGTTCGCTGGCGACTGACCCCACGCCAACGCCTGGTTGGTGGCCGCAACGACCTGGGCGGCCAACCCATCATAGAGGTCGTCCTGCATGGTGCGATAGTGCTCCTGCAGATCGGCCGGCAGGTTCTCGAATCGGTCCGCCATGTGTATTGTTCCTATCCGCCTGACAGATCACCGCGATGGAGATGCACAACTCACAGCCCGAGTATCAGAGGAAATCCTGACCGATTCGCTCGGCGCGTCTCAACCCTCGCGGTTCGTCTTCGGCGTCCAGTGGCGATACCGCCACAACGCCTGCACCGTCGGCAGGCCGTCGAGGGGCGAAAGCTTCTTGTTCTCATAGCGCGCCGTATAGCTGATCGGCATTTCATAGATGGTGTAGCCCGAGCGCAGCACCTTGGCCGTGATCTCGGCCTCCACGTCGAAACGGCGACATTCGAGATCCAGACTCTGCGCCAGCTCCCGGCACATCATCTTGTAGCAGGTCTCCATGTCGCGCAGACGCTGGCCGTAAAGAAGGTTGGCCAGCAGGGTCACGAAGCGATTGCCCAAGCGCATGATGAGCCGCTGTGAATGAAGCGAACGTACGCCGTAAACCACATCGGCCCTACCGTCCGCCAGCGGCTCCATGAGCCGGACCAGGTCGTTGGGATCGTACTCCAGGTCCGCATCCTGAATCACGACCATGTCCCCTGTCGCTGCATCAAGCGCTGTGCGGATCGCCGCGCCTTTGCCGCGATTGACCGCGTGGTGAAGCACTCGCACATTGGGCGCTGCCAGGTCGTCTACGATCCCTGCGGTGCCATCGGAAGAAGCATCGTTGACGAGCACGATTTCCAGATCCAGCGGCACGGCCTGCACCCGTGCGACCACCTGGTGAATGGTCTTTGCTTCGTTGAAGGCAGGCATCAGAACAGAGAGTCTCACGCACACCTCTGACGCGTACGACCGGAATCGGCAGACAGCCGGGGCTCACTTGCGCTCAGGCTAATCCCTACGGTGTGGGCCGCTCATTGGACGCCGCTCGCCATACGCCGCCGCTCGCGTGCGCTCACCGCGTCAGAGACGCCGCGCGCCCGCCGCCGATTCGCCGCAGCATCCAGGATATCCGCCAGATGCGGGAAGGCATCATGCCTGTGCGGCAAAGGCAGCGCTTCAACAAAGGCATCCTGGAAGCGCGGTTCCAGCGCAACTGCAACGTAGTCCACCCAGCGCGCCAGGCGACGTGCTTCTTCGCGTTGGGTCCGATTAAGCAAGGCGATGCGCGCGCCATCGCCGGCGGAATTGCCGACCGTGAACACCTTGCTCAAGTCGGCGTCCGGGATCATCCCAATCACCATCGCGTGCCGGGAGTCGATGTAGGAACCGAACGCGCCGGCCAACAGCACCTTGTCTACGCGATCGGCCCCCAGCCGTTCCATCATCAGTCGCGCGCCGGAATAGAGCGCAGCCTTGCCGAGTTGGATGGCGCGCACATCGTCGCTCGTGACTGAGATCGGCCGGCCTGTGCCGGTCTGGTGCGGCCAGGCAAGCACGAAGTCGGCCTTGGCGCCTTGCCAGCTCAGCCTGGGGCTGTGAATCTGAGGCGCGAATCGGCCGTCGGGCGTCAACACGCCGGCCATGAACAACTCGGCCACCGCTTCGATGATCCCCGATCCACAGATCCCCGTGGCGAGAATCGGCCCCTGCCCCAGCAGCGCCCGGCGCTTACGCTGGCGCCGCTCTTCGGCGGTCTCCAGTGCAGCACCTTCGGCCCCGGCCGAATCCCGCTCCCATGCGTCGCTCCATTCATCCCGGCCGATGACCTTGAAACTCACTTCCAGGGTGTCTGGATCGATGCGCACGCGCTCGATCGCTCCGGGCGCCGCTCGCATGCCGTGACGGATCTGCGCCCCTTCGAAAGCGGGCCCGGTGGGGCTGGAGGCCGACAGCAGGTGCACCCCATTCCCCAGCAGCAGTTCGCCATTGGTGCCGACATCGACGATCAGCCAGGTCTCATCGGCGGGCGCCTGGTCGGGCCGCTCCGCCAACATAACAGCCACGTTATCCGCCCCGACGTGTCCTGCCTCTACCGGCAACACGTGCGCCTGGGCGCCAGGTGCAAGCCTGAGCCCAAGATCCCTGGCCTTTATGTCTACCGCGTCGCTCACTGCCGGGCCGAAGGGCGCCTGGCCCAATTCTCTGGGCGGGATGTTCAGCAGAATATGGTGCATCACGCTGTTCCCGACCAGGACGATATCGGTGATGGCGTCCGGGGTGACGCCAGCGTCGGTCGCTGCCTCGGCGGCCAACGCGTTCAGGGCATCGATGACCGAGTCGTGCAGCGTCGCCAGCCCATCGTCGCGATTATCGGCGTAGCTGATTCGGCTCATCAGATCCTCACCGTAGGCCACCTGGGGATTCATACGGCTGGCCGTTGCCAACACCGCACCCGTACGCAGATCGCACAGGTGCATGGCGATCGTCGTGGTGCCGATATCGACCGCTAGGCCGTAGATCTCTTCCCGGTAGCCGGGCTGGACGCGGATGACCTCGCGATCTTGCCAAACGGTCACCGTGACCTTCCAGTCATCGGCGCGCACCGTCTGCTGAAGCGTTGCGAGCAGAATCGGGTCGAGCCGCAGCCCGGAGAGGTCGAAACGAGCTTCCAGTTCCGCGGCCAGCCGATCCCAATCGCCCAGTTGATGCTCCAGGGTCGGCGCCTCGATCTCCACGTAATAAAGCTTGGCTGCAGGATCGACCACGATCGCCCGCTCATTGGCCGCCTTGCGCACGACCTGCTTGCGAGCCTGGCTCTCCTCCGGAACGAACACCATCAGGTCGCCCTGCACCTCGCAGCCGCAGGACAGACGCCGGCCCGGCAACTGAGGGTGAGCGCTCCAGTACTTCCCTTCGCGGCCGTCGGGAGGGGTCAGATGCTCGGCGGCCGAAACGATCCCGTGCTTGGGGAAATGCCCGTCTTCTATGGCCACCTGGCACTTGCCGCAAGTCTGTCGGCCATTGCAGATGGCCTCGATCTCGACCCCCATCGCACGTGCGGCGTCGAGAAGCGTTGTACCCTCGGACACCTCGGCCTGGCGGCCCGACGGCTGGAAGACGACCCGGTAGGTTGGCTTGTCGGTTTGGCTTGGCATTGATCGGTCGACTCGTTCGTGGCTGAGAAGCTGCCTTTTCAACAACAGGCGGATTGTACGCCAAGAAGTGCGAGATGCCAAACGATGGCTGCAAGCAATGTGCGGCGGCAACTTGCGCCTCTCCCGCGTCCTGGACTATAATACGTCTTCGTTGACAGAGACGGAGGCCCGGTTTCTGACTGGAACCGGGCCTCGCATTGAAATCCTTCAGGAGTATGTCCTCATGCAGACGATTCTTCGCTCCAAGACCGGCGTTGAGGTTGCGATCGGTCCAGATCTGCCGTTTGTCATCATCGGGGAGCGCATCAACCCCACCGGACGCAAGGCGCTGGCAGCTGAACTGCTGGCAGGCAACTACGAGCGCGTGAAGGCCGATGCGCTGGCGCAGATCGCGGCGGGGGCTCCCGTGCTCGATGTCAACGCCGGGCTGGGGGTCGCCAATGCCCATGAGCTCGAGCCTGAAGTGATGGTGGCGGCCATCGAAGCAGTGCAATCGGTGGTCGATGTCCCTCTGAGCGTAGACTCGTCGGTGGTGGCCGCGCTGCGCGCTGGCCTGAAGACGGCGGGCGGCAAGCCGTTGATCAACTCGGTCACGGGGGAGCTCGAGCGCATGGAGGCGGTCTTCCCCCTCGTCGCCGAATACAAGTGTGCGGTGATCGCCATTTCTAACGACGAGTCGGGCATCAGCACCGACCCGAAGGTGCGCTTCGAGGTCGCCAAAAGGATCGTCCAGCGGGCCGCCACCTACGGCATCCCGCCTGAGGATATTCTGGTCGACCCCCTGGTGATGCCGGCGGGCGCCGTGCGCGGGTCTGGCGGCGCGGTGATCCAGCTCGTGCGCTGGATCCGTGAGGAACTGGGCTGCAACACCACCTGCGGCGCCAGCAATGTCTCGTTTGGTCTGCCAGACCGGGAGGCGATCAATGCCAACTTCATGGCGATGCTCATCGCTGGCGGCATGCCGAGCGCGATCACCAATCCGCTCAAACCGGAGATCAAGAAGTCGATCCTGGCGGCCGACATGCTGATGGGCCACGATGAGGACTGCATGCGCTGGCTGAAGTATCAGCGCCAGCTTGCGCGCGAGGCGGCCGCTGCCGCCGGCGGCGAAGCTGCCCCGGTCGATGAACGCTCCGCTCGCCGCGCCCGCCGCGAACAGGCTGGCGGCTGATACGTGCGCGCGCTGGCGTGCTAGGCGCCGGCGCAAGGAGATCGCATGAACCCCGTCCTCCTCCAGATTGGCCCGCTCACGGTGCACTGGTACGGCATCTTGATCGTCGCCGGCGCAGTGCTCGCGGCGTACCTGTGCACTATCGAGGCGCGGCGCCGCGGCGAAGATCCGGATCATGTGTGGAACCTTCTGACCCTGGCGCTGATCTTCGGGATCATCGGCGCTCGGCTGTACCATGTCTTTTCGACGCCCACCGGAAACTTCGTCGGCTGGTCGTACTACCGTGAGCACCCGATCGACATCATCGCATTCTGGAATGGCGGCTTCCGCGGGCTCGGCATCTATGGCGCCGTGATCGGCGGCGTCCTGGCCTTCGCGATCTATTGCGCCGTGAAGCGGCTCAGTCTCCCGCGCTGGCTCGACATCGCGACACCGGGGCTGCTGCTGGCGCAAGCCATTGGTCGGATGGGCAATTTCATCAATCAAGAGCTGTATGGACCACCGACCGATTTGCCGTGGGCGTTTCGCATCAATCCAGCCTTCCCATGCCAGGAACCGGCGGGGTCTCCCATGGCCTGCGGCATACCCGATCGTCTGAATGACGCAGCGCGGCAGTGGTATACAGCCAATGGATTTCACCCGACTTTCTTCTACGAGGCGCTCTGGAACCTGCTCGGATTCGTTCTCGTATGGTTCGGCGCCCGGCGACTGGCCGCCTGGCTGCGCGATGGGGATGTTTTCTGCTTCTACCTCATCTGGTATCCCGTGGGCCGCTTCTGGGTCGAGATGTTCCGGCCCGACGCATGGCGCATGGGCACCCTTGCGACGGCCCAATGGTTCGCCATCATCCTGTTGGTCATCGGCGTTGCAGGACTGATCGTCAATCACGCGCGGCCTCGGCGGATCGTGGCGCCGGTCGAAGTGAAGGCGGAGGACGAGACGCGCCAGACGGACGAGACCCAGGGTTGATCCGGGGCATCTCATGGCGCGCAACCGGCGGGGCGCAGACGGATGGCCACATCTGTCAGCGCCCCGTCTCCGTTTGGTGCGGCGCCGGTCCTCGCTGTTGCGGCCGCGAGATATTGACTTCCGTCGTCGTCCATGATATGCTTTTATCCCTCCCCAGGGGGGGTGGGTTAAGCGTTGGGCTCACGCGCTCACCCGCGCCGCCGGGGTGAATCAAGCGTCGCAGGAGACCCCATGGACGATCTGACGAAGACAGGACTGATCCGCCGTCTGCAGAGTGTCGAAGGGCATGTGCGCGGCATCCAGCGCATGGTGGAAGAGGACAAGTACTGCATCGACGTAATCAAACAGGTCGAGGCGGTGCAAGCCGCCATGAGCAAGATCAACGAAATCATGCTGGATCAGCACCTGCGCACCTGCGTGACGACGGCGATCCGTGGCGACGAGCCGGCGCGACGCGAAGCCGTGATCAGCGAAATACTGGAGGTCTTCAGGCACAACTGAAGCGGTAGGGGTGGAACATCGCCGGGATCCTAACCAGCGCCCACCAGGGCCTGGTAGTCAGATTCCGGGCATCTCGCATCGGGAGGCAACCATGTCAAAGACCGTAACCTTGAGCATTCCGAATATCTCTTGCGGCCACTGCGTGATGACAATCACGCGCGAGATCAAGGAGCTGCCAGGGGTGATCAAGGTTGAAGGCGATCACCAGGCCAGGACGGCGACCTTCACCATCGAGGACGAAGCGACGCTGGCGCAGGTCAAGGAGACCCTGGTCGAGATCGGATATCCGGCAGCAGACTGACAACGCGCAAGCTGCCCGTCAACGGCTGGGCCATCTACCAAGACGTGCCCGGTCACAGGCGACAAGGTGCAGAACTGCGTTGCAGGGCACAGGCGGCGCTGAGGCGCGATCCGATGGCCGTGCCCGCGGGCGGAACCGCTGCATAGACGGCCGGTCCGCTCGTTCGCAGGTCGTCTTCCCGCATTCGTTGACACTCTGCATCTTTGGTGCTATACTCCGCCTGGGTAAGTTGGGCTGAGGCTATCACGCGGAGGCAGAATGGCTGAGAGTTCCACCATCTTGCGCGGTAAAGTCGAATCGAACCGGGCCAACAAGCAGATTAGGTTCATCGTGGGTGGCGTGGTTGTGGTAGGACTGATCGCGTACCTCATCGTATCGGCGATCGCCAGTTCCGGTGCCTACTATCGCGAGGTAAGCGAGGTGCTGGGTGACCAGGCGGCGCTGACCGGAAAGAACCTGCGTGTCAGCGGCAATATCGTCACCGACAGCATCAAATACGACGCAGCAACCCTCGACCTGCAGTTCAAGATCTCTGATCCGCAAGATGCCGGCAAGCAGTTGCCAGTTCGCTTTCACGGCGTCAAGCCAGACCAGATGGACCGAGAGGGCTCTAGCGCTATCGTAGAAGGTTCGCTGAAGCCGGACGGCGTCGTTGAAGCGAACAATTTGCTCCTCAAGTGCCCTTCTCGCTACGAGGAATACGAGGAGATCAAGGTCGAAGCCGTCAAGTAGGCGATCGAACCCAGACGGTGCAGAAAGAACGGTCGCCTGCCAGGCGGGCGGCCGTTTTGTTGTGGTCAGGCTGGGCAAGGAGAATCGATTGGCCAGATTTCGAGCCCTCGCGCTGGCGCTCCTGCTGATCGCAGTCGCAGCAGGCGTCGCCGCGCGTACGGCGGCCGCGGCGATGCCGCGGTTGCAGGCTGCTTCACAACTGCAGCGTGATCCATCGCGAACGTCTCCTCTGCAGGAAGCGCCTCAACCCCTTGCCGGGCGCCAGTCGTATGCGCAGAACTGCGCGCCGTGCCACGGCCCGACCGGGAGAGGCGATGGCCCCTCGGCTTCCGGGCTTACCGATCCTCCCACGGCATTCGCGAACTACGAAACGGTGGCGCGTCTGCCACTACTGGCGCAGTTCAACATCACCAAGAACGGCAACATGCAGCGCATGATGCCGCCATGGAAGAACCGGCTCACAGACCAGGAGATCTGGGATGCTGTGAGCTATGCATGGACGCTGCACACCTCGGCCGAGGAGCTGGCATCCGGGCAGACGATCTACCAGGCGCAGTGCGCAACCTGCCATAGAGCTGACGGCAAAGGTCAAGCACCCACCCCTGACCTGACCGACTTCGCCAAGACTTCTGCCATTAGCCAACAGGCATGGGCCGAGCTGCTGGCCAATGGCCGGGGCGCCATGCCGGCCTTTGGCGACAAGTTGAGCCAGGCCGAGCAGCGCGCCGTGCTGGAGTACGCGCGCAGTCTCTCCCTCGGGCCGATGTTCCGTGCGCCGCTTGGCCAGGGCGCCGGCATCATCACCGGCACAATCACGAACAAGAGCAACGGCCAGGTCGTGCCTAACGCGGCTGTGGAGCTCGCCATCTTCGACGATATGTCGCTGTTGGAGACGCGCAAGACAACCTCCGATGCGACAGGTCTCTACCGCTTCACTGACCTGCCGACCGATCTTTCCTTCGCTTTTGTGACGCGTGTCGTCTATCCGGCGGGCGGCCTCAACTACAACTCGGAACCAGCGCAGTTCTTGTCCGGCATTCAGACGCTGAACCTGCCGGTCACCGTATTTGAGACCACCGCCGATCCGGCCGGTGTGCGGGCAGACCGCGTCCACTTCATCGTGGAGTTCGACGGCGAGCGCGCCTATATCGCCGAGATGGTTGTTTTCTCCCTCGACGGCGACAAGGCATACGCGGGTGACGGGACAGGCGTGCTCAAGTTCACCCTACCGCCGGGCGCCGCCGATTTGGAGATCGAAGGGGGCGAGGTCGGCGGCCGTTATCTCCCCGCCCAGGATGGTTTCGTCGATACGGCCCCCCTGGCGCCGGGCCAGGGGACGCGGCAGATGCTCTACCGCTACAGCATCCCGTATACCCGCAGCT
This sequence comes from uncultured Anaerolineales bacterium, assembly GCA_964423545.1. GTDB lineage: Bacteria > Chloroflexota > Anaerolineae > CG2-30-64-16 > CG2-30-64-16 > JALOOE01. Next base: position 20,356 of record CAYRFV010000006.1, on the reverse strand, counting down.
CGCTCGATCTCGTGCGCAGTCTCGCCTATCCTGCCGCGAACGTGAACGTCCTGGTGGCCGATGTCGGCGCCAAGGTGGCAAGCGAGCAGCTGCGAGATCAGACCGTGCGGCAGACGTCCGGCGGCGCCTTCATCAGCCTGTCAGGACAGAACGTGCCGGCAAACCAGCCGATCACCTTGCGCTTCAGCGATTTGCCGCTGGGCGTGTCCGGACCGGCCGCTGGCGCGGGCACATTGCAGCCAGCGGCCAACGATCGAGCGCTGCTCCTCATTCTCATCGGAGCGGTCGGACTGATGGCTGCGCTGCTGGTGGCCCTACCACTGCTGCGCCACCAGAACGAGCCTGCCGCAGCAGCCGCAGGTCAGGGCAGTCTCGTGGACGCGCTGGCTCAACTGGACATGTTGCATCGGGCGGGGGAGATCTCCGAGGAGGCTTATCGCGATCAGCGCGTCCGCCTCAAGGCTCAATTGCTTGATATGGCGACAAAGGACAGCGCAGTGTGAGCAACCCACCGGGCAGCCGGCATGCAGACAAGGCGCCGAGCGCGGGCGGCAGCGAGCCGCGTCTGGATGGAGCCGAGCGCGGTCCGGCGATGATCGAGTTGCGAAAGCTGACGAAGGCGTTCGGCAGCAAGTTCGCGCTGCGTGGCGTCGATCTGAGGGTGGAGCCCGGGGAGTCACTGGTGATATTCGGGCCAAACGGAGCCGGCAAGAGCACACTGATCCGCATCCTGTCCAGCCTGAGCCGGCCCTCAAGCGGCAAGGTCTTCATCGGCGGGCTCGATTTGGCGACACATGCCGACGGCATTCGCCGGTACCTGGGCGTCGTCTCCCACGCGCCGCTGCTCTACGACAGCTTGACGGCCGAAGAGAATCTGCGTTTTTTCGCTCAGCTCTATGCGATGCGAGAACCTCTTGCCCGCATCACCGAGATGCTGGAGAGGGTCGGCCTGGCATCCCGGCGCGGGGATCTCGTGCGCACCTTTTCGCGCGGCATGGTGCAGCGGCTTGCCATCGCGCGAGCGCTGCTGCACGATCCGCAGCTGCTGCTGCTGGATGAGCCGGACACGGGCCTCGATCCCCAAGCAGCGGAAATGCTCCACGGGCTGCTGGTGCAGCTGAGCGGCCGCAGCGACAGCACGGTCGAGCAGCAAGGCGACGACGCTACGAGACAGCACGCCGGCGGCGATGCGCGCCGCACCATCGTGACGGTCACACACAGCATCGAGCGCGGGCTGGCCATTGCCGACCGCGTGGTGATCCTGGCCGGGGGGAGACTCGTCTTTCAGGGCGACGGCCGCGGCCTCAGTCAGGCCGACTTCCGGCCGCTGTACGATCGGTTCGTCCGGGGCGGCCGATGAGTTTCTGGCGGGCGGTGGCAGCCATCGTCTGGAAGGACATCCGGGCGGAGGTGCGCACCAAGGACATCTTCAGCAGCATGTTCGTCTTTGCGCTGCTGTCGATCATCGTCTTCAATTTCGCCTTCGAGCTGCGCGTGCCCGACATGAAGATGGTCGTCCCGGGCATCCTTTGGATCGCCATCAGTTTCGCGGGGACATTGGGACTGAACCGGGCATTCGTCATCGAGCAGGACAAGGGCAGCCTGGCCGGACTGCTGCTGGCGCCGGTCGATCGCTCGGCGATCTACTTTGGCAAGTTGCTGGGCAATCTGCTGTTCATGCTCGTCGTGGAGATGATCTTGCTGCCGTTGGTGATGATCTTTTACAACCTTTGGCTCCTGACACCGGCTCATCTGCTCGTAATGCTGCTCGGCTCCTTCGGATTTGCAGCGGTCGGCACCATATTCTCGGCCATTGCCGTGAATACGCGCGCAAGAGAGGTGATGCTGCCGATCCTGCTTTTTCCCGTGCTGCTGCCTGTGCTGATCGCAGGCGTCAAGTTGACCGGCGCCCTGCTGGACGGGGAATCCCTCGACTCGTTGCGCGGTTGGCTCCAGCTGATTATGATCTACAATGTGGGTTTCACAGTCGTTGCATACCTGACCTTCGGCTATGTCATGGAGGAATAGCAAGCAACCGGGAGGGATGTCATGGGTGGTTCTCGTGGTCTACTGATCCTGACAATCGTCTCAGCAGCGCTGATGCTGGCTGCCGCCTACGGCGCCTTGGTGGCTGCACCCCCGGCTGTCGGGCTGACGCCCGATGAGACGGCGGCGCAGCGCATCATCTACTTCCACGTGCCGATCGCCTGGCTCAGCATGCTAGCCTTTGGTGTGACCGCCGTCGCAAGCATCGTCTATCTGGTCACCAGCAAGCGTTTCTGGGATAGCGTGGCGCTCTCTTCAGCCGAGCTGGGCATCGTGTTCACGCTGTCGGCGATGGCAAGTGGTTCGATGTGGGCTAAGCCGGCCTGGAATACGTGGTGGTCGTGGGATCCTCGTCTCACCACCTACACGATCATGTTCCTGCTCTACGTGGCGTACTTCATGCTGCGCAGTGCGATGGATGATCCGGCGCGCCGTGCACGTTTCGCCGCGGTCTACGGCATCTTCGCGTTTCTCAGCGTGCCGATCACGTTCATGTCGATTCGCTGGTGGCGTACGATCCACCCGGTGCTGATCGATCCGAAGAGCGGCTTCGGCCTGTCGCGGAACATGATGCCGGTATTCTTCCTCGGGCTGATTGCGTTCTCGCTCTTTTACGTGGTTCTGCTCCTTTATCGGGTGCGAGTGGAACGCACGCGCGAGCAAGTGGATGCACTGAAAGAGCAGCTGGGATACTAAACGAGGTGACACAGTGGGTTACATGGCAGGCGCCTATCTGATCATCTGGGCGGCGGTGTTTATCTTCCTTCTGGTCATGCTGCGCCGGCAGTCGAAGCTGGCTGCCGAGCTGAAGGCGCTTCAGGAAGCGGTCCAGGAGAAGGACGCCGGGCAGTAGGGCGGCAGTATCTCAAGGAGCTGTGGCCATGGCTTCAGCAAGCCGGCAGCGCGTCTTTTCCCACGCGCTCGCCTTCGTGTTGGGTTTCAGCACGGTGTTCGTGCTGCTCGGCGCGTCGGTGGCCTACCTCGGCTACGCGCTCAACCAGTATCTACCCACCTTCGTCAAGCTCGGCGGATTGATTCTGATCCTGTTCGGCCTGTATGTCGCAGGGGTGCTGGGCTGGGTCGCCGAGAAGATCCGACGCGCGGGCGGAGACCGGAACCCGCTCGGACGCGCGTTTATCGCGGTAGTGGGTGGCTTGGGCCGGCTAATGTATACCGAAGGCCGCGTCCATGTCAAAGCGGACCGCCGGCTGGGGTACTTCTCGTCGTTTCTGATGGGGATTTTCTTCTCGGCGGGGTGGATTCCTTGCGTCGGGCCTGTGTTGGCAGCGATCTATCTGCTGGCGAGCGACACCCAGACGGTGGCGCAAGGTGCTCTCCTCTTGCTGGCCTACTCGGCCGGCCTTGGCATTCCCTTCCTGATCACCGGGGCAGCCCTGAGCTCGGCAAGCGGCTTCCTGCGGAGGCTGAACCGTCATATGGGCGTCGTTTCCAAGGTTACGGGGGTATTCCTGATCGTGGTCGGAGTCTTGCTGTTCATGGACCGACTGTCGCTGATCTCGAACTTGTTTGTTGCGCGCTTCGGCACGGGACTGGCCAGCCTCGAACTGGCTGGACCGGCCTCCTCGACCGTGGTGACCGTGCCGATTGCGTTCGCTGCAGGGATCCTGTCCTTCCTCTCCCCGTGCGTGCTTCCGCTCATTCCGGCCTACATCGGTTACCTGAGCGGCACTGCCGTCGCCGATGGTGCTGCGCCGGCGCCGTCTGAGCCGGCCATTGCCTCCGCGGCGCAGCGCATCGGCGACCGATGAGCGAGCGCGAGGTGAAGGTGCGGCTGCCCGGCGGCGGTCGCGCAGAGCGGATCTCGGCCGCCGTCGATCGGCTGGCCGCCGGCTTTGCCCGCCATTGGCTGGCTCTCTTCAACACTCTCGTCGCCGCGTTCGTGCTGCTCCCGTTCCTGGCCCCTGTCTTCATGCACCTGGGGTTCGAAGGGCCGGCGCGCGCGATCTACCTGCTCTTTCGCCCGACTTGCCATCAGTTGCCGGAACGCTCCTTCTTCCTGTTTGGGCCGCAGATCGTGTACTCCGTGGTTGAACTTGAGGCCGAACACGCGCTTCCGGCCGGAACCCGCTTGTTCGAGCGCGGGTTGCTGCGCTACATCGGCAATCCGGAGCTCGGCTTCAAGGTCGCTATCTGCGAACGGGACGTCGCCATCTACGGCAGCCTCTTGCTCGGCGGGCTGCTCTACGGGGCTGCCCGCAGTCTCCTGGCGCGCCGAGGGACCCGCGTGCCGAAGCTGCCGGTGAAGGTCTATCTTGTGCTATTAGTCCCGTTGGTGGTTGACGGCGCGACCCAATTGATGGGTCTGCGAGAGAGCACCTGGGAGCTGCGCCTCGCCACGGGCATGCTTTTCGGGCTGGCTACGGTGTGGCTGGCTTATCCTCACATTGACGACGCCATGCGTGAGACCCTCCGGGGAATGCCGGCGCAGCGGGCCCCATCTGCAGAAGGCATCCCCTGAAACTGGACATTTCCGTTTCGTTGCGGTATAAATAGCTGTTGCCTGCGGCGCATCCCGCGCCGCGTGGCGAGGATATGGCTCGCTGTAGTTCATTTTGGAGGCTCTAAATTGCCAGGCAAGAAAGCTCACCGGTCCGCTCTGAAGGCCGTGCGACGCGATGCACGGAAGACGGTATATCGTGGCACGGTGCGCGCCAGCACGCGCACCCATGTGAAGAAAGCGAACGCGCTGATCACCAGCGGCAAGGGGGCCGATCCCACTCAGGCCGTGCTCGATGCGATCAGCGCGCTGGATAAAGCAGCCCAAAAGGGCGTCATCCACAAGAACCAGGCGGCGCGGCGCAAATCGCGGCTCATGGCTGCGCTCAATAAAGCCAAAGCTGCTGCCTGACTGCGTTCCGTTCTGTATGTGAACCGATCGGCGCCCTGGGGCGCCGATTTTGGTTTGGCAGGAGAGGCGCCGGGGGAGGGGGTCTAGCCGTCGATCTCGGCGAGATTCTCGTTCTCCAACTCCGCCATGACCAGCATGTAGCCGATCCCACGGCGCGTGACCAGGATGGCGGGATGCTGGGGATCGAGCTCGATCTTCTCGCGCAGCCACCGGATATGGACGTCGAGGGTGCGCGTGTCCTCGACATAGGGCGTATCCCAGACATCCTTCATCAACTGCCGCCGGGAGAACACCTGGTTGGGGCGCCGCATGAGGTAGGCAAGCAGCTCGCACTGCTTAGGGGTCAGGTGCTGCGCGCCCTTGGGGCCGGTGACCACGCGCGTCGCCGAGTTCACCTGCAGCGGACCGACCCGCAGCACATGCGGATCGGCGACGGCCAGCAGCTTGCACACCGCCTCGCGCAGTCGACCGGTCGTGAAGGGACGAGCCAGCCGTCTTTCGCACGGCACCTTCGCGCCGGCGTTCGCGTCGGTGAGAAGCAACCGCTGCACGTGCGGAAGACTGCGCCCCAGAACGCGACAGAGGCGTTCGCCTGTGAACGCCCCATTGGCAGTGTTGATGACGACCACCAGAGGCTTGACATCCCAGGCGAGCTGCAGGCCAGCGCGCTGCGTGCGTGCGATGCCGACGCCAATGCCTTCCGCCTGGAATTGCTGCCAGAGCTTGTCGTGGGCAGTATCGGAACGACCGATGTATACGATCTGGGGCGATTTTGCATCGGTATCACGGGGCATCGTGACTCTCTCCGGAAAGCCCTGGACATCTGGTTCGATGATATCACACCCCGTGCAGGATGACAACTGGGTGCATCGCCGCCCATCTCACTCGAGATTTGCATGTGGCTTTGACCTACGGCAAGCGCCGTGGTAGAATGGCATTGATATGCCTTCCAATCTGCCGGCAGACGCCCCTGACGGCGTCAAGACGATCATTGTCATTCCTACCTATAACGAAGCGGAGAACCTGCCAGGCCTGACCGCTGAGCTTCTGGCGCTGGGCGTGCCCGGACTGATGGTGCTCATCGTGGATGACAACTCACCCGACGGGACCGGTCAGGTCGCCGAGACCCTGGCGCAGCGGTTTCCCGGCTTCGTCCATGTGCGCCATCGGACCAACAAAGAGGGGCTGGGCAAAGCCTACCTGGATGGCTTTGCGGTCGCGTTGAGCATGGGTGCGAACCGCATCATCCAGATGGATGCTGACTTCTCGCATCCACCAAGCGCCATCCCGAACATGCTTGCCATGCTCGATTCCTGTGACGTCGTGGTGGGATCGCGCTACGTACCGGGCGGCAAGCTCGACGAGCGGTGGGGCTGGTGGCGGCGCTTCCTGAGCTGGTGGGCCAATGAGGTTTGGTCGCGCAGTGTCCTCGGCATCCGTGCACGCGATATCACCGCCGGCTTTAAGTGTTGGCGCGACGCTACGCTACGCGGCATCGGCCTCGACCGCATCAAGTCGGATGGCTATGCGTTCCAGGTCGAAATGGCTTTCATGACCGAGCGCCTTGGCTATCGCGTGACTGAGATCCCCATCTACTTCGAAGACCGACGCATTGGCAGATCCAAGATGAACACGCGCGTGAAGTTGCAGGGCGCACTCGACGTCTTCCGAATCCGTTGGGAACATCGCGGCGCATTGACGCGGGCGCAGGGCTAGAGGTTGGATGCCGCAGAACGCGTCTTCAGGCTTCCGCCACCTGGCCTCTCCAGTTGAGGGTAGTCTGTGAAACCGGGGCGAAGAGCCGACCTTTTGCTTGCCCTGACGCTTCTGTTGCTGCCCCTGCTGTGGTTCTGGCCGCAAACTTTCGGCGGGCGCACTCTCCTGCCGATCGATAACCTCTACCAGTACCAGCCATGGCAAAGCTACGCCGCGCAGTTCGGCGCGCAGACGCCCCACAATGCGCTCATCAGCGATCTTGTGCTGGAGAACTTGCCGTGGAAGACGTTCATCGTCGAGCAGTTGCGCGCAGGCCGGCCGGCCGATCTGCTGTGGAATCCACACGTCTTTGCGGGTGCGCCGTTTCTGGCGGCGGGCCAGCACTCGGCGCTCTACCCCTTCAGCGTCCTCTTCTACATTTTGCCGCTCTGGCAAGCCTTCGGGTTTTTCTCCGCACTCCAGCTCGGACTCGCAGCGATGGGGATGTTCATCTTTGCGCGTGTCTTGGGCCAGAGTCGGGCGGGCGCAACCGTAGCGGCGATAGCCTACGCCTTCTCCGGTTTCTACATCGTCAGCGTCAACTTCACGATGATGATTGCGGCGACTGCCTGGCTGCCACTGATCCTGGCGATGATCGAAGTGATCATTCACAAGCAGGAGCAGAAAGGCCCGACTCCCTACTCGCCCGTGCCCTATGTGATCGCCGGGGCCATCTTTCTGGCGGTCCAAATCCTGGCCGGACACATCGAGATCACGTACTACGTCCTCCTGGTCAGCGCCATGTTCGCTGCCTGGCGTCTGATCGGCGCCCGACTGGTGCTGGGAACCTGGCGACCGCTGCCCCGGCTCGCCGGGTGGCTGACCGTGATGATCTGCCTCGGCCTGGGTCTGAGCGCCGTGCAGCTCATTCCGCTCTTCGAGCTGGTCCGCCAGAGCTTCCGCGAGGGCTCGGCCTCCCTACAGCAGGTGCGCGATTGGGCATGGCCCAGCCGCCAGATCATCACCTTCATCCTGCCCGATTTCTTCGGCAACCCGACGCACCACGCCTACTTCGACATCTGGCGCCGAGCCTGGGTGCCCGTCACCCAGAATGCGCTCGGACAGCCGCTCAGCGCCATCGACTGGGGTGTGAAAAACTATGTTGAGGGCGGCAACTACGTCGGACTGCTGACCCTGGCTTTGGCGGCAGTGGGCACGCTGATAACCGGTGTGAAACTCAAGGTGGAGGGGGTGACCCGCAGGAGACCGGGGAGCCGGCATGCCGGGCCGGAAGCGAGCGAAGCGGCGCCGGCGCCGCGTCGGCCCTCGACCTTCACCGTGCTCGGATTTGTCCTGTTGGCCGTCCTGTCACTGCTGTTCGCTTTCGGCACAGCGTTCTATGCGGTGCTCTTCCACCTGCTGCCGGGCTACTCCCAACTCCATTCCGCATTCCGATGGGTGTTCCCCTACACGCTGAGCGTAGCGCTGCTCGCCGGCTTCGGACTCAGCTTCCTGCTGGCGGATGAGCTTGGCAGCCGGATGCGCAAGGCGGTGGTGGCGCTGGCCATCGCAGTTGGCCTGGCGGGTGCGGCAGCACTGGCGCTGGTGACTCTGAGCCTGGTCTGGCCCGCGCCCTTCATCGGGCTGGGGGATCACCTCCTGGCCTCGTCCGATCTGGCGCGCGCGCGCGGCTTCTCCGACGGCGCCATGGCCTGGAGCTACCAGGCGGCCAACTTGCTGAGGTTCGGGGCGATGGCGCTCCTGACCGCAGCTGTGTTAGCATGGGGCGCGCGGCGGGCACAGACGAGACGGGATGCCGCCGGTGCGGACAGGCCCGCGCTCGCCTCTGCCGTTACGCCACCGGCTTCCCGACAACGCTTCTGGCCCCTGGCCCTCATCGCCGTGCTCATCCTCGACCTGTGGATCTTCGGTCACGGCTTCAACCCGGCGATCGATCCGAAGCTGCTTGAGTTCAAGCCGCCCGTCATCCGGTGGCTGCAAGAGCGCAAGGCCGAGGTGGCAGCGCCCTGGCGCCTGACCAGTTTCGATGGGCCCGACGAAAAGACGCTTAACGCCAATTCGGCTATGATCTACGGGTTGGAGGATGTGCGAGGCTACGACTCGATCATCCTGAAGCCGTATGCCGAGTACATGAAACGCATCCAGCCGCAGGGAGAGCTGCTTTACAATCGCATCGCCGCCATCTATGCCAGACTCGGCGACCGCGCAAACCACGAGGCACTGAACGACTCTCTGCTGAATCTCCTCGGTGTGCGCTACGTTGTCACGACGCAAGCCATCACCAATCCGGGATACGAGCTTGCATACGACGGCGAGCTCAAAGTCTACGAGAACAAGCGCGCGCTGCCGCGCGCCTTTGTTGTGCCGGAAGCGATCGTCGCAGCGGACCCATCGACCGCCCTCGATGTGCTGGAGACGCTCGACCCGGGCCAAACAGTTGTGGTCGAAGGGATTGCGGCGGAGGCGCTGCCTGCCGCCGGCTCGCCTCAGCTGCGCAAGGCGACCATCAGTCGCTACACTCCTCGCGAGATCTTCGTGGATGTCAATCTCAGCGACCGGGGTTGGTTGGTGCTGGCCGATAGTTTCACCGACGGTTGGAAGGCTTATCTCAGGCCTTTTGGGGTGACAGGCGAGGGCGTTACGGCAAGCGGCGAGTCTATCGAGCAGCAATTGCCACTCTATCGGGCCAACGGCGCCTTTCGAGCGGTCCATCTGCCGAACGCGGGTCAGTGGACCGTGCGCTTTGTCTATTCGCCTCGCAGTTTCATCCTCGGCCTCTACGTCAGCTTCCTGGCGTTGATCACTCTCGTTCTTCTCGGCGGCTGGTGGACATGGGGTCGGCTCTATCGCGGGGACCGCAGCGACATGGGACGCGTAGCCAAAAACAGCGCCGTCCAGATGGTCGCCGCGTTGATGACCCGCGCAATCGACTTTGCCTTCGCCATGCTGCGTCTGCGTCTGCTCGGCCCGACGGGCGAGGGCGCATATGCCTTTGCAATCACTTTCTACGCCACCTTTGAGATCATCACCCGCTTCGGGTTAGGCACGCTACTGACGCGCGACGTCGCTAAGAACCGCGGCGATGCCCGGCGTTACCTGGTAAGTGTGACGGGCCTGCGCAGCCTCCTCTGGCTGGCCAGCCTGCCGATTATGCTGCTGGTAATGGCGGCTTACCGCAGCCAGGGACAGCTCTCGCCCGAGACAGCACAAGCGATCCTCTTGTTCATGGCCGCGTTGTTCTTCGCCAACATCGCCGACTCGATCAGTTCGGTGTTCTTCGCGTTCGAGCAGATGGAGTATCCGGCAGCCATCGCCACTGCGACTGCCGTGGCGAAAGTAGCGCTGGGTGCGCTTGTCCTCTTACCGCCATTCGACCTGGGCTTCGTCGGACTGGCAGGCGTGTCGCTGTTGATGAACGTGGTTCAGGTGGTGTGGCTTTACATCGTCATGCGGCGAACGGTGCTGCCACCGCTGCCTGGATCCGGGCGCGGCCGGCTCGATTGGCCACTTCAGCGCTACATGCTGGGCGAATCGGGTCCCCTGATGATCAATCATCTGCTGGCGAGCGTCTTCTGGCGAATCAATCTCTACATCTTGCAGTGGTTCTCCGGTGCGACGGCTGTCGGCATCTTTTCGGCGGCGACGAAGTACATCGACGGGCTGAACGTGATCCCAAGCTACTTCACCATTGCGATCTTCCCCATGATGAGCCGCTACGCGCAGGGCCAAAGCGATGCGCTAGCACGCGCTTACCGGTTGTCGGCACAACTGCTCTTCATCCTGGCGCTTCCCATCGCCGTGGCCTTTACTTTCCTCGCCACGCCGCTGATCCGCCTTCTGGGCGGCGCCGCTTATCTGCCTGATTCCGCCCTGGCGCTCCAAATCATGGTCTGGTCGATTCCGATGGGCTGGGTGAACTCGGTCACGCAATACGTGCTTATCTCGGTCAACCAACAGCGATTCCTGACGCGTGCTTTCCTCATAGGCGTCATCTTTACAGGCGTCGCCAATCTACTGCTCGTGCCACGCTTCGGTTATGTCGCCTCGGCCGCGTTGCTCATGCCCGCCGAGCTGGCCCTGTTTATCCCGTTCTACTGGGCCGTGCGGCGACATGTGACCCGGATGCCCTGGCTGAGGCTGTGCGGTGTGCCGATCCTGGCCACCGCGGCCAACATAGCGGTGACATGGGGCCTGGAACGCGGTGGCCTGCCCACCTTGGTGGCGCTGATACCTGGCTTCCTGGCGTACCTTGGGGTGCTGACCATCGCCGGTGTCTTCAGAAGCGAGGACTTCAGCATCTTGCTTGCCCGCCTCCCGCAGCTGCGGCTGCCTGCCGCGCGGCGCGGGGCGCCGCGCGGCCCATAAGACTGCACCAACTCGAACATATGGCAAACGAAAGGAACGGTGATTGATGGAATACATGCGACTCGGCAGGAGCGGGCTGAAGGTCTCGCGCATCTGCCTCGGAATGATGTCCTACGGCTCAACCGAGTGGCGCGAATGGGTGCTTCCGGAGGAGATGGCGCGACCGTTGATCCAGCGCGCTCTGGACTTCGGCATCAATTTCTTCGATACGGCTGATGTCTATTCGCTGGGCGCAAGCGAGGAGATCACGGGGCGCGCGCTCCGAGACTTCGCGCTTCGTGATCAGGTGATCATCGCCACCAAGGTCTGTTCCAAGATGAGCGACGATCCGAATGATCGCGGTCTCTCGCGCAAACACATTATGGATTCGATCGATCGGTCGCTCAAGCGCTTGGGCTCTGATTATGTCGACCTGTATCAAATCCACCGCTATGACGCCGAGACCCCCATCGAGGAGACAATGGCGGCGCTTAACGACGTCGTGAAGGCAGGAAAAGCACGCTATATCGGCGCATCGAGCATGTACGCCTGGCAGTTCGCCAAGGCGCAACACACAGCTGATCTGCACGGCTGGACGCGATTCATCTCGATGCAGAACCACTACAACCTCGTCTACCGCGAGGAAGAGCGCGAGATGATCCCCCAGTGCATCGAGATGGGTGTCGGTCTCATTCCCTGGAGTCCACTGGCGCGCGGCTTCCTGGCCGGCAACCGGCGCCGGGAAGACTGGGGCGAGACAATCCGGGCCAAGACAGATCCGTTCGCGCACAACCTGTACTACCGCGATGACGACTTCCGGGTGGTCGAGCGAGTTGTAGAAGTGGCGCGCCGGATTGGCTGCAAACCGACCCAAGTGGCCCTCGCCTGGCTGCTTGGCCGTCCCGGCCTCACTGCGCCCATAATCGGGGCAACGAAGATGAGCCACCTGGAAGAGGCGGTCGGCGCACTGGACATCAGGCTGTCTGCGGAGGACGCCCGGTATCTGGAGGAGCCTTACGCGCCCCACCCGGTGCTGGGGCATGCGTGAGAGCGGGGATTTGGAGAGGTGTTTCGGTGGTGTGCAACTTGTCGCAAAGGTCGACGTGAACTATAATCGCGCTCTGTAGCCGGGACGCTGACCGGATTGCAGCTTCCCACCCAAGCGAGGCACCACTACGCCCGAATCGAACGCCACCCACATCATTTTCGTACGGCATGGCCAGTCGCTCCAGAACCGCGACGGCGCGAGCCTGGGCGGAGATAGCGGCCTCACTGAGCTCGGCTGGCATCAGACCCACCTGGTCGCAGACTGGCTGGCGCGTCACGTCCAGGCCGATGCGCTGATCGCCAGCTCCCTGACGCGCGCCCTCCAGACCGCGGAGGTGATCGGACAGCGCATCGGCCTGAGTGTGGAGGTGCTTCCAGGCTTCGAGGAAACGGATCAACCGTACTGGCAGGAGCTCCCGTCTGCGCCGGAGCAGCCCCTTGCCCTTTGGGACAGCCGCTGGCTGCCCGATGCCACGAATGCTCCGTTATACACCGCATTTCGTGAGCGTCTGCGGGATGCGCTGGCCCGGCTCCTACGGGCCCATGAGGGACAGTCGGTCATCGTCGTGTCGCATGGCGGCGCGATCGGCACGATCCTGCGCAGCCTGTTCGGCGGCCATCAGATGCCGGTCTTCACGGAGAACGGCGGGGTGACCCACCTGGCCTGGCAGGACGGCCGCTGGCGGCTGATCTGTCACAATGAGCGCGCCCACCTCACCGAGTCAAGCACGCCGGCGGTCCTGCCGTGGTCCGGGTCCAGCCAGACCAGGGCAGTGATCGACCACTTCGACCGGGTGGCGACCCGCCTATCGCTGTCACCCAGCAAGGTCGTCGAGCCACGGCTGCGCGCTTTGGTCGCCCTCTGCGCCCCTCGACCGCTCGACCGAGTGTTGGATGTCGGGACGGGCGCCGGCGCCGCAGCGCTGGCATTCGCACCGCATGTCTCCCACGTCACCGCCGTCGACATTTCGCCGGCGATGCTCGAACGTGCGGAGCAGGCGCGCCAGGCGCTGGCCATCACCAATGTGGCGATCCGATGGGCCGACGCCACTGCTCTGCCAGGTTACAAAGCCGCCTTCGATCTGGCGACCTGCTGCGATCTGTGCCCGTACGTGCGCGACGCAGCGGTGCTGTTCGCTCAACTGCAACGGGCGCTCAAAGCCGGCGGCAGGCTGGCCCTCGACGAGCTGATCGGCAGCGAGAACCCCGTCAAACGCGCCACACATCAGGCTATCGAAACGCAGCGCAGCCCTGCGTTCGTCAGGCTCTACAGCGAATCGGAACTCGAGCTGCGGCTGCGCGAGTCCGGCTTTCGGATCGACCGGGCGGAGGTCTACGACAAACCGCTCGTTCTCGACGAATGGCTGAACCTGGCGGCCGCCACTCCGGAGACGGGCGCGACCGTCAGCAGAATGATGCAAACGAGCATGGATGGCGACGCGGCCGGCCTGCGAATTCAGCGCGGCAAGAACGGGGAGATCACCTTCACGCAACGCCGGCTGCGGCTGCTGGCGCGGCTGGCGTCATCATAAAGAGGGAGGCAGCAATGCGATCGATTCCTGTGGGTTTGCAGCTCTATTCCGTCCGCAACGACTGCGCCGCGGATTTGCCCGGCACACTGGCCGCCGTGGCCAGAATGGGCTACGCGGGCGTGGAGTTCGCCGGCTACTATGACCGCAGCGCCAAGGAGTTGCGGTCGATGCTCGATGACCTCGGCCTGCAGTGCTGCGGCACCCATATCCGCCTTGACACCTTGCTGGGCGACGCGCTGCCGCGCACGGTCGAGTTCAACCAGATCCTCGGCAACCGCTACCTGGTCGTCCCTGGTCTCGCCGAGGAGCACCGCAGCTCGCGCAGCGCCTGGCAGCGCACGGCGAGCATGTTCAACGAGATCGCTGAGCGGCTCGCACCCTTTGGGATGCGCACGGGCTACCACAACCACTTCATCGAATTCCAGCCGATGGATGGCGAGCTGCCGTGGGACACCTTTTTCAGCCACGCGCGGCCGGATGTGATCATGCAGGTGGATATCGGCAACGCGTTACACGGCGGTGGCGACCCGATCCCCTATCTGGCGCGCTATCCGGGCCGGGCAATCACCGTGCACCTCAAGGAGTATGCCGCGACCGATTCGCTGGCGATTCTCGGCGAAGGCGATGTGCCGTGGCAGCGTGTTTTCGATCTGTGTGAGACTCAAGGCGGCACCGAATGGTACATCGTGGAGCAGGAGAGCTACAAGTACCCGCCGCTGGAGGTCGTCTCTCTCTGCTTGGAGAACTTGCGCAAGATGGGGAAAGCGTAGCGGTGACACCTGGGGGACGGTCGCCGAAGCTTGGCGCTGGAGCATGAAGCCCTGCCTGCGGTGGCGTCCTGTGCCGCGCCGCCGCAGGATTCAAGCGGGGTTGCCCCGTGAGCAGGGCGCTCCGTGCCTGCTTCGCTTTCCACTGGGCCCAAGGAGGCTTTGATGGCTCGCACGGAACTTGATACGCTGCTCGCCCAAATCCGCGGCAGGCGCGAAGAAACGCTGGCCGAGTGCGCCGGCCTCACCGAAGCGGACTTCGCGCTGCCCACCGGTATGCCGCGCTGGGACGATCTACGGCGCGTGCTGCTGCGGTTCGGAGACCACATGCGCGAGCATGCCAGCCAGGCGGGGGCCGCCCGCGTAGCCATCGGCCGTGCGCCGAATCCACCCGAGCGCATGCTGGCCGAGGCTGAACTGGCCTGGGGAATGCTGCTTGGCGTGACGGTGGGACTGAGCGACGAGGACGCGACGGCGCCGCCTGCGGACGGCGGCTGGTCGGTCCTTCAGGTCCTTCAACACGTTCTCAAGACAGAGGAAACGTACCTGAACGCAGTGCGCGCGGCCAAGTCGGCGCGCCAGGACGCCTGACGCGATCCCGAAGCGATCGATCGGACCGGATGCTGCGGTGCAAGCCGCGCCAGAGACCTGCCCTTCCCGCGCCGCCAGCGCGCTCCTTAGCCAGCACACGCTGACGCCGGCGCGCTCGATCACCCGCGCACTTCGTGACGCGTCGTTCGTGGGAGCCTGAACCATGCCCTCCTCCCGGCGTTTCGCCATCCTCGCCGAACGTGACATCAACAAAGAGACCTATGTCGAGCCGTGGCCCGAAGCCGGCCTGATCGTCGCCGACAGCCCATACGACCCCCGGCCGAGCCTGCGCATCGACGCGGGCCGCGTGGTCGAAATGGACGGCAAGCCCCGGGCCGATTTCGATGCCATCGACATCTTCATTGCCGACCGCGCACTCGACCTGGCGGTCGCGGCAGAAGCGATGGCGACCCCGGCGCTGCAGATCGCGCGCATGTTGGTCGATATCAACGTACCCCAGGTTGAGGTTCGCCGGCTGGCCTGCGGCTGCACCCCGGCCCGACTGGTCGAGATTATCCGGCACATGACCGTAATGGAGATGATGGTCGGCCTGGGCAAGATGCGCGTGCGGCGTACGCCGGCGAACCAGGCGCACGTGACCAATTGGCGAGAGCATCCGGCGCTCCTCGCGGCCGATGCAGCCGAGGCGGCGCTGCGCGGCTTCGCCGAAGTCGAAACCACGGTGCGGGTGGCCCGAAACGCGCCCTTCAACGCGCTTGCGATCCTGGTCGGCGCTCAGACGGGCCGCGGCGGCGTGCTCACACAGTGCGCCGTCGAAGAGGCGTTGGGTCTGCGAATCGCCATGAAGGGTCTGACTACCTACGCCGAAACGTTGTCCGTCTACGGTACGGAACGGGCGTTCATCGACGGTGACGACACCCCCTGGTCAAAAGGATTTCTGGCCTCGGCCTACGCATCGCGCGGGGTCAAAGTGCGTTTCACCTCCGGCGCCGGATCGGAGGCGCTGATGGGCCACGCCGAGCGCTGCTCGATGCTCTACCTGGAGGCGCGTTGCCTGTTGGTGACGAAGGGAGCGGGCAGCCAAGGGGTGCAAAACGGCTCGATCTCGTGCATCGCGCTGCCGGAGTCGCTGCCCGGAGGTGTGCGGGCCGTGCTGGCCGAGAACCTGCTGGCCTCCATGCTCGGACTCGAATGCGCTTCGGGCAACGATGCGCTTGCGTCGCACTCGACGATGCGCAAATCGGCCAAGCTGATGCTTCAATTCGTCCCCGGCACCGACTTCATCTGCTCCGGTTACAGCGCCATCCCGAAACGCGACAACCTCTTCGGCGGCGGGAACTTCGACGCCGAGGACTTCGACGACTGGAACGTGCTCCAGCGCGACATGCAGGTCGACGGCGGCGTGCTGCCGGCAACCGAAGCAGCGGCGCTGGCAACCCGGGAGCGGGCAGCGCGAGCCATCCAGGCGGTGTACGCCGGGCTTGGCTTCCCGGCCATCACCGATGACGAGGTGACGGCAGCGACCGTGGCGCACAGCAGCGACGATATGCCCCCGCGCGACGCCGTGGCCGACCTGGCCGCAGCCGACCGCTTCCTGGGCAGCGACCAGGGCATGCTGACCGTGGTCGATGCGCTGCGACGCCACGGGTTTCGAGACGTGGCGGACAACATCCTGGAAATGGGTCGACAGCGGCTGGCCGGCGACTATCTGCAGCCCGCCGCGATCTTTCAGGCCATCCGACCGGCCGCCCAAACCGCACGCCGCGATGACGAGCTTCGGCGCAGGCCTGGCGCATCCGCTTCCGAGCTGAGGCCCCGCTTCCACGTGCTCAGCGCCATCAGCGACCCCAACGACTACACCGGCCCCGGCACGGGCTATCGGCTGCAAGGGGAGCGGTGGGACGCGCTCCAAGCGATCCGCCAGGCGCAATCCCCGCGCGAGTTCGTGGCGCCGCACACCGGTCCGCCGTCCCCCAAGCTTGTCGAGATCGGTCCGGCGCGCGCCAGCACGCGGACAGAGGTCATCGTCGCCGTCGGCCCCGGGTTCAACACGGCGCTGACCCGCACCATCGGGGGGCTGGAGCATGAGGCAGTGCTAGCAGCCATCCTTTCCGGGGTGGCGGATGAGGGGCTCACCGCGCGAGTGATCAAGGTGTACCGCAGTTCGGATCTGGCCGCCATCGGATACGCGGGAGCGGAGATCAGCGGGTCCGGCATCGCAATCGGTCTCCAATCGCGGGGCACAACGGTCATCCACAAGCGCGGGCTGGCGCGGCTCAACAACCTGGAGCTCTTCCCTCAGTCGCCCAACCTGACCCTCGAAACCTATCGGGCAATCGGCCGTAATGCTGCAAGGTATGCCAGAAACGTCCCGCCCGTTCCGGTGGGCGTGAAGGTCGACAACTGGGCCCGGCTGCGGCTGATCGTCAAGACGGCGCTCTTGCACCGCCGCGAGACGGATGAGATCGCCGACCGGCCGCCGCAAGAGCTGTGGTTCGATTGGGAGCCGGAGGAGTAAATGCAGCAAGCAGCGACTGGGGGGCCGAGCCATCGGTATCCCCTGATGGAGAACGCGATCGACGAACTGAAGGCTGCCAGCGGCCGGATGGCCGGCGACATCGACCTGGAAGCCCTGGCGGCCGGCGAGCTGACGGACGACGATCTGCGCATCACGCCGGAAGCGCTGCGCAGCCAGGCAGACATTGCCCAGGAGGCGGGCTTTCCGCAGCTTGCCGCGAATCTGCGCCGCGCCGCCGAGCTGACTGCCGTCCCGAATGACGAGCTGCTGCGCATGTACGAGACGCTGCGCCCGGGCCGGGCGACCTACGAACAGATGCTTGCGTTGGCAGTCCGCCTGGACGAAGCCTACCGGGCTCCGGAAACAGCCGCTTTCGTGCGCGAAGCCGCCGAGGTCTACCGGACGCGCGGCCTGGCCAAGCCGGGTTGAGTGCGTGGCGGCTGGCGGAGGCGGGGCCGGCTGCGACACCTCCGCGGTGGAGAGCACCGGAGTGGCCCCCATGTCTGAATTCAGCCATCCCAGCTTCCGTGCGTTGCTCGGGGCCCGAATCAGGTGGCTCGCCCAGC
The DNA here is from genome assembly GCA_964423545.1 of uncultured Anaerolineales bacterium. Lineage (GTDB taxonomy): Bacteria > Chloroflexota > Anaerolineae > CG2-30-64-16 > CG2-30-64-16 > JALOOE01. The sequence continues at coordinate 2,399 of CAYRFV010000006.1, read as the reverse complement.
GCCCCGACGGGCGCCAGGTCACGCCCGGCATGCCAGCAGCGAGCCAGAGAGAACCGAATGTCCACACCCAACATTCTGCTCATCCAGACCGACCAACATCGTTACGACTGCATCGGCGGCCACGGGCATCCACTCGTCCGCACGCCCAACCTGGATCGCCTCATCCGCGAAGGCACGACGTTTCGGCACGCGTTCTGCACCAGCCCGGTGTGCCGGCCGTCGCGCGCCTCGCTGCTCACCGGAGCCTGGCCGACCCAGCACGGCGTCATCTGCAATGAGAAGCTGGAGTCGCCCGCGGTGCTGCGGCCGGGTCTGTCCACGTGGAGCGAAGTACTGGCAGGGAAGGTAGGGGCGGGGTCACCCCACGCAGGGGCGGATTCACCCCGCGTAGGGGCGGGGTCACCCCGCCCCTACTACCTGGGCTATGTCGGCAAGTGGCAGGTGGATCAAGAACGGGATCCGACGCAGTTCGGCTTCGAGGACTACGTACCGAACGCGGGCTATCATGCCTGGCGCAAGACGCAGGGACTCGGGCTCGCGCCGCGCACGAACGGCTTCTGGGGCGAGGTGGACCCCGAGATCACCCCCGAGCAGTCGCGACTGGCATGGGGGGCCGGCGAGGTCGTCCGGCTGCTGCAGAAGGCGAGCGGACTCGACAGGCCCTTCTTCATTCGCTGGGACACCGACGAGCCGCACCTGCCGAACGTCGTGCCGGAGCCCTACGCTTCGATGTACGACCCAGCGACCATCTTGCCGTGGCCCAGCTTCGGCGATCCGTTAGCAGATAAGCCGTACATCCAACGCCAGCAGCTGCGGAGCTGGGGGATCGATGGCTGGAGTTGGTCGCAGTGGGCCCCGATCGTGGCCCGCTACCTGGGCGAGGTATCGCTGATCGACGCACAGATCGGCCGGATCCTGGACACGCTGGACGCCCTCGGCCTGGCGGAAAACACGCTCGTTGTCTACACCCCGGATCACGGCGACCTGTGCGGCGGCCACGGCATGGCCGATAAGCATTATGTCATGTACGACGACATCGTTCGCGTCCCGCTCATCTTGCGCTGGCCCGGCATCGTCCCGGCAGGCCATACCTCTGATGCCTTCGTCTCCACCGGCATCGATCTGGCCGCCACCTTCTGCGAGGTCGCGAACGCACCGGCGCCGGACACCTTCGCGGGGATGAGCCTGTTGCCCCAGTTGCGCGGCGGGGGAAGCCGGCGCCAAGATATCTTCTGCATGTACTTCGGCAACCAGTTCGGCCTCTACAGCCAGCGCATGGTGCGCGATCGCCGCTGGAAGTATGTCTGGAACCTGACCGCCGAGGACGAACTCTACGATCTGGCGGCCGATCCGGCTGAGATTGTCAATCTGGCAGCCAAGCCGGCGGGAGCTGAGGCACTGGCGCACATGCGTCGCCGGATGCTGGCCTGGCTCGAAGAGACGCGCGACCCGATCCTGAACCAGTGGACGCGACGGCAGTTGGCGCAGGGCGCCAAGGTGTAAGAAGGCGCGCTCGGGTGCGCGCCGGTGACATGGACTCCCGGAGGCGAACCAAATGAAGCGCCCGCCGTTGCTCACGCGGACCACGCTGCTGTTCTGCTGCGCCCTCAGCGTGTTCCTGATCGGCTGCCAAAGCCGGCGCCTCGCGGTTTCCGAGGCATCGTTCACACAGTCCGCACCGACCGCCTCGCCCGCTGGCTCCATGGCGCTGCCGCCGGCCCGGCCCCAGCCCGACTACTGGCCCACCCGCGGCTGGCGCACGGCCTCGCCCGCAGAGCAAGGCATGGATGCTGCCAGACTCGAGCAGATGCTGGACGCTGTGAAAGCCCAGGGCCTCAATCTCCACAGCCTCCTGGTAATTCGCAACGGCTACATTGTCAGCGAAAACTACTTCGGTGACACCCGGCCCGACACGCGGCGAGAGATCTACTCCTGCACCAAGAGCTTCATCGCGACGCTCGTCGGCATGGCCGTCGACAGAGACGCAATCAGCGGGATCGCGCAGCCTGTCGCGGGCTTTTTTCCCGGTCGAGCTTTCGTGGTTCCCGATCTGAACCTGATCGTGGTCACAACCGCAGCGACCGGCGGCCACGATGCGATCTTCGATTTGATCGAGCAGTACATCGTGCCCGCCGCCCAGCGGCCGCCGGGTTGAGGCCTGAAGAAGAAACGGTCGCTTTCATGATATGACGGATTGCCGGCCGCGCATCGGCCAAGTGGCTAATCTCTATTTGGCACCGGTGAACCCGATATGCCATGGGATCCTCCCTGTGCCGACCATGCCCTCACCAGACGCCGGGCAGCAGCCGATATCGCGTGGCGCGCTGGTAGTCGCGATAGCCGGCCAGCTCCCGCTCCAGCACCTCCTCTTCATGGGTGATCCGCGCGATCAGGATCGG